>NZ_JBVJLD010000001.1:0-367173 GCF_055584905.1 Kitasatospora sp. NPDC088742 | reverse complement strand
GAGGGGGACCGGCGCCCGACGCGTCGTACTGGGGCCGACCGGCTCAGCGGCCGCTGAGGTGACGGCCGATCACCAGCCGCTGGATCTGGTTGGTGCCCTCCACGATCTGGAGCACCTTGGCCTCGCGCATGTACCGCTCGGCCGGGAAGTCCTGGGTGTAGCCGGCGCCGCCGAGCACCTGGACGGCGTCCACCGTGACGCTCATCGCCGCGTCGGTGCAGAACAGCTTGGCCATCGCGGCCTCCTTGGAGAACGCCATCCCGGCGTCCCGGCGGCGGGCCGCCGCGAGGTAGAGCGAACGCCCGGCCTCGATCTTGGTGGCCATGTCGGCCAGCAGGAAGGACAGCCCCTGGAAGTCGGCGATCGGGCGGCCGAACTGCTGCCGGGTGCCCGCGTACTCCACCGCCAGGTCGAGCGCGGCCTGGGCCACGCCGATCGCGCAGGCGGCGATCCCGAGCCGGCCGGAGTCCAGCGCGGAGAGGGCGATCTGGAAGCCCTGGCCCTCCTCGCCGACCAGCCGGTCCGCGTCCACCCGCACGCCGTCGAAGTGCAGCTGGGCGGTGGGCGAGGAGCGCATGCCCATCTTGTGCTCCGGCGGCGCGGCCGACAGGCCCTCGGCGTCGCCCGGCACCAGCAGGCAGCTGATCCCGCGGGCGCCGTCCTCGCCGGTGCGCACCATCGAGCTGTAGAAGTCGGCCTCCCCGCCGTGGGTGATCCAGGCCTTGGTGCCGTTCACCACGTACTGGCCGCCGTCCTTCTCGGCCCGGGTGCGCAGCGCGGCCGCGTCGGAGCCGGACTGCGGCTCGGAGAGGCAGTAGGCGCCGAGCTGGGCGCCGCCGAGCATGCCGGGCAGCCAGCGCCGCTGCTGCTCCTCGGAGCCGAAGGTGGCCAGGGCGTGGCAGGACAGGGTGTGCACGCTGACCCCGAGGCCGACCGCGAGCCAGCCGGCGGCCAGCTCCTCCAGCACCTGGAGGTAGACCTCGTACGGCTGCTCGCCGCCGCCGAACTCCTCGCCGTAGGGGAGGGAGAGCAGACCGGCCTCGCCGAGGGTGGTGAACACCTCGCGCGGGAAGCGGCTCGCGGTCTCGTCCTCGGCCGCGCGGGGGCGGAGCTCGTTCTGCACCAGGTCCCGGGTCAGGGCGAGCAGCTCGCGGGCCTCCTCGCTGGGCAGCTGGCGGTCCACGGGCTTGGCAGCGGCGGAAGTCATGAGGGTTCGTCGCCTCCTCGGTCGGGCGCCGGCCCCGAGGGTACGGGTCGGCGCGGCAGGTCGGCCCGAGCACCACCGGATCGCGGTGAACGCTCGTTCACAGGGCTTGGCGTTGTGCAGTATGCCCGATGCCGGGCGTGCCGTCACGGTCCGGAACGGCACATCACCCGAGCTCGGGTGCCACAACGTCAGAACCGGCCGGACCGCGCCCGCACGGCGCCCGCCCGTAGGGTGGGGTGGTGAACGACACCGACCTCGCCCCGCTCGCCCGACGGCTGCGCGCCCTGCCGCCGTCGCTCGGCCCGGTCCGGCTGGTCGCGGTGGACGGGCACGCCGGCTCGGGCAAGACCACCTTCGCCGCCCGCCTCGCCGAGGCCCTCGGCGGCGCCCCCGTGGTGCACCTGGACGACCTGGCCACCCACCAGGAGCCGTTCGGCTGGACGGGGCGGCTGCGCACCGAGGTGCTGGAGCCGCTGGCGCACGGCCGGACCGCCCACCACCGGGTCTACGACTGGGTGGAGCGCCGTTTCGCGACGGTCCGTCAGGTGCCGCCCGCGCCCGTGGTGCTGGTCGAGGGGGTGGGCGCCGGGCGCCGCGAGGTGCGGCCGTCGCTGGCGCTGCTGGTCTGGATGGAGCTGGACCAGGCCGCTGCCCGGGCCCGGGGCGAGCTGCGGGACGGGCCGGAGCTGGCCGGGTTCTGGGCCGGCTGGGCGGTGGCCGAGCGGGCCCACTTCGCCGCCGACCCGAGCCGTCCGTACGCCGACCTCCTGGTGCACGGAGTCACCGGCCGGATCGCTCAGGGCACCCTAAGTGAGACCACCGCAGCGCCCTTGACCTGGGGCGTCGCCTCCACTTAGGTTCTGCACAACGCGCCGGAGGCGACCGGCGCCGCCACAGACACGGCACCTCCGGCTCGTTCCCCCGTGGGCCGGAGGTGCCGTCCCCCTCCCGGCGCCCCGTCGAAGATCGTCCAACCCCGGGGCGCGCCACCGGATTTGATGCCGGATTGGCTGCGCGCACCACCCTCACGGAACCGCCTCCCCCCGGTACGATTTCCGCAAGGGGGTGTGCTGGTGCACACGGCGGGGGGCTGAGTGTCATGGCGAGTTCCGATACCACCGGGCCGGACCGGCTGGCCGACCGGGCCTGGCTGCGGGCGATGGACGCCTACGCCGCGGGCTCGTACGCACGCGCGGAGGAGGAGTTCCGCACCGCCGTCCGGCTCGACCCGGGGATGGCGGACGCCTGGCTCGGACTGCACGCGCTGCGCTGCGACACCTCCGCCGCGCTGGTCGAGATGCACCGCCACCAGAAACGTTTCGGCGAGCAGCGCACCGCGCACCGACGGCCACTCAGCTCCTGGTACTGGCTGGGCTGGTGGGTCCAGCCCGTGCTGGAGGACGCCCGCGACCTCGCGCTGGCACACGCCTCGCACTGGCTGGACGGCCGGCACCTGGCCGAGCTGGACACCGCGCTGGCCGGCTGCGCGTCCCCCGAGCAGGACCCCTCGGTCCGCTTCCTGCACGCCTGCCGCTCCTACCTGCTGAAGGACTGGGAGCAGCTGATCCGCGAGACCGAGCCGCTGCTGGACGACCAACTCCTGGGCATCGAGGCCGGGTTGTTCGCCGGCATGGCCCGGGTGCGGCTCGACATGTGCGCCCAGGCCCAGCACCCGCTGGCCGTCTCGCTGGCCCGCTGCCGCTCCGAGCAGCCCCAGCGCAAGGAGCTGCGCTACTGGCTGGCCCGCGCCTACGAGGGCGCCGGGCGCAGCGCCGCCGCCCTCCCGCTCTACCGCGCCGTGCACCGGGCCGACCCTGGCTTCATGGACACCGCCGCCCGGCTGGCCGCCATCGCCACCGAGGACGGCATGCTGGACGAACTGCTGCTGCCCGTCCTGGCGGAGGGCGAACTCCCGTTGCCGGACGAGGAGTTCCTGGACGCCGAGGAGCCCGCCTCGCCGGTATCCGCCGCTCCCCCGGCCGAGCCCGCGCCCGCCGAGCCCGAGCCCGCCGCCACCCCGGTGCGGGCCACCGCCGCCGGTTCCGCTCCCCCGTCCGGGCCCGGACCGCTGCGCTCCGGCGGCAGCGACGGGCTGGAGGTGGCGCTCGCCCAGCTGGAGCAGATGGTCGGCCTGGACCCGGTGAAGCGTCAGGTCCGGGCGCTCTCGGCGCAGTTGCGGATGTCCCGGCTGCGGGCCGACCAGTCGCTCCCGGTGGCCCCGCCCAAGCGGCACTTCGTCTTCTCCGGGCCCTCCGGCACCGGCAAGACCACCGTCGCGCGGATCCTCGGCCAGGTCTTCCACGCGCTCGGCCTGCTCTCCGGCGACCACCTGGTGGAGGCCCAGCGAGCCGACCTGGTCGGCGAGTACCTCGGGCAGACGGCGGTCAAGGCCAACGAGCTGATCGACTCCGCGCTGGACGGCGTCCTCTTCATCGACGAGGCCTACAGCCTCTCCAACTCCGGCTACAGCCAGGGCGACGCGTACGGGGACGAGGCGCTCCAGGTCCTCCTCAAGCGCGCCGAGGACAACCGCGACCGCCTGGTCGTCATCCTGGCCGGCTACCCCGAGGGCATGAACCGCCTGCTCGCCACCAACCCCGGCCTCAACTCCCGCTTCACCACCCGGGTCGACTTCCCCAGCTACCGCCCGGCCGAACTCACCGCCATCGGCCGCACCCTCGCCGCGGGCAGCGGCGACGGCTGGGACCAGGACGCCGCCGAGGAACTGGCCAGCATCTGCACCCACGTGGTCGCCGAGGGCTGGATCGACGACCTCGGCAACGGCCGCTTCATCCGCACCCTCTACGAGAAGTCCTGCGCCTACCGCGACCTCCGCCTCTCCACCCTCACCGCCACCCCCGGCCGCGAGGACCTGATCACCCTCCGCCTCCCCGACCTGATGCAGGCCTACGGCGAACTCATCGACGGCCGCCGCTGGACCCCGCCTCCGGCGGGCTGACGGCGCGTCGCACGGGAGTCGGCGGTGCCACGCCTGCGGCGGGCTGCCGAAGAACGCCGCGCGCAGCGCAGGCGGCGTCGGCGAGAGGCCTATGCCTGCATCGAGCCGACGGCACGTCACACACGCCCGGCGGTGCCACGCCTGCGGCGGGCCGACGGGGTGTCCCACCACCGAGCCGCGCGCAGCCCGCGGGCGCCGGCCCACGCCTGCGGCACACTGACCGCGCGTCGTACACGCCCCCGGCGGCGCGCCACGCCTGCGGCCGGCACCGCGCCTCGGCTCAGGTGTCGTGCTTCGCGGTGTCCGGGCGGACGGCGCCGAGGACCGGCAGCAGGCCGACCGGGGCGATCTTGACCACGGTGCCGGGGTGGGGGGCGTGGACGACCAGGCCGCCGCCGAGGTACATCGAGACGTGGGTGGCGCCCGGGTCGTAGATGACCAGGTCGCCCGGGCGCAGCTCGTGGAGCGGGACGCGGGTCAGGCCGGCCCACTGTTCCTGGCTGGTGCGCGGGATCGGGGTGCCGGCGTGCTGCCAGGCCCAGGAGGTGAGGCCGGAGCAGTCGAAGACCTCGGGGCCGGCGCCGCCCCAGACGTACGGGCGGCCGAGCTGGCCCAGGGCCTCCGCGACCGCCCGCGCCCCCGCCTCGGTCGGTGCGGCGTCCACCTCCGGCAGCGCGGGCGAGTCCTCGGGCTGAACCATCGTCACCCCGCCGCCGGGCGCCGCCTTCGCCCGGGCGTCCTGCGCCAGCTTCGCCACCGTCTCCGTGAGCCGCCGCTCCAGGTCGGCCTGTGCGGCCCGCCCGGCCGAGGCCGTCGAAGCCGCCTCCTGGGCCACCCGCTCCGCCGCCTCCTGCCGCCCGCTCACCTCCGCATACGTGCCGCGCAGTTGGTGCACCAGGTCGGCCTGGGCCCGGGCCCCCGCGACCGGCACCCCGTCGGGCACCAGCGCCGCGGGCCCGGTGAACAGCAGCCGCAGGAGGCCGGAGAGGCTCTGCCCCCGGTAGTCCGAGCCGGCCAGCTGCGCCGCACCCAGTTCGCCGTCCTGGAGCTGTGCCCCGGCCGCCGCCCGCTCCGCCGCCAGCGCGTCGGCGGTCTGCCGCAGCCCGGCCGCCTCCACCGTCTGACGCTCCGCCAGCACCCGCGCGGCGTCGGCGGCGGGCCGCAGCTCGGCGATGTCCAGCGCGAGCCGCACCAGCGCCGGGTCACCGACCCCGGCCGCCGGCAGCGCCGACACCCCGGGCTGCGGCACGGTCCCCGACACGGCGCCCGGCCGGGCGAACGGCCCCGACGGACCGGACGGACCGGACGGCGGAGCGGAGGCTCCGGGCTGCTCGGCCGGTGGGGGCTCCGGGTCCGCGTGGGCGAGTGCGCCGAGCGGGCCCGCCCAGAGGCCGACCGCGACCGCCGCCGCCACCGCCGACCGCCGGAGCGTCCGCTGACCCTGGCCACCGCCCTGACCGACCGTCATCCGGTCTTCCCTTCGCCCGGCCGCGGAGCGCCTAGCCGCCCCGCGTACCGTCGGCCATGCTCACCCCGCCTCCGGGCCGGGTCACGGGAGGCACTCCGTCCGGCCCACCCCGTCCACGCGTTCGGCCGAATCAGCCACCCTTACGGCCGCCGGTGGTCCGGATCGTGCATCTCGCCGACC
Source organism: Kitasatospora sp. NPDC088742 (assembly GCF_055584905.1). Classification (NCBI taxonomy): domain Bacteria; kingdom Bacillati; phylum Actinomycetota; class Actinomycetes; order Kitasatosporales; family Streptomycetaceae; genus Kitasatospora; species Kitasatospora sp. NPDC088742. The sequence continues at coordinate 361,359 of NZ_JBVJLD010000001.1, read as the reverse complement.
AGCTCCTCCAGGACGTCCTCCAGCGCCACCAGCCCCAGCGCCTTCCCGTCCTGGTCGACCACCGCCGCCAGGTGCGAGGCGGCCCGCTGCATCGCGGCCAGCGCGTCGTCCAGCGGCAGCGCCCCGCGCAGGACGGTGACGGGCCGCCAGAGCCGTTGCGGCACCGGGGCGTCGCGGTCGTCCACGTCCAGGGCGTCCTTGACGTGCAGGTAGCCCCGGACCTCCCCCGCCTCGTCGAGCACCGGGAAGCGGGAGAAGCCGGTCCGCACCGCGAGGTCCTCGATCTCGGCGGCCGTCACCGTGCTCCCCACGGTGACCAGCTGCTCCGGGGGCAGCAGGACGTCGGTGACCGGCCGCACCCCCAACTCCAGGGCGTCCTCCAGCCGTTCCTGCCGCTGCTCGTCCAGCAGCCCGGCCTCCCTGGAGTCGGTCAGCAGGTAGAGCAGCTGCTCGGTGGTGAAGACCGACTCCACCTCGTCCTTGGGCTCGACCCGGAACAGCCGCAGCACCCCGTTGGCGAAGGCGTTCAGGAAGCGGATCACCGGGGAGAGCCCGCGGGCCAGCCGGTCCAGCGGCGGGCCGAGCCACAGGGCGGCCTTCTCCGGGCCGGCCAGCGCGATGTTCTTGGGCACCATCTCGCCGATCACCATGTGCAGGAAGACCACCAGCGCCAGCGCGACCACGTACCCGATCGGGTGGATCAGCCGCTCGGGGATCCCGACCGCCTGGAACGGCCCCTCCAGCAGACCGGCCAGGGTCGGCTCGGCCAGCGCGCCCAGGAGCAACGAGCAGACGGTGATGCCGAGTTGGGCGGCCGCCAGCATCGCGGAGACGTTCGACAGCGCGTGCAGCACCGTCCGCGCCCGCCGGTTGCCCGCCTCCGCCAGCGGCTCGATCTGGCTGCGCCGCACCGAGATGACGGCGAACTCCGCGCCGACGAAGAAGGCGTTGCCCAGCAGCAGGAGCAGCGAGGCCGCCAGTTGCAGGAAGCTCACGCGCCCTCCCGCTCGGTGGTGCGCCGCACCAGCACCCGGCTGGTGCGGTGCCGCTCCACGGCGAGCACGGTGAACCGCCAGCCGGGGAGTGACGCCTCCTCACCCGGCGCCGGGAGCTTGCCGAGCAGGTCGGAGAGCAGACCGCCGAGGGTCTCGTACGGGCCGTCGGGCGCGTACAGGCCGATCGCCTCCAGCTGGTCGAGCCGGGCCCGGCCGTCGGCCTCCCAGGCCGGCAGGCCGTCCCGGGGCGGCAGCGGGCGCAGGTCGGGCAGGTCGGCGAGGTCGTGCTCGTCCTGCACCTCGCCGACGATCTCCTCGACGATGTCCTCCAGCGTGACCACCCCGGCGGTGCCGCCGTACTCGTCGACCACGACGGCCATCGGCTGCTCGCGCCGCAGCCGGTCGAGCAGCTCCTCGCAGGGCAGCGTCTCGGGCACCAGCAGGGCGGGGTGGGCGAGTTGGGCCACCCGGACGGTGGGTCGGCGCTCGGCCGCGACGGCCAGCGCGTCCTTGAGGGTGACGGTGCCGGTGACCTCGTCCAGGCTCTCGGCGTAGACCGGGAAGCGGGAGAAGCCGGTGGCCCTGGTCAGGTTGAGCACGTCGGAGGCGGTGGCGTCGCGCTGGAGGGCGGCGACGTCGATCCTCGGGGTCATCACGCTCTCGGCGGTGAGCTCGGCCAGGGCCAGGGTCTTGACGAAGAGCTTGGCCGACTGCTCGTCGAGCGCGCCCTCCCTAGCGGAGTGCCGGGCCAGCGAGACCAGTTCCTCGGGGGTGCGGGCGTGGTCGAGCTCCTCCTGCGGCTCGATGCCGAGCGCCCGGACGATCCGGTCGGCGGAGCCGTTCAGGAAGCGGATCAGCGGACGGCAGACGGCGGAGAAGGCGCGCTGCGGGCCGACCACCGCGTAGGCGACCTGCACGGGGTGGGAGATGGCCCAGTTCTTCGGCACCAGCTCGCCGATCACCATCTGCACCACGGTGGCCAGCGCCATCCCGATCGCCACCGAGACACCGTGCGCGGCGGCCTCCGGCACGCCGAGGCCGCGCAGCGCGGGGGTGAGCAGCACCGACAGGGCGGGCTCGGCGAGCATGCCGACCACCAGGGAAGTGACGGTGATGCCGAGTTGGGCCCCGGAGAGCTGGAAGGAGAGCTGCCGCAGCCCCTTCAGGACGCCCTGCGCCTTGCGGTCACCCTCAGCGGCGGAGCGCTCCACCGCACCGCGGTCGACCGTGACGAGGGCGAACTCGGCGGCCACGAACAGGCCGTTGGCCAGGATCAGCAGCACCGCCGCGAGCAGCAGCAGCCAGGCGGTGGTCACGCCGGCGCCCCCTCGGCGAGCGGGACGGCATCGGTACTGCTACCGGGCGGATCGTCCATCGAGGGGAGGTGTCACTCCTCAGGTCGTAGGGTCTGGGCCAGCGTAGACGATGGCCGTACGGGAACGGAGGACCCGTCAGACCCGGGCCGCGCCGCGGTGGTCCACCAGGTCGCGCAGGGACCGGGCGGCCCGCACCGCCTGCTCGCGACCGCCGCCCGCCTGGATGCCGACGGCGGCCAGCGCGGTGCCGTCGGCCAGGTCGAGCGTCACCCACGGGTCGCCCTGACGGAAGTTCACCCGGACGATCTGCGCCCAGCCCAGCCGGTGGCTGCGGACGAAGTTGGTCACCGTGACGCCCTCGGCGTCGGCCTTCACCTGCGGGCGGGCCAGCACCACCCCGACCGAGGCGAACAGCAGGCCGGAGCAGAACATCGCCACCCGGTCGTTGACGTGCCAGTGCGGGGGCAGGGCCACGGCCATGGTGGTGAAGAGCACCAGGAAGACGGCGCAGATCACCCCGAGCACGACCCGGTTGCGGCGCGGGGCCCAGGTGACGGGCAGTTCGACGACGGGCGGTTCGACGACGGGCGGGCCGGCGGGGCTGGACACGGTGGTTCTCCAGACGGGGGAAAGCCGAAGGGTGGGACGTCGCTGACGACGTCCCACCCTACGAGGTGCTTACACGCCGGCCGACGGCAGGCGGGCGGTCTCAGATCCGGCAGGCGTGGATGTTGGTGACCAGGATGGCCCGGGCGCCGATCGCCCAGAGGTCGTCCATGATCCGCTGGGCCTCCTTGCGGAGCACCATGGAGCGGACCGCGACCCAGCCCTCGGTGTGCAGCGGGGAGACGGTCGGCGACTCCAGACCCGGCGTCAGGGCGACGGCCTCGGTGACCTTCTCGGCCCGGATGTCGTAGTCCATCAGCACGTAGCGGCGGGCCACCAGCACGCCCTGGAGGCGGCGCAGGAAGCCCTCCACCCGGGCGTCCTCGCCGGCGCCCTTGGGCCGGATCACCACCGCGTCGGAGACCAGGATCGGCTCGCCGAAGATCTCCAGGCCGGCGTTGCGCAGGCTGGTACCGGTCTCCACCACGTCCGCGATCACGTCGGCCACGCCGAGCTGCACCGCGGTCTCCACCGCACCGTCCAGCTTGGTGACGGTGGCCTTCACGCCCTGCTCGGCCAGGTGCTGCTCGACCAGCCCGGTGTAGGAGGTGGCGATCCGCAGGCCCTCCAGGCCCTGCGCGTCCGCGACGTCGAAGCCGACCGGCTTGGCGAACCGGAAGGTGGAGCCGCCGAAGCCCAGCGCCAGCACCTCCTCGGCGTCCGAGGCGGAGTCCAGCAGCAGGTCCCGGCCGGTGATGCCGACGTCGAGCCGGCCGGAGCCGACGTAGACCGCGATGTCGCGCGGGCGGAGGAAGAAGAACTCGACCTGGTTCTCCGGGTCGACCAGCACCAGCTCCTTGGGGTCCTTCCGCTGGCGGTAGCCGGCCTCATGGAGCATCTCCGCCGCGGGACCCGAGAGCGAACCCTTGTTGGGGACGGCGATGCGCAGCATGAGAGAGGAGCCCTTCATCAAGAGGTGGGTGTTCGGTGCTGAGGGGGTGTCAGAGGTTCAGAGGTACTTGTAGACGTCGTCCAGCGTCAGCCCGCGCGCGACCATCATCACCTGAAGGTGGTAGAGGAGCTGTGAGATCTCCTCCGCCGTCTCCTCGGTGGACTGGTACTCGGCGGCCATCCAGACCTCGGCCGCCTCCTCGACGACCTTCTTGCCGATCGCGTGCACGCCCTGCTGGACGAGCTGCGCGGTGCGGGAGGTCGAGGGGTCGGCCGTGGCGGCCTTCTGCTGGAGCTCGGTGAACAGCTCCTCGAATGTCTTCGAAGCCATGATGAGCTCACCTTACGGCTTGCGGACTGACGGACGGTAAACGATTCCGGAGCGTGGACACTCCGTTGGACGTCGGGCGCGCGACGGCCCGTCACACCTGGCCGTCACGCCGGCCCGCTACCGGGTCAGCGCCAGGGCTCGGAGACCGAGCGCAGCGCGGCGGCGGTGGCGACGGCCGCGGTGACGGCCTCGTGGCCCTTGTCCTCGGCCGAGCCGGGCAGGCCGGCGCGGTCCAGCGCCTGCTGCTCGTTGTCGCAGGTCAGCACGCCGAAGCCGACCGGGACGCCGGTCTGCACGCTGACGTCGGTGAGGCCGAGGGTGGCGCCCTGGCAGACGTAGTCGAAGTGCGGGGTGCCGCCGCGGATGACCACGCCGAGCGCGACCACGGCGTCGTAGCCGCGCTCGGCCAGCACCTTGGCGGCGACCGGGAGTTCGAAGGTGCCGGGGACCCGGACGATGGTCGGCTCCTCGATGCCGAGCTCCTTGAGGGCGCGGTGCGCGCCGTCCAGCAGGCCGTCCATCACCTGCTGGTGCCACTGCGCGGCGATCACCGCGACCCGCAGGTCGGCGCAGTTCTTGAGGGTCAGCTCGGGGGCTCCGTGGCCGCTCACGTGGGTGGTCCGTTCTCTGTGTGGTGGTGGTTCGTCAGGTCAGGCGCCGGCTGCCGGGGTCGTGTCAGGCCTCGGGGTCGAGCCGGGTCAGCTCGTGGCCCATCCGGTCCCGCTTGGTGCGCAGGTAGGCGGCGTTGTGCTCGCCGGGCTGGGTCTCCAGGCCCCGGCGGCCCTTGACCTTGATGCCGTGCTCGGCGAGCGCGGCGGTCTTGTCGGGGTTGTTGGTGAGCAGGGTCAGCGAGCGGACCCCGAGGTCGACGAGCATGTGGGCGCCGATGCTGTAGTCCCGGGCGTCGGCGGGCAGGCCGAGCTCGAGGTTGGCGTCCACGGTGTCACGGCCCTGCTCCTGGAGCTCGTAGGCGCGCAGCTTGTGGGTCAGGCCGATGCCCCGGCCCTCGTGGCCGCGCAGGTAGACCACCACGCCGCGGCCGGAGGCGGCCACCTCCTCCAGCGAGGCGTCCAGCTGGGGGCCGCAGTCGCAGCGCAGCGAGCCGAAGACGTCGCCGGTGAGGCACTCGGAGTGCAGGCGCACCAGCACGTCCTCGCCGACCGGGAGCTTGCCGTCCGCGGTCAGACCACCGGCCACCAGCGCGATGTGCTCGACCCCGTCCAGCGTGCCCTTGTACCCGACGGCGGTGAACTCGCCGTGCTCGGTGGGCAGTTGGGTGACGGCGGTGCGCTTGACGTGCAGCTCGGTGCGGCGCCGGTAGGCGATCAGGTCCTCGATCGAGATGATCGCCAGGCCGTGCTCGCGGGCGAAGGCGACCAGCTCGGGCAGCCGGGCCATGGTCCCGTCGTCGTTGACCACCTCGGCGATGGCGCCGGCCGGGGCCAGCCCGGCGAGGCGGGCCAGGTCCACGGCGGCCTCGGTGTGGCCGGGGCGGACCAGCACGCCGCCCTCGACCGCGCGCAGCGGGAAGACGTGGCCGGGGCGGGTGAGGTCACCCGGCTCGGTGGCGACGGTGGAGAGCAGCTTGACGGTGCGGGCCCGGTCGGCGGCCGAGATGCCGGTGTCCACGCCGTCACGGGCGTCCACCGAGACGGCGTAGGCGGTGCCCTTGCGGTCCTCGTTGACCTGGGTCATCGGGGGCAGCTTGAGCCGGTCCAGCTCCTCGCCGGTCATCGGCACGCAGATCACGCCGGAGGAGTAGCGGATGGTGAAGGCCATCAGCTCGGGGGTGGCGGCCGAGGCGGCGAAGACGATGTCGCCCTCGTTCTCGCGGTCCTCGTCGTCGACCACGATGACCGGCCGGCCGAGCGCGATGTCGGCGACGGCCCGCTCCACCGGGTCGAGCGCGAAGGCGTCGTCGACCAGCTGACGGATGTCGTTCTCGGGCTGCACGGTCATGCCGAAACTCCTTGCGGGACGGCCGGGTTGGCGGCACGGGGGGTGCGGGTGCGGGTCCACCAGGCCTGCAGGCCGAGCAGCACCAGGACGAAGTAGATGGCGTAGGTGATGCCGGAGAAGGTGTAGCCGCTGGTGAAGGCGAGCGGGACGCCGACCAGGTCGACGGCGATCCAGGCGAACCAGAACTCGACCCAGCCCTTGGCCTGCGCGTACATCGCGGCCAGCGTGCCGACGAAGATGTAGGCGTCGGCCCAGGGGCTCCAGGAGAGCTCCGGGACGGCGATGAACAGCCCGGCGAGGGCGACGGTGCCCAGCGCGGTGGCGCCGGCCAGTACGGCGCGCTCGCGGGCGGTGGCGAACCGGACCTCGATCTCACCGGTGGCGCGGCGGCCGCGCTGCCACTGGGTCCAGCCCCAGACGGCGGCCACGATCACGATGCCCTGCTTGCCGATCAGGCCGGTCAGGTGGGCCGAGAGGTAGGCGCCGATCAGCACCACGCCGGACAGCAGCTGGACCGGCCAGCTCCAGACCGAGCGGCGCCAGCCGAGGGCGAGCGCGGCCAGGCCGAGCAGGTTGCCCACCATGTCGGTCCATCTGACGCTCTGGCCGAATATCGAGAAGGCGGTTTCGTTGAGCCAGTTCACGAGGCGTCCCCGGGGAAAGTGGTGGGCAGGGTGGTGGGGAGCGTGCGCGAGTCGAGCAGCCGCTCGACGTACTTGGCGAGGACGTCCACCTCGAGGTTGACCGGGTCGCCGACCCGCTTGGCGCCGAGCGTGGTCAGCGCCAGGGTGGCCGGGATGAGGCTGACGGTGAAGCTGTCGAGGGCGGCCTCCACCACGGTGAGGCTGACGCCGTCGACCGTGATCGAGCCCTTCTCCACCAGGTAGCGGGTGATGCCCTGGGGCAGCGAGAAGCGGAGCACCTCCCAGCGGAGGTTCCCGTCCGCGTCCAGGTCGCCGGGCTCGCGGGAGAGCAGGGTGCCGGTGGCGTCCACGTGGCCCTGGACCAGGTGGCCGCCGAGCCTGGCGCCGAGCGCCATGGCCCGCTCCAGGTTGACCTTGGATCCGGTGGCGAGCGCGCCGAGGCTGGAGCGGTGCAGCGTCTCGGCCATCACGTCGGCGCTGAACTCGCCGGTGCCGGCGGCCAGTTGCTCGGGGCTGTCGACCACGGTCAGGCAGACGCCGTTGACCGCGATGGAGTCGCCGTGCCCGGCGTCGGTACAGACCAGGGGGCCCCGGAGGCGGATGCGCGAGGATTCGCCGATCTCCTCGATGGAGACGACCTCGCCGAGCTCTTCGATGATGCCGGTGAACACCCGGGTTCTCCTCGCGCTACTAGGGCGCGGACTCCGGGGTGTGGCACGGGAGAGGACACGGCGGGAGATGACACGACGTGACGGAGGGGCGGTCGAGAGAGCTCTCCCCTTGCCGGAAAAGAGACCGCTCGTGCTGTTTTCCCCGGCCCCTCGGGAAGGGACCGCGGTACCGCCGTCACACGCAGATCACTGCCCGCCCGCGCACGCCTCCCATCCGGACTTTAACCGTCGGTCCAGGAATTTCACCTGGTCAACCGGCCGCTGGCTGCGGACGGGTCGCGGACTGTAACCGCCGGTTCGGATTTTCACCGACCCCGGAGTGCGCTGAACGTCACTGCTGTTTCTGCCGACATTGTGCCACGCGTCCGGAACCGGCCGGGAGGGGCCGCCCCTGTGTCATGTTTCACTCCGTCAGGTCGCGCTCCGGGCGCACCGGTGGGAATATCCCCTGCCGCCAAGATCGTCCGTGGACTACCGTGCCGGTACGTGACCACACCAGACGCCTTCGAGGCCCTCGAGACCGGCGCGCTGCGCTCCGTGGAGCAGCTGCGCGAGCTGTACGAGCACCCCGGCCCCAACGCCCACCGCAAGCAGGTCGACCACCTCAACGACACCTCCCGCGAGCTGATCGCCTGCTCCTCGCTGGTGATGCTCGCCAGCACCGGCGCCGACGGCAGCTGCGACGTCACCCCGCGTGGCGGCCCGCCCGGCTTCGTCACCGTCCTCGACGAGCACACCCTGGCGATACCGGACGCCACCGGCAACAAGCGCCTGGACAGCCTGCACAACCTGGTCGAGACCGGCCGGGCCGGCCTGCTCTTCGTGGTCCCCGGCCGGGACGCCACCCTCCGGGTCAACGGCCGCGCCCTGGTCACCGCCGACCCCGGGCTGCTCGCCCGCCTCACCGCCGTCGGCAAGCCCCCGCGCAGCGCCGTCGTGGTCCGGGTCGAGGAGGTCTACGGCCACTGCCCGAAGGCCTTCCTCCGCGGCTCCGCCTGGAAGCCCGAGCAGTGGCTCGCCCCCGACCGCATCCCCAGCTCGGCCCGGGTCACCCAGGCCAACATCGGCGACCCGGACCTGACCGTCGCCATGATCGAGCAGGACGAACGCGACGCCCTCCTGTACCGCTACGAGTGATCGTGACGGACAGGCTCACCCCCCTACCGAAGGACGACATGGGAACGACCCGTACCCGGCGGACGCTCGGTGCCACCACGGCGCTGGCCCTGCTCCTGGCAGCCGCCCCGGCGGCCCTGGTGCTGTCCGAGGCGCCGCCCGCGCACGCCCTGGACAACGGCCAGGCCCTCACCCCGCCGATGGGCTGGAACGGCTGGAACGCCTTCGGCTGCGACGTCAAGGAGGAGAAGGTCCTGGCCACCGCGGACCGGATGATCTCCACCGGTCTCCGCGACGCCGGGTACGAGTACGTCAACCTCGACGACTGCTGGATGGTGGCCGCCCCCAGCGAGGCGGACCCGAACCGGGGCCGGGACCCGGACAGCGGCCGGCTGCAGCCCAACCTGGACAAGTTCCCCCACGGCATCGACGGGCTCGCCGCGACCCTGCACGCCAAGGGCTTCAAGCTCGGGATCTACTCCAGCTCGGGCTGGCGCACCTGCGCCAATCCGAAGGACGGCGGCTACTTCCCCGGCAGCATGAACTACGAGAAGACCGACGCCGAGACCTTCGCGAGCTGGGGCGTCGACCTGCTCAAGTACGACAACTGCCACCCCTTCGAGAAGAAGAACGCGCCGACCATGGCGGCACCGGGCTGGGAGGCCCGGTACAAGGCCATGAGCGAGGCGCTGCAGGCGGCCCCGAAGAAGGACGGCAGCCGGATCGTCCTCAGCATCAGCTCCCCGACCGACCGCAACCTCGCCCTGGCCCCGAAGTACGGGAACATGTGGCGGACCAACAACGACATCGCACCGACCTGGTCGCTGCCGAACGACGACACCTACGGCGGGCTACTGGAGAACTACCGCGCGAACGCGCAGCTGTACGCCTCGGCCCGCCCGGGCGCCTGGAACGACCCGGACATGCTGGAGATCGGCACCACCACGGCCAGGCACGGTTCGCTCACCCCGGACGAGGCCCGCTCCGAGTTCAGCCTCTGGGCCGTGATGGCGGCCCCGCTGATAGCCGGGACCAACCTGGTCGACGCCACCCCCGACACCCTGGCCGTCTACGGCAACCGCGAGGTGATCGCGGTCGACCAGGACCCGCTGGGCCGGCAGGGCGTCCCGGTGCCCTCGGTGCCCGGGACCTCGATCCTGGCCAAGCCGCTGGCCGACGGCGACGTGGCCGTGACGCTCTTCAACGAGAGCGACACCACCAGGACCATCGCCACCACCGCCGCGAACATCGGCCTGCCGGCCTCCCCGTCCTTCGGACTGACCGACCTCTGGACGAAGACCACCGGCACCACCACCGGCGTCATCTCCGCCATGGTGCGCCCGCACGCCACCGTGATGTACCGGGTGTCGACCGGCGCGCCCGGCGAGGTCGCGCTCCAACTGACCGACGGCACCGGCACGATGGCCGCCCAGCGCGGTGACCTCACCACCGGGAGCTTCGACGCGCAGTGGTCACGGCCGGAGTCCGCCGGGGTGGCCGACCTCTCCCAGCTGACCAGCGTCACCACCGGGAACGTGGTGCACGTCTACGGCATCGCGGGCGGCCGGGTGTTCGGCCGCGACCTGAACACCGTCACCGGCCAGTGGAGCGCCTGGGGCCAACTGCCCGGCGACGCCACCGGAGTCCGCGACATCAGCGCGACCATCGTCGACAACGTCGTGCAGGTACTGATCGTGGGCTGGGACCACTCGCTCTGGCTGCAGCGCGGTGACTACGACGCCGGGCACTTCGACACCACCTGGCGCAAGGTCAGCGACGCGCCGCTGGACAAGGTGACCAGCGTCGCCTCCGGCACCACCGTGCGCGTCTACGCCCTCTCCCGGACCCGCGTCTACGGCGCGGACCTGGACACCACCACCGGCACCTTCAGCGCCTGGGGTGAGATCCCCGGCGACGCCTCGGGCGTCCAGGACCTGACCGCGAGCATCGTCGCCAACGTCGTCCACCTGGAGATCGTCGGCGGAAACGGGACCGCGTTCGCCCAGCGCGGCGACTACAACCGCGGTTCCTTCCAGCAGAGTTGGACCCAACTGCCCGGCGGCAACCTCAAGGCGCTCACCAGCACCGTCTCCGGCACCCGGGTGCACCTCTACGGCATCGCCGGCGGCATGGTCTTCCGCTCCCAGCTGGAGACCACCACCGGACAGTGGACCGACTGGACCCAGCTCCCCGGCGGCGCCACCACCGCCTCCGACCTGACCGCGGCGGCGACCCTCTAGCATCCACCACCCCGACGGGGCGTCACCCGGACCGTACGGTCCGGGTGACGCCCCGTCAGCTCTTCGGGCCCGCCTATCCGTTGGTGAAGGTGAAGCTGGTGCCGGGCTGGCGGACCACGTCACCCTTCGCGGAGTTGGCGACCGTCACGCCCGTGAGGGTCGCGCTGCCCCGGGCGCCGGACATCGCCAGGATGCCCGCGCCGTTGTTCGACCTGTCGATCCGGACGTTGGTGATCCTCACGTCGGGGATCGTGCCGCCGCCGGTCTTGAACTGGATGCCGTCGTAGGTGGAGTCGTGGATCTCGGTGTCCCGGATGACCACTCCCGGGATGTCCTGGTTGGCGGCGAAGAGCGTGAGCGCGCCGAACTCCTGGGCCTCGTTCCAGAACGCGCCGCCGCTGCGGTAGATCGCGTTGTTGGCGATCAGCGTCTGCCCGGAGAAGGGCAGCGGGTCGTGGTCGGTGGCCAGCATGATGCCGGGGTAGTTGGCGGTGTCGTACACCAGGTTGTTCTCGATCCGGTTGCCGTAGCCGCCGTAGACCGCGATGCCCGTTGCCCGCCAGGGGAGTTGGACGGTGTTGTTGACGAAGGCGTTGTCGTGACCGACGTCCACCGAGGTGTTCTTGACGTACTTGTTGGCCCACACGGCCATCGCGTCGTCGCCGGTGGTGCGGAAGGTGGAGTTGAAGACCGTCGAGTTGCGGGTGCCGTTGGAGAAGTTGATCCCGTCGGCGTAGGTGTCGCGGATCCGCATGCCGCTGAACTGCAGGCCGTCGGCCGGGCCCCAGAGGTCCGGGATGTTGTCGTAGTCGCGGCCGACCCAGACACCGACGTTGGAGTGCTCGATCCAGACGTTGCTGATCCTCGTGTTCTTCCCGAACCGGCCGTTCAGGGCGACGCCGCCCTCCGAGCCGTCGGAGGCGCCGCGGATCCGGCCGGAGCCGAAGATCGCGATGTCGGAGATCTGGGTGTTGTCGTCGATGTCGAAGCCGAAGTTGCCCTCGTGCGGGTGGTTGATGGAGCCGGTGGCGTTCTGCGGCTCGATCAGCGAGTAGAGCTGCGAGTGCCACATGCCGGCGCCCCGGATCGTCACGTCCCGGATGCCCACCTGGTTGTACATCCCGCGGTTCAGCGGGTCGTCGGTGAGGACCTTCTTCTCCTGGCGCCACTGGCCCGCCGGGATCCAGACGCAGGAGATGGTGCCGTTCTGATCGGCCGTCACGGCGGCCTGGATCGCCGCGCTGTCGTCCAGCCCGTCGTTCGGGACGGCTCCGAAGTCGGCGATCGAGGTGCACTCGGCCGGCTTGGCGGTCGGCGGGGCGACCTGCTCCAGGTCGATCAGGTCGAGGGCGTAGAACGCGGCGGTGTCACCCGCGTCCTTCTGCAGCCGCAGCCTGGTGCCGGCCGGGTAGCTCTGCGGGAGCAGGGCGTGCGCCTCGTCGAAGAGCCGGCGGGCGTCCGCCTGCGGGGTCTGGGTCAGACCCTCGGGCTGGTCGGTGGTGCCGTACAACCAGCTGTGCTTCGAGGAGAGTTGGAGCTTCTGAACGAAGACGCCGTTGGCGTACAGGCTGAGCGTGGTGTCGGTGCCGCCGCCACCGGGGGCGTCCGGGACGGAGTTCCGGACCACGATCGAGTTGGTCGGCACCGTGGAGGTGATCTCGACGTACTGGCCGGTGGTGGTCAGCCGGACGGACTTGCGGCCGGAGGACTCGGCGGCGAAGTTGGTGTGCCCGAAGGTGCGGACGGCGTCCGCCTGGAGCAACTCGCCCTGGTAGGCGCCGTCCTCGGCCTCGTAGGAGGTGTACGGCGCGGCGGCACCCCGGCCGACCACGATCGGCTTGGCGAGCACGTTGTTGTTCTCGTTGGTCTCGGCGGCGGTGCCGGTGGCGTCCGCCGTGACGGTGATCGTCGCGCCGCCGCTGACGGCCGTCCAGGTTCCGGTCACCGGGAGGCTGACGGTCTGTCCGGCGGCGATGGCCGGGGTGGCGGTGTTCAGCGTGGCGGTGCCGACGGTGAGCCGGGTGACACCGGCCGGGGCCGGGTCGATGCCCCGGTTGCGCAGCTGGACGGTGAAGGAGGTGGACGCACCGGCGGCCGGGCTGGCCGAGTTCGGGGTGACGTCCAGCACCTCGAGGTCCGGGCCGGGGGCCTGGGAAACGGTGATCGGGCCGGCGGCCGCCAGCAGGTTGTTGTCCTCGTTCCGCTCCCGGACCGAGTTGTCGGCGTCCACCCGGGCGCTCGGCAGGTAGGTGCCCTGCGGGCGGGTGCCGATCGACTTCGAGACGGTCGCCGACTCACCGGCGGCCAGCGCCGGGACGGCGACGCTGTCGGCGAGCGCGCCGCCGAGCAGGAAGTCGACGGTGTCGGCGGGCGAGGGCAGGTTCCCGACGTTCTTCACGGTGGCGCGCAGCGTGATCGCGGTGGTCTCGTTCGGCGTCCCCGGGGTCCAGGAGACGTCGGTGACGGTGAGGTCGGGGTTGGGCGCGGGGGTGCCGATGACCTGGTACTCGGCCACCTGCCCGGCCGGGGCACCGGAGTTGGCGGTGATCCTCAGCTGCACGTCGGAGGCCCGGCCGGTGACCGGGACGGTCACCGCGTTGGCCCCGCTCGCCGGGTCGAAGCGGTAGTCGGCGGCGGCCTTGAGGCTGGTGAAGCCGGTGGCGCCGTCGGCCCGGCCGAGCACCTGGATGTTCTGGGTGCGGGCGCCCCAGGCGGCGTCGGGGTTCAGCTTGAGTACCACCCGCTGCAGGTCGGCGTCCGAACCCAGCTTCACCGTCAGGGTGTTGGGGTACGCACCGCCGTTCCCCTCCCAGTAGGTGGCGGTGTTGTTGTCGTTGGCGTTGGCCGGGGCGAAGGTCCAGGCCTGCCCGGAGGCCTCGATCGGCTTGCCGCCGGCCAGGTTGCTGCCGGGGGGGCCCGGGTCCCCGGGGCGGGTGACGCCCGTGCTCGGGTCGGAGAGGTTGCCCGCCGCGTCCTTGGCCCGCACGGTGTAGGTCACGGTGGCGGAGACGGGCTGGCTGTCGGTCCAGGTCCGGACGGTGGCGGCCACGCTCGCCTTCAACTGCCCGTCGGCGTAGACCTCGTAGCCCGTCACGCCGACGTTGTCGGTCGAGGCGTCCCAGGTCAGCCGGATCTGCCCGGCCGCGGGCTCGGTGTAGGCGAGGTTCCCGGGCGCGGTCGGCTTCACGGTGTCGCCGGGGTTCTCACCGGGGCGGGTCACCGGGGCGCTCGGGTTGGACTGGTTCCCCGCCGCGTCCTTGGCCCGCACCGCGTAGGTGACGCTCTCGGTGGCGGGCCGGGTGTCGGTCCAGGTCAGCACGGAGCTCGCCACCGAGGCGGCCAGCTGCCCGTTGGCGTACACGTCGTAGCCGCTCACCCCGACGTTGTCGGTCGCGGCCGTCCAGGCGAGGCGGATCTTGCCGGTCTCGGGCTGGCTGTACGTCAGGTTGCCGGGAGCCGTCGGCGCCTGGGTGTCGCCGCCGACCGGCCCGTAGGCCTCGAACTCCGACAGCTGGGCGGCCGGCCAGGCCGAGTTGGCGCCGAACAGCAGCCGCAGGTGGCGGGCCGTGGTGGTGGGCAGCGAGACCGTGACGACGTTCCCCGCCGCCGGGTCGAAGCTGTAGGCGGCCGCTGCCAGCACCTCCGTGAAGGTCCCGCCGTCGGTGGAGCCCTGCACGGTGAGCGTCTGACTGCGCTGCTCCCAGCCGCTCGGCAGCTTGAGCACCAGCCGGTTCACCTGCACGGCCGAGCCCAGGTCACCCTGGATCCACTGCGGGAAGGACCCGGAGGAACTCTCCCAGTAGCTGGCCTGGTTGGCGTCGTTGACGTTCCCGGCCACGTACTGGCCGTTGGCACTGCTCGCGGTCACCGTCCGCCCCCGGAGCAGGTCGGCCGAGCCGGCGACGGCCCCGTAGACCTCGAACTCGGAGAACTGGGCGGCCGGCCAGGCGCTGTTGGCCGCGACCTGGACGCGTACCCAACGGGCGCTCACCGCACCGAAGTTGATCCGTACGGTGTTCCCCGAGTCCGGGTCGAAGACGTAGGCGGCCGAGGCGACGAGCGGCGAGAAGGTGCTCCCGTCGGTGGAGCCGAGCACCGTCAGGGTCTCGCTGCGGCTGCCCCAGCCGGCCGGCAGCTTGAGCGCCACCTGGTCGATCGAGGCCGTGGAGCCCAGGTCCACCTGGACCCACTGGGGGAGGGCGCCGTTGCCGCTCTCCCAGTAGCTGGCCTGGTTCCCGTCGTTGACGTTCCCGGCCACGTACTGGCCGTTGGCACTGCTCGCGGTCACCGTCCGCCCGGCGGCGAGGTTGGGGCCGCCCGCCGCGTGGGTCGACAGGACGGGCCCGGCGAGCAGGAGCATGCCCAGCGCGACCGACGTCGCCGTCAGCCGGGGGAGGATGCGCTGCGGTGGTCTCATGACTTTCCTCTGTTTCTGCAGTAGAGAAAAAGACATCTCTTTGTTCATTTTTTGCGTGAGAGCACCAAAGAGTTGCAGAGGCGTGTCAAAGGTGTCAACGGACGGGAAACAAGCCGACGTGCATCCGCTCCACACCGGCACCCGGGGGACCTGCCGACGTGTCGCGCCGGAGGAAGCACGTGCGTACACGTAACGTGGCCGCGGAGGTGGGCCGATGAGCATGCCCGGCTACGACAACCCCTTGCCCGACGGGGTCGCCGCGTGGGACGACTTCTACGCCCACTGGCTCCTCCCGCTCGGCAGGATGGTCGCCCCGGCGCTGATCACCCTGGCGGTGCTCGCCGTGCTGAGCGGGCTGCTGACCAGGACCGTGGTCCGGGTCCCGGCCGTCGCCTGGCCCGACGGGCTGCGCCGGGCGGCGGCCTGCCTCGGGGTGGCGATGCTGTTCGCCTCGGCCGTGCTGCTGGCCGTCTACCCGATGTTCACGCCGTTCTCCCCCGAGGCGCTGTCCCCCTGGGGCTGCTGGCTGCCCGCGGCGCCGACGGCGCTGACCGCCCTGGCCCTGCTAACCGCCGCCCGCCTGCGGCGGGGCGACCTGGACGCCCAGCTGTCGCTGCGCACCCACTGGTGGTGGCTGCTGGGCGGGCTCGCCTTCGCCTGGGCGGGCTCACTGTTCTTCCTGCTCGGTTCGGTCGAGCTCCAACTCCTGGGCGCCTACCTGGCGTTGACCCTCCAGGGCGTACTGATCACGGCCGCATCACTCGGCCAGAGCCTGCGCTTGCAGATCGAGGTCCGGTCCGCCGACGGCACCACCAGCGCGACCGACACCGACTACCTGGTGGCCCGGCTCCAGACGCTCGGCCTGGAGGCGCCGACGGCCCTGAGCACCCTTCACATCCCCGGCACCAGGCTCTCCGCGCTCTCCGGCACCGACCTGGACACCCTGCCGCAGGGCAAACTGGCCTCCGCCGTCGCCCGGATCGTCCACACCCTGCGCCCCGACCTGACCTGGCGGGTCAGGGCGTCCGTCGTGGACGAGAACCGGATCACCATCGGCCTGAGCCGCAACGAGCGGCACGCCGGCAGCACCATCTTCAGCCGCCCGGACCTCGGCCTCCCGCCGCTCCCGGAGAAGGCCACGCCCGAGCAGACCGGCCGGGCCAAGGCCCAGCTGCTCACCGGTGCGGCCGCCTACGTCCTGGTGCAGCTCTCCCAGGTCCACCCCCGCCTCCGCCCGGCCCTGTGCGACGCGCAGGACTGGAAGAGCGTCACCCTCCAGGTGATCGCCACCGGCAAGGCCCTGCTAGACCCCGGGGAGGACCACGTCCGGCTGCTCGCCGAAGCCGTCGACCAGGGCCCGGAGTACCGGCTCGCCCGCATCCAGTACCTGCGCGCGCTGCGCGACCGCCATCCCGTCGGCTCGCCCGCCCACCTGGCCTTCGCCGAGCAGCTGGACGCGGAGACCGGGGCGATCCGGCCCGACCGGCCGCTGCTGCTCCTGCGCGAGCTGCACAACTGCACGGTGCAGTGGCTCAACCTGTACGCCGCCTGCACCGACCGCGTCCGTCGGGTGGAGCTGCGCATGCGGGCCGGGCAGTGGTGCACGGCCTTCGAGACCGCCCTCGACCACCGGCGGTCCGACCGGGACCGGGCCGTCCGGCGGATGGCCGCACACCTCGCGCCCACCGCCGTGCTGTTCCGCCACCAGCTGGACGCGGATCGGGGGCGGAAGAAGCCCCTCCCGCTGCCCGGGCGCACGGCGCTCACCCCCCGGCTCGCCTACGACTACGCCTGTGTGGAGGCGCAGCTCGCCGAACGCGGCCGGGACGGGGAGGGTCTCGCCCGGGCGCTGCAGGACCTGCGCTTCGCGCTGGTCACCCCCGAGGAGTGGAAGGAGGCCTGGGCCGACCCGTGCCTGAGCGCCCTGAGAGGCGATCCGGCCTTCCAGGAGCTGACCGGCCGTCAGCGGCCGGGCCGGCTGGCCCGCCTGAGGAAGCGCCTGCACCTCGGCTCCTGAACGCCCGGGCCCCTCAGGCCGCCGGGTGGTGGTCCGGGACGGCGTTGAGCTCGATGCCGTGCTCCAGCAGGGCCTTGACCGCGCAGAGCACCGTGGTGAAGCCGCCGACGGTGTCGTTGACCCAGCGCACGGCCTCGTCGCCGGTGCCGGTGAAGCCGGTCTCGGTGACCTCAACGAAGGTGGTCTCCGCCGTGCGGGGCGTGAAGGTCAGCTCCACGCTGGTCGGCTGGTCGTAGTTGCCCCACTCGAAGCGGATCATCCGGTGGTCGACCGCCTCCCGGACCCGGACCTCGACCGAGACCCCGTAGGTGGCCCACTCCCAGGTCAGCTCGGCGCCCTCGGCCATCGGCCCGCTGCTGCGGGTGTACCAGACCCGGGTGGTCACCGCCGGGTCGGCGAAGGCCGCGAAGACCTCCGCCGCCGGGCGACGGACCATCATGCAGGCGTAGGCGGCGGGCTCGTGGGTCAGCTCCAGTCTCTCCATGGCACGATCATGCGCCCTCGGGGCCCGCCGCCCCCGTCACGCCGGGGCGTGTTCCTGCTCCTCCTGGTAGAGCCGGGCCGCCATGGTCTCGATCGCCCGGTCGAGGCGGGCCCGGTCCTCCGGGTCGGTGACGTCCCAGTCGTCCAGGTGGTGGCCCAGCCACTGCCGCCAGGCCTCGCCGATCCGGTCCACCTCGGCCTGCCCGGCCGGGGTGAGGACGAGCCGGCCGTCCGCGGCCGTCACGTGGCCGCTGTCCACCACCTTCTCGAAGGCGGGCTCCAGCACCTCGCCCGGCACGTGGTGGGCGACCGCGATCGACTCCACGTCCGCTCCCCCGCCGTACCGGCCGCGCCAGTAGACCTGCCCGACCGCCCAGGCCTGACCGGGCGTCAGCACGGTGCCGGAGTCGGCCAGGATGCGCTCCTTGACGGCCTGGCGCCCCTTGGTCTTGCGCAGCAGATTGGACACCGCCCGCTCCAACTGCCGGTCCGCGTCCGCCGAGTCCGGCGCGCCGAAGCCCTCGCCGATGTCCCCGGCCCCGGCCCGGGCGCTGTCGCGCAGCGGGACCTCCTTGAGGAACCAGGCGACCACGAAGCCGACCAGGGCGACCGGCACCACCCATTGGAAGACGTAGTTCACCGTGTCGGCGTAGGCGGTGACGAAGGGCGCGGCCTGCTCGGCGGGCAGCGCTTCCAGCCCGGCCGGGCTCTGCACCGCAGCCGGCGGGACGGAGGGCTGCTGGGCGAAGGCCTCCGTCAGGTTGGGCGTCAACCGGCTGCTGAACAGGGTGCCGAAGACCGCCGTCCCGAAGGAGCTGCCCAGCGTCCGGAAGAAGGTCACGCCCGAGGTGGCGGTGCCCAGTTCGTGGTACGGCACGGTGTTCTGCACCGCGATGGTGAGCACCTGCATGGCCAGCCCAATGCCCAGGCCGAGCACCAGCATGTACAGCGACTCCAGCCAGACCCCGGTGCCCGGGCCCATGGTGGACATCGTCCAGAGGCCGGCCGCCATCACGCCGGTGCCCAGAATCGGGAAGATCCGGTACCTGCCGGTGCGGCTGACCACCACGCCCGAGAGCATCGAGGTGCCGAGCAGGCCGGCCACCATCGGCAGCGTCCGGACGCCCGACATGGTGGCCGAGACCCCGTCCACGAACTGCAGGTAGGTGGGCAGGTAGGTCATCGCGCCGAGCATGGCGAAGCCGACGATGAAGGAGAGGATCGAGCAGACCGTGAAGACCGAGTTCCGGAACAGGTGCATCGGCAGCATCGGTTCCTCGGCCCGGAACTCCACCACCACGAAGCCCACCAGCAGCAGCACCGAGCCGACGAACAGCCCGATGATCACCGGCGAGCCCCAGGCGTACTCGTTGCCGCCCCACTCCAGCCCGAGCACCAGGCCCGAGGCGCCGAGCGCGATCAGCACGATGCCGGCGTAGTCGATCACCGGCCGGACGGCCGCCCGCACCGCCGGGATGGTCCGGGCGGCCATCAGCACCATGACGACCGCGATCGGCACGTTGACGTAGAAGCACCAGCGCCAGGAGGCGTGGTCGGTGAAGAGACCACCCAGGGTCGGGCCCACCACCGTGGTCACCCCGAAGACCGCGCCCAGCGCGCCCTGGTACTTGCCGCGCTCGCGCAGCGGGATGACGTCGGCGATCAGCGCCATCGCGGTCACCATCAGCCCGCCGCCGCCGATGCCCTGGACGGCGCGGCCGACGATCAGCAGCAGCATCCCGTTGGCCGCGCCGGAGACCACCGAGCCGGCGACGAAGACCACCGCGCTGACCTGGAAGACGATCTTGCGGCCGAACAGGTCGCCGAACTTGCCGACCAGCACCGTGGCCACCGTCTCGGCCAGCAGGTACGCCGTCACCACCCAGGCCATGTGCCCGCCGCCGCCCAGCTCGGCCACGATGGTGGGCAGCGCGGTGGAGACGATCGTCTGGTCCAGCGCGGCCATCAGCATGCCGAGCACGATGGTCGCGAAGACCACGTTGGTCTGACGGCGGCTCAGCGTCGGTGGGGCCTTGGACGCTTCGGCGACGGCGGTGGCGGACACACGGCCTCCCGTTCGGGCTGACAGGTACCGCCAGCCTTGGGCCGGTGGCGCCGGTCCGCCACCGCAGGCGGCGGACCGGGTGACCCGCTACGCCCGGCGGTCACCCCGGCGTCGCCCCCGGGGCCCGCACCCGAAACCCGCTCGCGTCGGCGCCCGTCCGCTGCCTAGGGTCTGACGGTATGTCGACGACCTCCGCCCCGGCCCCGCTCCGCGAGCAGCTGCGCTCCGGACTGACCACCGCCCTCAAGTCCCGTGACCGCGCCGCCGCCTCGGTGCTGCGCGCCACCCTCGGCGCGATCGAGAACGCCGAGGCCGTCCCGGCGCCGGAGGCCGCCGGCCCGCTGGCGATCGAGGCGCTGCCGCTCGGGGCCGGGGCCGCCGAGGCCGAGCGCCGTGTGCTCACCGAGGCGGACGTGGCGGCGATCGTCCGGGCCGAGCGGACCGAGCGGGAGGAGGCGGCCGCCGAGTACGAGCTGCTGGGCCGCGAGGAGCCGGCCGCCCGGCTCCGTGCCGAGGCCGCGCTGCTCGACGGCTACCTGCGCTGATACCTGCGCTGGCCAGCGCCGGAGCGGACGGGCCGACGGTGCGCCGCGGCCGGGCCGGTCAGAGCTCGCCGGAGCGGACCAACCTGGCCAGCAGCTCGGCCAGTTGGTCCCGCTCGGCCGAGCTGAGGGCGACGGTCAGTTCGTCGTTGGCCTCCCGGCAGAGCTGGTCGCCGCGGCGCAGCCGCCGGGCCCCGGCCGGGGCGAGGGTGATGACGTTCTTGCGCCGGTCCCTGGTGTCGGGCGCGCGCTCGACCAGTCCGTCGTCCTGCAGCTCGCCGACCAGGGCGACCATGTCCTTGGGGTCGATCCCGGTGCTGCGGCTGAGCTCCGCCTGGGAGACGGGCGCCAGTTCGGCGACGGCGGCCAGCACCGCGTACTGCGGCATCCGCAGCCCCGCCAGGGCCAGCGCCTCGCCGACCAGCCGGTGGCCCCGGGCCGAGGCCCGGCCGAGCAGCCAGCTCGGGAGGGTCCGGATCGCGTCGGGGGCCTGCGGTGGTTGGTTCACGAGACAAGCCTAGCCGGATGATCGTTGGACCTCCCCATGATCTAGGTATACCGTGGGGACGCCGACAAGTCCGTTGGGTACACCAACGATGACGATCCAGGGAGGTCCTGATGCGACGGGTCCGCTTCCACGCGTACGGGGACCCGGAGGTGCTCAGGGTCGAGCGGGGTGAGGTGCCCGAGCCCGGCCCGGGCGAGCTGCTGGTGCGCACCGAAGTGATCGGCGTCAGCCTCCCCGGCGTCCGGAAGGTGCGGGGCACCGGCGCCGCCGGGCCGCTGCCGGAGGGGGCCGGGGTGATCGGCGGCGAGGTGGCCGGCCGGGTGGTCGCGGGCGGCCCCGGGGTCGAGGGCTTCGCGATCGGCGAGCGGGTGGTCTCGCTCGCCTTCGACGAGGCGTACGCCGAACTGGCCGTCGTCCCGGCCGCCCTGACGGAGCGGATCCCGCCGAAGCTGGAGACCGAGCAGGCGCTCGCGCTGCGCCGCAACGGCCAGGTGGCGCTCGCCGTGCTGGCCACCGCCTCGCCGCACCCCGAGGAGTCGGTCCTGGTGACCGCCGCGGCCGGCGGCGTCGGGCACCTGCTGGTGCAGCTGGCCAAGCTGCGCGGGGTGCGCCGGGTGGTGGGCGTGGTGAGCTCGCCGGCCAAGGCCGAGTTCGTCCGCGGCCTGGGCGCCGACGAGGTGGTGCTGTACGAGGACGAGAAGTGGGGCGAGCCGGCCGACGTGGTGCTGGACGGCGTCGGCGGCGAACTGCTCCCCCGGACGCTGGACGCGGTGGTCCCCGGCGGCCGGATGGTCTACTTCTCCTCCGGCGGCGGCACCCTGCCCGCGTACGACCTGCTGGCCGGCGGCAAGACCGTCATCGGCCACTCCATGTCCCGCTTCGTCCGCACCCACCCGGAGCTCTACCGCCTGCACGGCGAGCAGCTCTGGGAGCTGGCGCTGGCCGGCCGGCTGCGGGCCGCCGTGCACGCCCGGCTGCCGCTGGCCCAGGCGGCCCGGGCGCACGCCGTGATCGAGGCCCGGGCCAACCTCGGCAAGGTCGTCCTCACCCCCTGACGCCCCGTCGGCTCCGAGGGCTCCGAGGGGAGGCCGCTACGCCTCGTGCGGGGCCGCCGCGTCCGGGTCCATCCAGACGTACTCCCACATGTGGCCGTCCAGGTCGTGGAAGCTGCGGCTGTACATGAAGCCGAGGTCCATCGGGTCGTTGGCCGGGCCCGCCCCCGCCGCGATCGCCCGGTCCACCACCTGGTCCACCTCCTCGCGGCTCTCCGCGGTCAGGGCGAGGATCACCTCGGTGGTGGTGTTGGTGTCGGCCAGGTCCTTCTTGGTGAACTCCTTGAACTTCGCCTCGGTCAGCGCCATCACGAAGATGCTGTCGCTGACCACCAGACAGGCGGCGGTCTCGTCGGTGAACTGTGGGTTGGGCTCGTACCCCACCTTCTCGAAGAAGGCGAGCGACCGGTCCAGGTCACGCACGGGGAGATTGACGAAGATCATCGTAGGCATGGCGCTGCCCGTTTCTGTCGCGGCTCGGTGGGACAGAACCGAGCTTGGCACCACCGTGCCCGGGCCACACCTCGAACGGGGCCGTCGGCCGGGCGTGTTGGTGCCCGGCCCGCCCTCGTGTAGAGATGGGCGGAGCCGTTCGGACGAGGAGAGGGTGTCGCGTCATGCCGCTGCTGGAGCCGGACCCGAACGCGCTGAGGCCCACCGCACCGACCACCCCGGCGGGTGACCGGGTGGCCGACGGGCGGGCCGGGGGCACCCCGGCCGGGCTGCGCGACGACCTGGTCGCGCTGCTCGGGCCCGGCAAGGTGCTGAGCAAGGTCTCCGACCTGGTCCGGTACGCCTCGGACGCCAGCCCGTACCGCTTCGTGCCGCAGGTGGTGGTGATCGCCGAGACCGTCTCCGACGTCTCGGCGGTCTTCGCCTACGCCCACCGGAAGGGCCGTCAGGTGGTGCTCCGGGCGGGCGGGACGAGCCTCAACGGGCAGGCCCAGGGCGAGGACATCCTGATGGACGTGCGGCGGCACTGGGCCGGGATCACCGTCGAGGGCGAAGGGGCCGAGCGGGCCCGGATCCGCCCCGGCACCACGGTGGCCCGGGCCAACGCCGCGCTCGCCCGGCACGGCCGGGTGCTCGGCCCCGACCCGGCCAGCGCGATCGCCGCCACCCTCGGCGGCGTGGTGGCCAACAACGCCTCCGGCATGACCGCCGGCACCACCCGCAACTCCTACCGCACCCTGGCCTCGCTCACCGTCGTGCTCCCCTCCGGAACCGTGCTGGACACCGCCGAACCGGAGGCCGACCGGAAGCTGGCCGAACGCGAACCGGCGCTCTGCGAAGGCCTGTTGGCGCTCAAGGCGGAGATCGAGGCCGATCCGGCGCTGGTGGCGCGGATCCGCGCCAAGTACGAGATCAAGAACACCAACGGCTACCGGCTGGACGCCTTCCTGGACGGGGACACCCCCGTCCGGATCCTGCGCGGCCTGATGGTCGGCTCCGAGGGCACCTTCGGCTTCGTCGCGGAGACGGTCTTCGACACCCTGCCGCTGCACCGCCTGGCCTCGGCCGGTCTGCTCTTCTTCCCCTCGCTCCGGGAGGCCGCGGCCGCCGTCCCGCTCTTCACCGAGGCCGGGGCGCTGGCAGTCGAGCTGATGGACGGCAACACCCTGCGCGCCTCCGCCGCGGTGGCCGGCGTCCCGGCCGACTGGGCCACCGTGCCGAAGGAGACCACCGCGCTGCTGGTGGAGTTCCGCACCCCCGACGAGGCCGCCCTGACCGCCGCCGAGGCCCGGGCCGATGAGCTGCTCGGCAAGCTCCAACTGGCCACCCCTGCCGCCTCGGTGACCAACCGCTTCACCCGGGACACCGCCACCGTGGCCGGGTACTGGAAGGCCCGCAAGGCCTTCGTCTCCGCGATCGGCTCGGCCCGCCCGCCCGGCACCACCCTGCTGACCGAGGACTTCGCGGTACCGCCGTCCCGGCTGGCCGAGGCCTGCGAGGCGCTGCTCGGGCTCCAGGCGGAGCACGGCTTCGACGCCGCCGTGGCCGGCCACGCGGCCCACGGCAACCTGCACTTCCTGCTCTCCTTCGACCCGGCCGACCAGGGCGACCTGGACCGCTACGCCGCCTTCATGGCCGCCTTCTGCGAGCTCACCGTCGAACGCTTCGACGGCTCGCTCAAGGCCGAGCACGCCACCGGGCGCAACATCGCGCCGTTCCTGGAGCTCGAATGGGGGCCGCAGGCCACCGAGTTGATGTGGCGGACCAAGCAACTCATCGACCCGCAGGGCATCCTGGCCCCCCGGGTGGTGCTGGACCGCGACCCGCTGGGCCACCTGCGTGGCCTCAAGACCATCCCGCGGATCGAGCCGGTGGCCGACCCGTGCATCGAGTGCGGCTTCTGCGAGCCCACCTGCCCGAGCGCCGACCTCACCACCACACCCCGCCAACGGATCGTGCTACGGCGGGAGTTGATGCGACAGCCGGAATCCTCCCCGGTCTCCGTGGAGCTCCTCGACGCCTACGGCTACGACGCCGTGGACACCTGCGCGGGCGACTCCACCTGCAAGCTGGCCTGCCCCGTCGGCATCGACACCGGCGCGATGATGAGGGACTTCCGGCACCAGCGCCACAGCCCGCGCGAGGAGCGCACCGCCGCCCTGCTGGCCGCCCGCTTCAAGCAGGTCGAGGCCTCCGCCCGGCTCGCCGTCGGCGCGGCCGAACGGATCTCCGACCGGCTGCTGACCACCGTCACCGGAACCGCCCGCAAGGCGGTCCGGCGGGATCTGGTGCCCGAGTGGCTGCCCGAGATCCCGGGCGCCGCCACCCGCCGGATGCCGCCCACCTCCCGGGTAGGCGCGGCCGCCGTCTACTACCCCGCCTGCGTCAACCGCATCTTCGGCGAGCCCGCCGGCCACCAGGGGCCCACCCTGCCCGAGGCCCTGGTCGCGGTCTCCGAGCGGGCGGGCCGGCCGGTCTGGATCCCGGAGGACGTGGCCGGCACCTGCTGCGCCACCATCTGGCACTCCAAGGGCTACGAGGACGGCAACGTCCTGATGGCCAACCGGATCGTCGAGGCCGCCTGGGGCTGGACCGGCGGCGGAAAGCGCCCACTGGTGGTGGACGCCTCCTCCTGCACCCTCGGCATCGCCCACGAGGTGGTCCCGTTCCTCACCGAGCCCAACCGCGAACTCCACGCCGGGCTCACGGTGGTGGACTCGGTCGTCTGGGCCGCCGAGCTCCTCCCCTCGCTGCGGATCCTGCGCACCGTGGAGTCCGCCGTGCTCCACCCCACCTGCTCGATGCAGCACCTCGGCGACGAGGCGCAGCTGCGAGCGGTGGCCGCCGCATGCGCGGACGAGGTGGTGATCCCCGAGGACGCCGGCTGCTGCGCCTTCGCCGGCGACCGCGGCATGCTGCACAGGGAGCTCACCGAATCCGCCACCGCCCGCGAGGCCGCCGAGGTGACGTCCCGCCAGTTCTCCACCCACGTCTCGGCCAACCGGATGTGCGAGGTCGGCATGGAACACGCCACCGGGCGGCCGTACCACTCCGTCCTGCTGGACCTGGAGCGTGCCACCCGACCCTAGGGACTTCAGTGCCGGCGGTCCGCCAGCCAGGCCGTGAAGGCGGTCAGCACGGCCAGCAGGGCGGCGGCCCAGGCGGTGTGGGCGAGCAGCGTGGTGGTGGGCGGGGCGGGCGGCGCGGCGCTGAGCAGGCGGACCGTCCCGTTCACCGGGCTCACGGTGCGGCTGATCAGCGCGACCAGGCTGAGCAGCGCCGCCGTCGCGAAGGCGTAGCCGGGGCGGCGGATCACCGGGCGGGCGCAGAGGCCGCCGAGTGCGGTGCCGGTCAGGACGGCAGTGGTGTGAGCGAGCAGACCGTCCGTCAGTTCGCCGGCAGTGTGGAGCGTCCCGCTCGCCGCCATCGGCCAGACCAGCGCGGCGGCGGCCAGGGCGAGGCCGCAGAGCAGGGCGGCGGCGGTCCGGCCGAGCAGGGCGCGGGTACGGCCTCCCGCGTTGACTGCGGTGACGGCGGCCTGGAGCGGGTCCTCGGTGTTGTGCAGGGCCAGCGTCAGCCAGACCATCACGGGCAGCAGGGCACCGGCCGAGGCTCCGTAGCCCTGGAGGACGGGGCCGGGCATGGCGTGCAGGACGGCCAGCAGGCCCAGGTACGCCACGAGTTGGGGCAGGTAGCGCTGGGAGCGGAGGGAGTCAGCGAGCGTGTAGCGGGCGACGGCGGTCACGAGTCCTGCCCTCCGCTCCGGCTGACCTCACGGATGGAGTGCCCCCGCCGAAGCAACTCGGCGAGCACCGCGTCCGAGTGCTCCGGGTCGACCTCCAGCCGGGCACCCCGGTGGGCCCGGACACCGGTGAGCGCGGTGAGCGCCTCCTCGGCCGGGTGCGCGAGGCGCACCGACACCACCGCCGTCTCCTCCGCCACCAGCCGCCCTCCCCTGAGGTGGTGCACGGCGTCGGCGGTGGCGGCCACCGTCCCCTGCTGGTGCTCCGTCAGCAGCACCACCGCCCCGGCCTCCCGCCGCTCCGCCAGACACTCCGTCAGGGCCTGGTGCGCCTCGGTGTCCAGGCCCGACCACGGCTCGTCCAGCACCAGCAACTCCGGCCCGGCCAGCAGCGCCTGGGCCAGTGCGACCTTCTGCGCGTTCCCCTTCGACAAGGTCGCCACCGGCGCCTGCGGATCACCGGTGAGCGCGAAGCGCTCCAGTAGCTCGTCCCCGCGCCGGGCCGCCGCCGCGCCGCCGAGGCCCTGGATCCGCCCCATGTGCCGCAGGTAGGACCGGGCCGAGAGCCGCAGCCCGGCCGGCAGCCGCTCGGGCACGTACCCGACCCGCCCGGGCCGCCCGCGCACCACCCCGCCGTCCGGCCGGACCAGCCCGGCGGCCAGCCGCAGCAACGTGGACTTCCCCGACCCGTTCCCGCCCACCACCGCCGTCACCGCCCCGCCCGGCAGATCCAGCGTCACCCCGTCCAGCACGTACCCGCCCCGGCGGCCGTACCGCACCCGCACCGACTCCAGCCGCACCCGGTCCTCCACCACCACCGATCACCTGACCGCCGGTCAACGCACGGCCCACCCCAGGTGGTTCCGCCTGCGCCCCGCCGGGGGTCCGTGGTCACCGCGCGCAGCGAGGACCTGGTCGACGGTGAAGCTCGCGGCCTTCTGCCGGGGCGGGTACTCCTTGAAGGTGGCCAGGAACTCCGCGACGATCCGCTGGGCCGGGACCAGCAGGAACACGTGTGCCAGGAACCAGTCGTAGTAGGTGTTCGCGGTGACGTCGGCCTTCTCGAACGGGTCGGTGCGCAGGTTGAACAGCTTGGGCACGCGCAGCACGGTGAACGGCTCGGCCCAGAGCGCCAGCGTGCCCGGGGACCGCTGCTCCATGAAGATCAGCTTCCAGTTGTCGTAGCGCATCGCCATCAGGTCGCCGTCGTCGGAGAAGTAGAAGAACTCCGTGCGCGGGCCCCGCTCGCTCCGGCCGGTCAGGTAGGGCAGCAGGTCGTGGCCGTCGAGGCGCACCTTGTAGCTGTGGCCGTCGAGCGTGGTCCCGGCCTTGAGCTTCTCGACGATCTCCGGCTCTCCGGCCGCGGCGGCGAAGGTCGGCAGCCAGTCCAGCCCGGCCACGATCTCGTTGGAGACGACCCCGGCCGCGATCCGGCCGGGCCGGCGCACCATGGCCGGGGTGCGGAACGCGCCCTCCCAGTTGGAGTTCTTCTCGCTGCGGAACGGGGTGGTGGCCGCGTCCGGCCAGGTGTTGGCGTGCGGGCCGTTGTCCATTCCGTAGACCACGATGGTGTTCCCGGCGATGCCCAGGTCGTCCAGCAGGTCCAGCAGGGTGCCGATCAGCCGGTCGTGGTCGATCATCGCGTCGTGGTACTCGGACGCCTCCGGTCAGCCGGATGGCTCCCGCCCCACCCGGGCGGGGCGGCCGTGTCCGGGGAGTGGAATTCCGTGCGCCGCACCCGGCCGGGGCGGCAGGGTGGCGGGATGTTGCTGCAACCGGAGACCGAGGACCTGGCCGCCTACCTCGTGGCGGACGACGTGATCGACCATCAACACCCCGAGCTGCGGCGGCTGGCCGCCGGGCTGTCCGGCCCCGAGGAGACCTTCCACCACGTCCGCGACCAGGTGGCGCACTCCGCCGACGCGGGCAGCTACAGCGCGGCGTACCGGGCCTCCGAGGTGCTGGCCGAGCGCAACGCGATCTGCCACGGCAAGGCCCACCTGCTGGCCGCCCTGCTGCGTGCCCAGGGCGTGCCGACCGGCCTCTGCTACCAGCGGCTGGGCGACGACGCGGGCGGCTTCGTGCTGCACGCCCTCAACGCCGTGCACCTGAACGGCCGTTGGTCCCGCCTCGACGCCCGGGGCAACCGCGAGGGCGTGGACGCCCAGTACGACCTGGAGCGGGAGCGGCTGGCCTGGCCGGTCCGGCCGGAGCTCGGCGAGCGCGACTACCCCACGGTCTTCGCCGCCCCGCCGGCGCAGCTGGTCGACGCCCTCACCCGGGCGGTCCCCGGCCGCCACGGCTACGGCTACTACCTCCCGAGCGCGCTGTGACGGCGCCTCAGGTCAGGGCGGCGCGGCCCGACGAAGCCGGGATCCTCAGCGAGTTGGCCCTCCGGTCAAAGGCGTACTGGGGGTACGACGCCGCCTTCATGGCGGCCTGCCGGGAGGAGCTCACCCTCACCCCGGAGGAGCTCGCCCCGCGCCGCGCCACCGTGGCCGTCGACGGCCACGGCCGGGTCCTGGGCTTCGCGACGCTCGAAGGGGAGCCGCTCACCGGCGAGTTGGGCATGCTGTTCGTCGACCCGGAGGCGATCGGCAGGGGCGTCGGGCGGCTGCTGTTCGGCCATCTCGAAGCCACCGCGCGGGCGTTGGGCTTCACCGGGCTCACCGTCGACGCCGACCCGAACGCCGAGCCCTTCTACCTCGCGATGGGCGCGGTCCGCACCGGCACCACCCCGTCCGAGTCGATCCCCGGCCGGGTGCTCCCGCAGCTGCTCCTCACCCTCCGGCCCCCTTCCACGGGCGGTCCGGAAAACCCTTCGACCGCATGATCGTCCCCGGCTACGGTGTGCGGTCGAACGTCACCGTCCCAAAGGGGAATCCCGCATGATCGAAGGCCGTCTCGTCTCCCTGCGCGCCCTGCGCGAGGAGGACGCGGAGCACCACCTGCGCTGGCGCAACGACCCGGAGGTGGTGCACTGGGCCTGCGCCGGCGACCCGACCTTCGGGCCGGTCACCCGGGAGGCGGTGGCGCTCGGCTTCGAGCGAATGCTGCGGCTGGTGCCGCGCGAGTCGGCGGTGCTCACCGTCGAGACGCTGACGGACCGCCAGGTGATCGGCATGGTCGACTACCGTGACCTGGACCCCTGGGCCGGCTGCGTGACCGTCGGCATCACCATCGGCGAGCGCGACTTCTGGGGGACGGGCCACGGTTCGGAGGCGCTGCGCCTGCTGGTGGACCACCTGTTCGGCGCGTACCCGCTCGTCCGCGTCCAGCTGGACACCTGGAGCGGGAACGAGCGGGCGGTGCGGGCCTTCACCAAGCTGGGCTTCCGCGAGGAGGGCCGCCGGCGCGACGCCGTCATGGTCGGCGGCGTCCGCCACGACGAGGTGCTGTTCGGCATGCTCCGCGAGGAGTGGCGGCCGCGCGGCTGAGCGGCCCGTCGGCGGCTGACGGGCCTCAGGCGCCCACGGTGCCGTCGACGGACTCGCGGAGGAAGTCGGCGTGGCCGTTGTGCCGCGCGTACTCGACCAGCACGTGGACCATCGCCATCCGCAGCGAGACGTCCTCCTCCCAGCGCGGCTGACGCCCCGTCAGGTCCAGTGAGGCGGCCTCCCGCTCGATCCGGCGGGAGGTCTCCACCTCGGCCTCCCAGGCGGTGAAGGCCTCCGCGCGGGTGGAGTCGCTCGCGTCGTAGGCCGCCTGGAAGTCGATCACGTCCGACCAGACCAGCGGCACCTCGTTGTCGTCGAACACCCGCCGGAACCAGGCCCGTTCGACCTCCGCCAGGTGCCGCACCAGGCCCAGCAGCGACAGCGTCGAGGGCGGCGAGGACTGCAGCCGCAGCTCCTCGTCCGTCAGCCCCTCGCACTTCATCGCCAGGGTCGCCCGCTGGTACTCCAGGAACGCCCGCAGCGTCTCCCGCTCGTCCCCCAGCAGCGGCGGTCCGACCCGCTCATCGGCAGCACCCATCACACACGCACCTCTCCACCCCTGACGGACGATCACTCCGGACCACGCTACAGGTCGGTCCGCAGCGGCCGGTCAGTGGTGCTGGACGAGCTGGATCAGGTTGCCGCAGGTGTCGTCGAGGACCGCGGTGGAGACCGGGCCCATCGGGGTCGGGGGCTGGGTGAAGCGGACGCCGAGGCCGAGCAGGCGCCGGTATTCGGCGTCCAGGTCGGCCACCAGGAAGGAGGCGACGGGGATGCCGTCCTCGACCAGGGCCTGCTTGAAGGGTTTGACGGCGCGGTGGCCGGAGGGTTCGAGGAGGAGCTCGGGGCCGTCGGGGTCCTCGGCGGAAACGACGGTGAGCCAGCGGTCCTCGCCGATCGGGACGTCGGCCTTGGTGCGGAAGCCGAGGACCTCGGTGTAGAAGGTCTGGGCGGCGGCCTGGTCGTCCACGAAGACGCTGGTCAGGTGGATCCTCATGAGCACTCTCCTGCCGGGGCGGTTCCTGTCGGGACCATCCGACCCCGGGCGTCCCGCCGCGACAAGGACCGACGCGCGCCTCTGGCCACTCGGGGTACGTCAGCCGGCTGCTCCGCTCGCTGGAGGCGGGCGGCCTGGTGACGGTGGAGCCCGGGGTGGCGGACCGGCCGGTGCGCACCGTCCGCCTGACCGAGGCCGGCGCCGCCGAGCGCGCCACCCTCGACCCGGTCGCGCCGGACCACCCGGACCCGCTCCACTGCCTGCGCTCCTTCTTCGCCGAGCTCGCCGAGACCTTCGACTCCGGCTTCGACCCGGCCCTCGGCCGGCTGCCCGACCCGGGCGGGCGCAAGCCTCCGCACGGGGTCTTCCTGGTCGCCCGGCTGCACGGCGAGCCGGTCGGCTGCGCGGGGCTGAAGCTGCCGCCGGGCGGCCCGGCCGAGGTGAAGCGGATGTGGGTGGCGCCGCAGGCGCGCGGACTCGGCCTCGGGCGGCGGTTCCTGACGGAGCTGGAGCGGCGGGCCGTCGTCGGCGGCGCCGCCGTGCTGCGGCTGGACACCAACCGGGCGCTGACCACCGCGATCGGCCTCTACCACGCGTACGGCTTCCGCGAGGTGCCCGCCTTCAACGACGAGCCCTACGCCCACCACTGGTTCGAGAAGCCCCTCGCCTGACAGCACGTCACTCGGACCGACCGGCGTCAGGACGGCCAGTCCGCCGGGGAGACCTCCGGGTCGTTGCCGCGCACCCAGACGGCGGAGACGCCGAAGATCCGCCGGATCACCGCGAAGCCGCCCTCCCAGCCGTCGGGGAGCCGCAGCCGGCCGGTGCGGACCGCCTCGCCGACCCCGTCGGCACCGGCCATCCGCAGCTCGCCGGTCCAGCTGGGCAGGCCGAGCTGCGGGACGTCGCCGGTGAGTTCGGCCCGGACCGGGATCTCCCGGCCCTCGGCCAGCACCACGGCGGGGCCCCGGTACACGGGTGATGGGCGCACGGATCCGGTCATGATCCGACTCTGGGTACCGCGCGGCGGCCCCGCAACTCTTGATCGACCACACGGGGCGCCCCGGCACCACATGACCCGGCGTCAGATTCAGGACACAGTGCGTCACTTGTCTGCCATGTCATGTCACAGCCATGTTGAATCCGTTTCCCTCCCACCACGCCCCGGGCAGGGATGCCGACCGCACCACCGATCTCACCCGTCCGTGCGGCGTCCCCCTGTACGCCGCCACCGCGCGAAGGAGAGTCCGTGGCACATCCCACCGGTCGATGGCGGTCCGCCGCCGCCGCACTGATCACGACCATCGCCCTCCCCGCCGCCGTCCTGGCCGCACCGGCCTTCGCGGCGCCCGCACCGAGCGCACCCGACACGGTCACGGCCAAGGTCGAGCCCAAGGTGCTGGAGCAACTCGCCGACGAGGACAAGGCGGTGTACTGGGTCGAGCTCAACTCCCAGGCCAGCACGGTGGAGGCACAGCGCGCCACCACCAAGGCCGCCAAGACCGAGGCGCTCTACCGCTCCAAGACCGTGCACGCCGACGCCAGTCAGAAGCACCTGCGCGGCCTGCTGGACAACGCCCAGGCCGAGTACCGCTCGTACTGGATCGTCAACACCATCCGGGTCACCGGCGACCGCAAGCTGCTGGAGCTGATCGCCGGTCAGCCGGAGGTGGCCAAGGTCCGGGCCGCGGTGAGCGTGAAGCTGGACGAGGCGCTGCCGGGCACGGCGGAGCCCAAGACCGCCGACGCGGTCGAGTGGAACGTGGACCGGATCGGGGCGCCCCGGGTCTGGGACGAGCTCGGCGACCGCGGCGAGGGCGTCGTGGTGGCCAACATCGACTCCGGGGTGGACTACACCCACCCGGCGGTCAACGGCGCCTACCGCGGCCGCACCGCGAGCGGCGGCTACGACCACGCCTACAACTGGTTCGACCCGGCGGGCATCTGCTCCACCGCCGCGCCCTGCGACAACAACGACCACGGCACCCACACCATGGGCACCATGGTCGGCTCCAACGGCGCGGACCGGATCGGCGTCGCCCCCGGCGCCAAGTGGATCGCCGCCAAGGGCTGCGAGTCCAACTCCTGCTCCGACGCCTCGCTGCTGGCGGCCGGCCAGTGGGTGATCGCACCGACCGACCTCGCCGGGCAGAACCCCCGCCCGGACCTGGCACCCGACGTGGTCAACAACTCCTGGGGCGGCACGCTCTACGACACCTGGTACCGGCAGACCGTGCAGGCCTGGACAGACGCGGGCATCTTCCCCGCCTTCTCCAACGGCAACAGCGGGCCGGGCTGCAACTCCAACGGCTACCCCGGCGGTTACACCAACGCCTACTCCTCCGGCTCCTTCAACAGCGCCGGGGCCATCTCCAGCTTCTCCTCGCGCGGGCCCGGCGAGAACGGCCAGTTGAAGCCCGACCTGGCGGCCCCCGGCGAGAACGTCCGCTCCAGCGTGCCCGGCGGCGGCTACGCCTCCTTCAGCGGCACCTCGATGGCCTCGCCGCACACCGCCGCCACGGTGGCCCTGATCTGGTCCCGCTCCCCCGCCCTGCGGGGCAACGTGGCCGAGACCGAGGCGCTGCTGGGCCGCACCGCCATCGACACCGACGCCACCGCCTGCGGTGGCACCGCGGCCCGGAACAACATCTTCGGCGAGGGCCGGCTGGACGCCTTCGCGGCCGTCTCGGCCGCCCCGCACGGGCCGGTCGGCGCCGTCAACGGCCTTGTCACGTCCGGCGGTTCGCCGCTGGCCGGGGCCACCGTGCTGGCCCACGGGGCGGGCGGGGACCGTACCGCCACCACCGGTGCCGACGGCGGGTACGCGCTGTCCAACCTCGCCGAGGGCGCCTACACCCTGACCGTCTCCAAGTACGGCTACCTGGCCGCCACGGCCGAGGTGACGGTGGTCGCCGACCAGACCGCCGCCCGCGACTTCGCCGTCGAGCGCGCACCCACCGCCACCGTCTCCGGCACCGTCCGCAGCGGCGGCGCCCCGGCGGCCGGCTCGGTGGTCACGGCCGCCGGCACCCCGGTCACCGCCACCACCGACGCCGAGGGCCGGTACCAACTCGCCCTCCCGCTGGGCGAGTACGACCTCACCGCGAGCTCCCCGTACCGCTGCGCCGACCAGGCCAAGCGGAACCTGGCACTGACCGCCGACACCGCGCTGGACATCGAACTCCCGGTACGCAGCGATACGTTCGGCTACACCTGCGCGGCCGCCGACGGCGGGTGGACGCCCGGCACCAGCAAGCTCGCCCTCACCGGGGACACCGCCGCCGAGCAGGTCCAACTCCCGTTCCCCGTCGCGCTGTACGGCTCGGTGTACACCTCGGCGTACCTCTCCACGGACGGCCACGTCTCCTTCCCGGCCTCCTCCACGGTGTACGCCAACACCTCGCTGCCCTCCACCGCGCTGCCGAACGCGGCACTCTACCCGTTCTGGGACGACCTCTACCTGGACGCCCAGTCCGGGGTGTACACCGCCACCACCGGCACCGCGCCGAACCGCGCCTTCGTGGTGGAGTGGCGCGGCGCCGCCTTCTACTCGGCCCGCACCACCCGGCTCTCCTTCTCGGTGACGATCGGCGAGGACGGCAGCTTCACCTACCGGTACAAGGACGTCACCGCCGGCCTGCCGACCGCCAACAGCGCCACCATCGGCCTGGAGAACGCCACCGGCACCGACGGCTTCCAGTACTCCTTCAACACCGCCTCGGTGACGGAGGGTCTGGCGCTGGCCTTCCGCCCGGCCAGGACCGGTCTGCTGCGCGGCACGGTGACGGACGCCAACGACGCCAAGCCGCTGGCCGGAGCCACCGTCAGGCTGCTGACCTCCGCCGGGGCGACCGCCGGCACCGCCGTCAGCGGCGCGGACGGCTCCTACCTGATCCAACCCGCCGCCGGGGACTACACCTTGGAGACCGCGGCACCCGACTACGTGACCTCCGGCAAGGCGCTCACCGTCACCGCGGGCACCGTGCAGCGGCCGGTCACCGCGCTGGCCACCGGCCGGGTCACCGCCTCGGTGCCGGGCCTGACCGCCGTCGTCCCGGCCGGGCAGAACCGCAGCCGGAGCTTCCTGCTCGCCAACTCCGGTGCGGCGACGGCCTTCACCGTCACCGAGGTGGTGGACGCGCCCTGGCTCAAGGTCACCCCGGCCTCGGGGCAGCTGCCCACCGGCGGGCAGCAGGGCGTCGCCCTGGCCCTGGACGCGGCCGGCGTCACGCCCGGCACGGTGCTCACCGCCCAGCTGCTGGTCCGCTCCGCGAGCGGCCGGGCCCCGCAGCTGACGGTGCCGGTCACCCTGGTCGTCCCGGCCTACCAGGTGGCCCTGGACGCCGGGGCCACCGGCACCCTGACCGACTCGCTCGGGGACAGCTGGACCAAGGACCGCGAGTACGCCGCCGGTTCCTACGGCTACCAGGGCCGCTCCTCCACCAAGGACACCCGGGAGGCGATCGCCGGCACCGCCGATCCGAAGCGCTTCCAGACCGCCCGCGAGGGCATGTACGGCTACGCCTTCGACAAGGTGCCGAACGGCGTCTACACCGTCGAGCTGGACTTCGCCGAGCTTGAGCGCAAGTCCCCCAACAGCCGGGTCTTCGACGTGCTGGTCGAGGACAAGGAGGTCATCCCCAACCTGGACATCGCCCTCAAGTCCGGTACCAGGACGGCCCTCACGCAGTCCTTCACCGCCACCGTCACCGACGGCCGCCTGGACGTGCGCTTCGTCGCCGCCAACGGCAAGACCCTGCTCAACGCGATCCGGGTCACCCAGCGCCCGGACCTCACGGGCTGACCGGTACACCGCGCGCGGGCCGTACCCCTTCACGGGGGTGCGGCCCGCGCCGCCGTTCCCGGACGGTGCGTCAGATCTCGGTGCGGGTCAGGCAGTGCGGGCAGTGCAGGACCTGGAGGGTCTCCTCCCGCGCCCGGCGGACCGCCAGCACGCAGGACAGCGCGGCCGGGACCGCGAGCGCGAGCAGCACCGCGGCCGCCACGGCGTTCCCGATGAGCACCAGCTCGACGGCCGTGACCACCAGGACCGCCGCGACCAGGAACCGCAGCGCGCCCCGGCTCCGGACGACCGGCCGGCGACGCTCCGTGAACCGGCTCAGCCCGTCGGCCTGCTCGCATCGGCCGCAACTCGCATCCCTTGCCGCCACCGGCCCGCCCGTCCGGAGCCCATCAGTCACCATGGCGGACACAGTAGACGATGCCCTCCCCCTCCGACGGGGTGATTCCACAGGTCACGGAGCTGTGGTGACGGTGGATCCGAGGCGGGCGCGGTGATGCTGGTCGCGATCGTGTCCCATTTGTCCCCATTCGAAGGTGATGCCGTGCACCTCCCCCACCGTCTCAGACGTCCCGTCGCCTCCTGCCTGGCCGTGCTGCCGCTGCTGGCCGCCGCTCCCCCGGCCGGGGCGGCCCCGCCCCGTGCGGCCGACAGCTGGTCCGAACTCCGCTCCTACGGCCAGTGCCTGACGGTGGAGGAATCCCGGGAGGTGCGGCTGCGGTCCTGCGCCTCGCAGTACGGGGAGCCCACCCCCGCCGGGCAGCAGTGGCGGCTGGACGGGCAGGGCACGCTGCTCAGCGCGCTGGCCGGCGGCCTCGCGCTCGGCCTGCCCGCCGGGAGCTCCCCCGCCTCCGGTGCCATGACTGCCGCCGTCCCGTCCGGCGGCACCGGCGGCGCGTCCACCGGACCCTGGACCTACGACGCCGCCACCGGGCGGCTCGGCTGGCAGGACGGCTCGCGGTACGTGCTGGACTTCAACACCGGCTCGGACCGGGCCTCGCTCTACGCCCCGCACGGCAACGAGAACCAGCAGTGGTCCTTCTCTCCCGTCTCCACCCTGCCGATCGGGGCGGCCGGCGTCGAACTGCGCACCGAGAGCCGTTGCCTGACCCTCGATCCGGTGCCGACCCCCGCCCGCGCGCTGACCGTGGAACCCTGCGCCTCGCTCAACGGAGCGGCCACCCCGGCGAACCAGCGGTGGACGGTCACCGCCGAGGGCCGGGTGCAGTCCACCACCGCCCCGTACCCCGTCCTGGACGTCACCGCCGACCGGACCGTGGTCGGACGCCCCGTCACCGACGGCTCCGACCGCGCCCGCTGGCAGTACGACCCGGCCACCGGCGTGCTGCGCTGGGCCGCCGACCCGAAGCTCGCGCTCGACCACTACCGCTCCTCCGGCACCGCCGGGCTCTACGGGGCGAGCGGCGGTGCCAACCAGTCCTGGACCAGTGTCCCCGCCACCGACCGGCCGGGCCAGGCCCGCGTCCAGGCCGCCCCCGGCGCCCCCACCGCCAAGGCCTCCTCGCCGACCTCGGCCACGCTCAGCTGGCCGGCCCTGGGCGGCCCCGCGCCCGCCGGCTACGCCGTCCGCCGCGACGGCGGCAGGATCGGCGTGACCACCGGGCGCAGCTTCCAGGACGACGGCCTCGGGCCGGGCGGCCCGCACCGCTACACCGTGACCGCGATCGCCGCCGACGGCGTCGAGTCCGCGCCGAGCCCCGAGGCGGTGCTCACCGCCCCGGCCTGCCCGAGCGCGACCGGACCTGACGGTCTGGCACCCTTCATCCCCCCGGTGCCGGGCCGGCCCTACGCCGTCACGCTCACCGGCCTGCCCTCGGCGGAGCAGGAGCGGCAGCGCCAGGGGCTGGCCCAACTCCCCTCCGACGTCCGGCCGACCGGCCTCTACCTGCCGCCGGGCGCCACCCTCACCGTCTCCGCCACCGGTGGCTCGGGCGGCGCCCTGCGGGTGCTGGTCGGCCCGCCGGTCGGCTCCCGGCTGGCCTCCGCCCGCCGCTACCCGGTGGCCACCAGCGGCTCCACCCCGGTCCGTGACCACCGCGGCGGCATGGTCTACCTGGCCTTCGACGGCGCCGCCACCGACCGGGTCACCGTCACGCTCGACGGCGGCCAGGCCGCGCCGGTCTTCGTGCTGGGCCGCACCACGGCCGCCGAGTGGCGCACCCTGCTGGCCGAACGCCCCACCCGCTACGCCGAGTTGGTGGCGGGCCGGACCATCGTCACGCTCACCCGGGAGGGCGCCGCCCGGTACGCGGCCGCCTCGCCGGAGCCGGTGCTGCGCCACCTGGAGTGTGCCCGGGCGATCGAGGACACCTCCGCCGGGTTCACCCCGCCCGGCGCCGCCGACGCGACCACCGCGCCAGGGCCGGACTCCCCCGGGGTGTTCCCCTTCCACTACGTCGAGGTGGAGCGCCGGGCCGGGGCAGCCTTCGCCACCAACGACTACATGGGCTTCCAGGACGAGTCCGCCTCCTGGATCGCCGACGGCGCCTCGGCGGGCTGGGGCGTCTGGCACGAGCAGGGCCACCACCGGCAGCAACAGGCGGTCAAGCCCAGCGAGTTGACGGAGGTCTCGGTCAACCTGCACTCGCTCGCGGTGGGCAAGGCGCTCGGCCGCACCTCCCGGCTGGCCGCCCAGAAGACCTACGACACCGCCCTGCCGAAGCTCGGCCGGGCCGGTCTCTCCTACGGGTCCGACTTCGACGCCTTCGAACAGCTCGTCATGCTGCAGCAGTTGACGCTCGAGTACGGCGACGGCTTCTGGCCGGCCGTCCACCACACGGTGCGGGTCGACCCGCCGCAGGGCAGCGACCGCTGGGCCAACCTGGCACTCACCACCAGCCGGGTGGCCCGCGAGGACCTGACCGCCTTCTACCTGGCCTGGGGCGTACCGCTGACCGACGCCGCCCGCCAGGACCTGGCGGCGCTCAAACTCCCGCCCGCCCCGGCCGGCCTGACCAGTCGCCGGGAGCCCTGACAAGTCGGCGGCGCTCCGCCCCGTCCGTCGTGCCGGACGGGGCGGCGCACCGCCCTCGGCCCGGACCACGGCGGTACTGCGCCTGCCGGTAATGGGCTTGCCGCCCCCGGTGCACCGTTTCCTAAGATCACCGGATGACGGACATCACCTACCCCGCCAAGCCGCGCCCCGGAGACCGGGTCGCCGTCCTCTCGCCCTCCGCCGGACTGCCCGGGCTCTTCCCCCTCCCCTACGAGCTCGGACTGCGGCGTCTGCGCGAGGAGTTCGGCCTGGAGCCGGTCGAGTACCCGGCCTCCCGGAGGATGGGCTCCACGCCCGAGGAGCGCGCGGCCGACATCCACGCCGCCTTCGCCGACCCCACGGTCAAGGCCGTGATCGCCAGCATCGGCGGCGACGACCAGCTGACCGTGCTGCCCCACCTCGACCGCGAGCTGCTGCGCGCCAACCCCAAGCCCTTCTTCGGCTACAGCGACAACACCAACCTGCTGCTCTTCCTGCGCAACGCGGGCATGGTGGCGTACCACGGGGCCTGCGTGATGGTCGAGCTCGGCCGCCCCGGCGCCCTGCACCCGCTCACCGCCGCCTCGCTGCGCGCCGCACTGCTCGGCTCCGGCCCGTACGAGCTCACCGCCGCCACCGGGTACGGCGACGTGGTCGGCCGCTGGGACGAGCCGGCCACCTTCGACGGCGAGCCGCTGATGGAGCCCGCTGACGGCTGGTCATGGCACAACGCCGACCGGGTGGTCGAGGGCAGGGCCTGGGGCGGCAACGTGGAGATCCTCTCCTGGCTGATGATGGCCGACAAGGAGATCGGCCCCGCCGAGGAGCACGAGGGCGAGGTGCTCTTCCTGGAGACCTCCGAGGAGATGCCGCGCGCCGAGGAGATCCACCGCATCCTGCGGAACATGGGCGAGCGCGGGCTGCTGGGCCGCTTCCCCGCCCTGCTCTGGGGCCGGGCCCGCGCCTGGTCCTTCGAGCAGCCGCTGGACGCCGCCGCCAAGGCCGCCTACCGGCAGGAGCAGCGCGAGGCCGTCCTGCGCGCGGTGGCCCGGTACGCGCCCGAGACGGTGGTGGTCTTCGACGTGGACCTCGGGCACACCGACCCGCAGCTGGTCATCCCGGTCGGCGGCCTGGTCCGGGTGGACGGCCCGGCCCGCCGGATCACCGTCACCTACTGACGCCCCGTCCGGTGCGCCGGGTGGTCGTAATGCGATTGATCCGCGTCCGGCCACCCGGCTAACTTCCGCCCCATGGACACCACTTCGACCACTTCGACCACCGAACCGACCGACTGGCGCGAGGCCAACCGCGCCAACTGGGACGAACGCGTCCCCGTGCACGTCGCGGGCCCCTTCTACGACGTCCCCGGCTTCGTGGCCGGCCGGGACACCCTGCGCTCCTTCGAACCCGAGGAGGTCGGGGACGTGAAGGGCCGCACGCTGCTCCACCTCCAGTGCCACATCGGCCTGGACACCCTCTCGTGGGCCCGGCGCGGCGCCACCGTGACCGGCCTGGACTTCTCCGCCCCGGCGGTGGCGGTGGCGCGCGAGCTCGCCACCGAGATCGGCGCCGGGGACGCCGAGTTCGTAACGGCCGACGTCTACGACGCCGTCGAGGTGCTCGGCGGGCGGACCTTCGACACCGTCTACACCGGCTACGGCGCGCTCTGCTGGCTGCCCGACCTCGCCCGCTGGGCCCGGACGGCCGCCGCGCTGGTCCGCCCGGGCGGCTTCCTCTACGTGGCCGAGTTCCACCCCTTCGCCGACCTGCTCGGCGAGGACGGCCGCACGGTCGAGGGCGACTACTTCCTCCAGGGCCCGACGGTGGTGGACGAGCCCGGCGGTTACGCCGACCCGGACAGCACCAGCACCGCCACCCTGCGGTACCAGTGGACGCACGGCGTGGGCCAGGTGGTCAGCGCCCTGGCCGCCGCGGGCCTGCGGGTGGAGTTCCTGCACGAGCACGACGCCGGCCACTTCCGGCTGCCGCCCCGGCAGGGCGTCCCGCTGGTCTACACCGTCCGCGCCGGCAAGCCCTCCTGACGGACCCTCACATCAGCGGCTGCACGTCCCCGGTGGTCAGCGTCTGGCCCACGGCGGCGGCGGCCAGGTCGCCCGGCGGGATGCCCGGGTGGTGCCCGGCGCCCGCGGTTCCGGTGCCGGCGTCCTCCTCGGCCAGCGCGATGTGGGAGAGGATCCGGTAGCGGTCACCCCGGTAGAGGGAGTGGACGTACTCGACCGGACGGCCGTCCCGGTCGGTGGTGAGGCGCTCGAACTGGAGGGCCGGGGAGAAGACCGGCACGCCGAGCAGTCCCGCCTCCTTCTCGTTCACCACGGTCGGCTCGATCGACTGCACCGCCTGGTGCACCCTCACCCCGTGCCGCCCGCGCAGCAGTTCGTAGAAGTCCCCGCTCTCCATGTCGGACGGTGCCAGCCCGGGCACCAGTGCGGCCGGGACGTGCAGCTGCTCGATGGCCATCGGCTCACCGTCCACCAGCCGCAGCCGGGCGATGTAGACGATCCCGGCCATCGGCGGCAGCTGCAGCTTGCGGCCGACCCGGGCACCCGCCTGGACCTGCGAGAACTCCAGCACCCGCCCGGCCCAACTACCCGCCGCCCGGGGCAGGGTGAAGCCCTGGTCGGCCGGGGCCGCCAGCTCCTGGGTGATCTTCACCCGGGCCACGAACATGCCGCGGCCGTGCTCACGGACGATCAGCCCGGTGGTCACCAGCCCGTCCACCGCCGCCCGCAAGGTCGGCCGGGAGACGCCGAGTTGCTCGCAGAGCACCCGCTCGGAGGGGATCGGATCGCCCGGCGCGCCGGCCTCCACCAGATCCCGCAGGTAGTCCCGGACCCGAGTGCGTTTGTACGCCGAGCCCACCGCGTCCGCCATCGCGCCCCTCCTCTCCCCACCGCCGACCCGCACGTCACCGCCGACCTGCACGGAACTTACCAGTCCGGCCGATCCGCGCACAGACGTTCGAGAACGAAATCCCGCCTTCCGGATCCTCCAGCCTTGCGCGGCAAGGGCATTGACGGCCCATTGGTCTACGCCACCTCGGGCTTACCACCCACCAACTGGTAAGCCTGAAGACCCACCGCGATCCTGCCCGCCCCCGTCGAACCCCTCCGCACCGGAGGTGCCTCACCCGTCGATTCGGCCGAACTGCTCCGTCGGACGCAGGCTCGCCCGCCTCCGGACCAGCGCCCCGGTCGCCGCATCCGCGCCATCCGCCAGGGCGAGGGAGCGGAGGCAGTTCCGCAGCAGCTCGACGTGTTCCCCGGTCGGGCTGAGGGCGTGCAGCTTCCGGGCGACCTCGACCGCGCGCGAACGCGACGACGACGCGCCCGCGGCGTCCTCCACCCGGTCGAGCAGCTCCGCCTGGGCCCGGAGCACCGTCACCAGGTTCCTGGCACTGCCGCCGAAGTCCCGGCGGGCCTGCTCGGTGCGGATCTCCACCGCCTCCCGGACGTCCCGCACGGCCTCGGCGATCAACCCCAGCTCCGCGAGCGCCTCGGCTCGGTTGTGCAGTGCTCCGGCCAGCTCCACGTCGGGCCGGGCCGCATCTCCGGCAGTGAGCGAGCGTCCGATCCCGATGGCCCGATCCGCCACGGAGAGCCGCTCCTGCGGGGGCAGTTCGCGGCCGGCGAGGTTGGCCAGGCTCCAGCCGAGCGCCGCCACCAGCCCGCTCTCCGCACCGCCGTCCCCACCGCCCTCCGCGAGCAGCGCCTCGAACTCCGCCACCGCCTCCCGGGTGGCCCGTTCCGCCTCCGCGTCCCGGTCCAGCCGCTGGAGGACGAAGCCCTTGTTGTCCAGCATGACGGCAAGCACGTACCTGGCCCGCAGGTCACCGGCCTCCTCGGCCACCCGCACGCGCAGGAGCGCCACGGCCGCCTCGATCTCCGCCAGCCCCTCCTCGTCGTGACCACCGTTGATCATCCGGAAGGCGAGCCAGTGGTGCGCCTCGACGCGCTGGTCGGGCGCGGAGGCCAGCGCGAGCACGACCGTCCGCAGCTTCCGGGCCAGGACGGCCGCGCCCAGGTCGATCTCCGGACGCCTCCAGGGCAGTGCGAGGGCCACCCGCACGAGCAACGCCGGGTCCAGGCCCTTGAGTTCACCGAGGGTGGCCAGCGCCGCGCTGCTCGCCGCTCCCATCAGCTCCGGATCGGCCATCAGGACGGGAGCCAGCTGACGGGCGGCCAGGTGTCTCCACCTGAGGGCCGCCGCCGTCACCACCTCCAGCACCGGACGGGCCCAGGCGGGCACCTCCGCCGAGGCACTGCCGCCCGGACGGGCCAGCAACCGCACGCAGACCCGGTCCGCCCATGGCTGGGTGAGGCGGCGCCGGACTCCGCCCCCCGGCACCGTGAGTCCGATCAGGTCCTCGCCCAGGCGGTCGGGGCGCAGCGGGGCGAGCTCGGTGAACTCGTCCTCCGACGGGTAGGCCACGGCGTGGTCCCGGAGCACCTCCCGAGCCTCCCGGTCCGTCTCCGCGACTCCGGCCGCCCGCAGTGCCGCGACGGCGTCCTCGTGCCCGGCTCCCTGGACCAAGGTGGCGACCACCACCGCCCGTGCCATCGTGCCGTCGTCGAGGGAGATCGCCCCGGCCTCCCGGAGCCGCCGCCAGTGGTCCCGTTCGCGGTCGAGTAGGTCGGCGGAGAGCCCGGCCTCGTCGTGCTCGGTCTCCTGACAACCGGTCAGCCGCTGGTAGACCGAGGCCAAGGCCTCCATGTGCACCGCGAGCACCAGCCCGAAGCGTCCGTCCCGGAGCCGGGCCGGGACCGTCTCCGGGTCGTGCAACCGCACACCGAGCGCCTTCGCGTACGCCGTGCGTGCCGCCACGTACATCTCGGCGCGGTCGTCCGTTCCGGCCGGCAGCCCGGCCAGGCGGTCCGGATCGGCCACCGCGTAGCCGAACCGCCGCAGGGCATGGACGTGCCGGTACCAGAAGACCTCCGAGCGGGCGATCAGCAGCACCCGCAGCAACCCGCCCTCTGCCACGACGAGTTGCTCCAGCAGTGACTCCAGGTCGTGGCCCGGCCAGCGGTCCGCGTAGTCGACCACCACCAGCGCCTTCCGGCCGGTCGGCCCCGGGAGCACCGCGACACGGCCCTCCGCCCCGCCGGGGCGCCACCTGGCGCGCCAGACCGTCCAGCCCGCCGGGCTGAGCTCGGCCAGGCGTGCCGCGAGCCGGCTCTTTCCCTGCCCTCCCGGGCCCACCAGCAGCCGTACGGCCGCCGGGTCGGCGTGCTCGGCATCCCGCCATTCGGCCAGCCGTCGGTGGGCGGGTTCCCGTCCGACGAACGGGACTTGGCGGCTGCCCTCGGCGAGCAGGGCGCTCGGGCTCCAGTTCAGGTCCGGCTCCGCCGCCGTCGCGCTCGTCGCCCAGGGCACGAGCCAGGTCGGGCCGGGCGGAGGCGCCCTGCGCTCGCGGTCCTCCAGGACGGCCGTCAACCGGTCCAGCCGGTCACGCCAGAGCTGCTCGTCGGTGAGCGACCTGGGGATCGGCGCACCGTGGTCAGCGGCGTACTTCTGGCAGGCCCTCAGGTAGCTCAGCACCAGGCCGAGGTCGGGCGGCCGGTGGAAGGAACCGTTCAGCACCGGGCTCAGCGTCGAAGCGGGCGGCCCACCGATCTTCGCCAGCTTGCTGAGGCTCGGCCCGCCGGCCCGGGCCCGGACCTCCTGGAGCACCTGACCGAAGGCCTTCTCGTCCACGCCCGCTCCCTCCCGGCCGGGCCCGTTCGAAGATCGTCCCCGAACAGGCCCCGCGCACGCCGCTGACCTGCACCGACCTGCGGCCCGTCCGGATTCCTTCGCCGACCGGCTCCCCGGTGCGCCCCGGGTCGAAGATACCGGCATCGCCGGCCGGCGCCCTGCCCGTACTCTCCGCGAAGGACGCTCCCATGCGCCGCTACACCCGTCACCTCCTGCTGGTCGTCACGGCCGCCGCGATCGGCGGCCTCGCCGACGGCGCCGCGAAGGCGGTGGCCGACTGGCTCCTCTCCTGACCGCACGTCACCCCGCTCCCTCCTGACCGCACGTCACCCCGCACGCCGGATCGGCCGGGCAGCCTCGCGCTGCCCGGCCT
Organism: Kitasatospora sp. NPDC088742; assembly: GCF_055584905.1. Lineage (NCBI taxonomy): Bacteria > Bacillati > Actinomycetota > Actinomycetes > Kitasatosporales > Streptomycetaceae > Kitasatospora > Kitasatospora sp. NPDC088742. Next base: position 316,933 of record NZ_JBVJLD010000001.1, on the reverse strand, counting down.
TTCCGGCGTTCGCGGCCGGTCGCTGCCGACCGCCTACCCCGGGTGGACCAACTCGCGTGACCGGTGCGGGCGGTGGGCGTTGGGCAGGGACCGTCGTCGTCCGATCGGCCTAGGAGAACCCGTGCGCAGGACCGTCCTTCTCGTCACCGCCGTGCTCGTCGCCGCGCTGCCCGCGGCGGCCTCCGCGGCCGGCCCCCGGGGCATGCTGCAGCAGCAGAGCATCGCGCTGGACGCCCACGCCGGGGACGGTTCGGTCGGCGGCATCGCCCGGCTGACCGTCACCAAGGAGAGCGGCGGCTTCCGGCTGCGTGGCTACGTGGAGTCCACCAAGGGCTGCGTGGAACTGAAGGTGGTCAACATGCACCTGGGCAGCTACCTCGGCGGTGACACCGTCGAGAAGGCCTGCAAGCAGGGGGTCCAGGAGCGGGTGAACTCCTGGACCCGGCACACCGACGTGGTGCTCTCCGCGATCGTCGACCACGGCCCGGACTGGGACTCCTCGATCGTCACCCTCACCGGCCGCCCCTGAACTCTCCGACCAGAGGCGGTCAGTAGCCGATCTCGACCACCGCCCGGTGGGTGGCCGGGTCGTCCAGGGCGGCCAGCAGGTAGTGGGCGAGGTCGGCGCGGGAGATCCGGCCCGGGCGGGGCAGGCGGGTGGCGACGGCCGTCCGGTAGTGGCCTGTGAACGGCCCGTCGGTGAGCATCGGCGGCCGGACAACCGTCCAGTCCGGCTCGGGTGCCGCCGCCAGGGCAGCCTCCATCGCGGCCATGTCGGCGTAGGCGTGGCGGTAACGGGGCTGCACCGCGAGGCGGATGACGAGCCGTTGGTACCACGGGACGTCCGGCTCGGGGTCGAGCCCGGCCGAGGAGAGGCAGAGCAGCCGGGGCACGCCGTGCTCCCGCATGGCGGCCACCAGGTTCGCCGTGCCCCGCGAGTACACCTGGGTCGGGCCCCGGCCGTCGGTGGCACCCAGGCAGGAGACCACCGCGTTCTGTCCGGCCAATGCCGACCGCCAGCCGGCCGCCGGTGCCAGGACGTCGCCCGTCACCACCCGGGCGGCTCCGACGACCGCGGGCGTCAGACGGGACGGGTCGCGGACGAGGACAGTGACCTGGTGACCCGCCGTCAGGGCCTGGGCCAGCACCTGGGTGCCCGTTCCGCCGGTGGCGCCGGCCAGCAGCAGCTTCACCGCTCCACCGCCGTGCCGGCCAGGGCCTCGACCACGGCCACCGCGACCGCCCGCTGTCCGTCCGGGGTGAGGTGGAGGCCGTCCTCGGCCTGCCGCCCCTCGGTGGCGGCCCGGACGTCGACCACCGGGTCCGGGAGTCCGGCCAGGTGGCCGGCGAGCGAGGCGACGTCCTCGGTCCGCCAGGTGATCGCCGCCTGGTGGAACGGCGGGTGGGCGGCGATCCGTTCCTCGTCCACCGCGCTCGGGGTGATCCACCACCAGGGTACCTGTGGCAGGGAGTTGCGCAGTTCTCGCAGGTTGCGCCCGGTCTCCTCGGCGCTCACCAGCCGGGCCCAGGACGGGCCGCCGCGGCGCAGGTCGTTGGCGCCCAGCATGCAGAGCACCGCGTCCGGCACGCCCGCCGACGCCAGCCAGGGGGCCCGGCCGAGCGCCTCGGTGGTGGTGCGGCCGGAGACCGCGAGGTTGTCCAACTCCACGCCCACGGGCAGCAGATGGCGCAGGATCTCGCACCAGGACAGCCGGTCGGCGGTGGTGCTCTCACCGATCACCAGCACCCGCTGCCCGGGCCGGAACGGCAGGACGGCCACCCTCGCCGCGAAAGCCGGATCGGCCGTCAACTCGGCCGCGGTGCCCCTGGCCTGCTCCTCGAAGCGCACGAGCAGGCCCTCGTAGACGGCGGGCTCCAGCCCGAACAGCGCCGCCAGCGCGGCCGGGCCGGGCCGCCCCAGGTACGGCAGGGCCCGCTCGGGCTGCTGGTACCGCACCAGCCGCTCGGCCGGCCCGGCGGCCTGCCCGGCGGCACCCGGCGGACGGCCCGCGCCCCCATCCCCGGCCACCGCCCCGTCAACTTCCTTGCGTCCCATGGTCGTCATCCCTTCGCTCCGCGCTCGTTCGCCCGCGTCCGCCGCTTCGGCAGCAGGAACCCGACCGCGACCAGCCAGGCCAGCGCGGTGAACCGGGCCAGCGGCAGCACCGGCGCGACGCCGTCCGCCAGCAGGACCAGCATCGAGTGCTCCGCCAGTACCGCGATCACCAGCCCGGCCACCGCGAGCCACCTCGGCAGCAGACCGGCGAGCAGGCCCGGCACGGCCAGGCCCGCCACCAGCAGGCCGAGCGGCGCGACGTGGGCCGGACCGCCGGCGGCGAAGGCCGCGTAGTCGAGGGCGCGGAGCAGGGCCGGTGCCTCCGCGACCTCGGGGCGGGAGAGCACCCAGAGGGTGAGGCCCGAGCAGGCCAGGAAGGCCGAGGCCAGGATGCCGCCGGCCAGCGCGATGGTCGCTCCGGGGGCGCGGACGCCGAGGCGGTGCAGCCGGGCGGAGACCGTGGCGGCGTAGACGGCGAGCGGGACGGAGGCGGCCAGTTGGAGGGCACCCATCACGCGGACCGCCTGGCCGTGGTCGCGGAAGTAGGCCACCAGCGCGTCCGTCTCCCCGAACGGGGAGGGGAAGGTGGCGCCGTCGGCCAGCAGGGTGCCGAGCACCAGGGCGGCGAGGAAGAGCGCGGTGAAGACCACGGCCAGGATGCCGGGCGGTGGACCGCCCTGCGCCTCCCGTCCGGTCTCCCGCACGGCCTCCCGCCCGGCCCCGTGTTCAACGGGCTGAGTGGACATCAGTTCCCCCAGGTGAATAGTTCACAGCAGAGAATCGTTTTCTGGGCAGTACGATAACCCCGTGAGCACCCACCGGCAACCGCCCCCGGCCCCGACCAACCCCGCCTTCCTGCTCGCCCAGGTCGGCGGCCACGCCGCCGCGCGCTTCGCCGAACGGACCGCCGAGCTCGGTCTCAACCCGCCCGACGTGGGCCTGCTGCGGATGATCGCGACCCGCCCCGGGCTCAGCCAGCGGGCCCTCGCCGAGCAGCTGGGCGTCGTCCCCAGCCGGGTGGTCGCGCTGATCGACGCCCTGGAGAAGAAGGGCCTGGTCGAGCGCCGCCGCAGCACCGAGGACCGCCGCCACCACGAGCTGCACCTCTCCGCGGTGGGGTTCCAGTCGCTGCACGCCGTCCGCGAGGTGGCCACCGCCCACGAGGCGGACCTGCTGGCCGCCCTCACCCCCGCCCAGCGGGCCCAGCTCGCCGAGCTGCTCACCCTGGTCGCCAACCAGCAGGGCCTCACCCCCGGCGTCCACCCGGGCTACCGCGGCCTGCCCAAGCCCCCGGCCCGCCCGAAGGCCTGACCGCACCCCACCGCGAACCCGCCGCCAATCACCTTCCACCGAAGCGCAGTTGGCTTCACCCTGCCGGAGGGGTTCTCGTCGCGACCCGCTTATTGTACTCTCCGTCTAATAGCGGGCTCGGGGCTCGCGAGGGCGTACGACGGAGGCAGCCATGGCCCGGACCGGTGCGGTGGAACGGACAGTACGGACAGCACAGCTCGAGCTCGCCGACGGCGAGGAGGTGTACCGGCGGCTGCTGGACTCCTCGGCCCGGCTCTCCTACGACCCGTCCGTCGAGATCGACTGGGACGCGCCGCTGCCGGAGGAGCACTACGGGCTCAACCCGGAGTGGAGCACCCTCTACGGCACCCGGCTCTGGGACGAGATGACCGAGCGTCAGCGGGTCACCCTCACCCGGCACGAGGTCTGCTCGATCATGAGCACCGGCATCTGGTTCGAGATGATCCTCCAGCAGATGGTGCTGCGCGACCAGTACCTCAAGAACCCGGGCAGCGCCGAGTTCCGCTTCGCCCTCACCGAGATCGCCGACGAGTGCCGGCACTCCATCATGTTCGCCCGCGCCTGCGAGAAGATGGGCGCCCCGCAGTACAAGCCCAAGCGCGTGCTCGCGGAGGCCGGGCGCCTGTTCAAGGCCACCGCCCGGGGTGAGATGGCCTACGGCGGCATCCTGGTCGCCGAGGAGGTGCTGGACGTGATGCAGCGCGACTGGATGCGCGGCGAGAACGTCCTCGACATCGTCCGCGGCACCTCCCGGATCCACGTGGTGGAGGAGTCCCGCCACATGAAGTTCGCCCGCCAGGAGATCCGCGAACGGCTGTACGGCGCGGGCCCGTTGCGCCGCCGGCTAGCGGCGGGCGGGATCGCCACCGCCGCGTTCGTGATCGTCTCCAGCATGGTCAACAAGGGCGTCTACGCCGCCGCCGGGCTGGACCCCGTCCGGGCGGTCGCGGAGGCGCGGGGCAACCAGCACCGCAAGGCGATGATGCGCACCAGCTCCGCCCACCTGATGGCCTTCCTGGCCGACAACGGCCTGCTCACCGACCGCGCCGTGGCCCTCTACCGCCGGGTCGACATGCTCTGAGCCACCGTCAGCATCAGCAGCAGCCACCCCCACGACTCCCAGCACCGAGGACCCCACCCGGCCATGGCCTACGCGATCACCCGTTCCTGCTGCAACGACGCCACCTGCGTCGCGGTCTGCCCCGTCAACTGCATCCACCCCACCCCCGACGAGCCCGACTTCGGCCGCACCGACCTGCTCTACATCGACCCCGAGGCGTGCATCGACTGCGGCGCCTGCGCCGACGCCTGCCCGGTCGAGGCGATCCGGCCGACCGACGAACTCACCGGCCCGGACACGGTGTTCGTCGAACTGAACCGCCGTTACTACGAGGAGAACCCCACCGACCACGCCTGGGGCGCGCCCTCCTTCCCGCGCAGCCTGCCCGCCCGGGCCGAGCCGCTGCGGATCGCCATCGTCGGCACCGGCCCGGCCGCCTCGTACACCGCGCAGGAGCTGCTGCGCTCCACCGACGCCCAGCTCACCGTGCTGGACCGACGCGCCGTCAGCGGCGGACTGCTCCGGCTCGGCGTCGCCCCCGACCACACCACCACCCGGCGGATCGCGGGCCACCTCGCGCAGGTCTACCGGCACCCCCGGCTGCGGCTGCACCTCTCCACCGAGATCGGCCGCCACCTCACGCACGCCGAACTCGCCGCCCACCACCACGCGGTGGTCTACGCGACCGGCGCCGACGGCGACCGCCGCCTGGGCCTGCCGGGCGAGGAGCTGCCCGGCAGCCTGCCCGCCACCACCGTGGTCGGCTGGTACAACGGCGACCCGGAGGTCTCGGCCGACGCCGTCCCGCTCACCGCCGAACGCGCCGTCGTCGTCGGCAACGGCAACGTCGCCCTCGACATCACCCGCATCCTGCTCCAGGCCCCGGACGGCCTGGCGGGCACCGAGATCGCCGCCCACGCGCTGACCGCGCTGCGCGGCAGCAAGGTGCGCGAGGTGGTCCTGCTGGCCCGCCGCGGCCCCGAGCACGCCGCCTGGACCGCGCCCGAGTTCCTCGCTCTTCGTCAACTCCCCGGCGTAGAGCTCGTGTTGGCGGAGGACCGGGCCACCCTGGCCACCGTCGCGGCGGCCCTGCCCGGCGAGAAGGCCGCACTGCTCGCCGGACTGCCGACCGTCCCGGCCGACGCACCGCCACCGCCCGCGGGCACCCGCCGGATCACCCTGCGCTTCCACACCACCCCGGCCGCCCTCACCGGCGGGCAGCGGGTGGAGGGGATCGAGGTCCGGACCACCGGCTCCGACGGCCCCGTCACCACCCTCCCGGCCGGCCTGGTGATCCGCTCCATCGGCCACCGGGGCACCCCCGTCCCTGGCCTGCCGCACGACGGGCGCACCGGGACCGTCCCCAACCGGCTGGGCCGCGTCACCGACCCGGCGACCGGCCGGGCCCTACCGGGCACCTACGTGGTCGGCTGGGCCAAGCGCGGCCCCGTCGGCGGCATCGGCAGCAACCGGGGCTGCGCGCAGGAGACCGTCGCCGCCCTGCTGGACGACGCCACCGCCCGCACCCTCCCCTCCCCCTCGGGCACCGGCGCCGACTTCGGCCGCCTGATCCGCCAACGGGCCCACCGGTAACGGGATCTGACGCCCGCTCACCCCACAGGGGAACTCCGCGCGACGTCTGCGCCGAACGGGTGTCACCAGGTGTGGCGGGAGCCGGGCGGAGGTAGGGGGCCGCCATGACCTCCAGCTCCCCCGACCCCCACCCCGCCCCTCGGCCCGCCTCCCCCTCCGACCTGAGCCCCGCACCGGCCCCCGCCCCCGCCCCCACTCCGGCGGAGCTGGCGGGCCGCCGGGGCTACCGCCCGCGCTTCCTGGGCCCCGAGGTGCCGCTGCCGCTGCCGGTCGATCCCGGCATCGGCACGGTGGTGCTGCGCTACACCCACTTCTCGGTGGTCTTCCGCCCGGACCGGCGGATGGCGGCCGCGACCGCCGTGGCGATCGACGGCCACCGGCTGCGCGACCTGCGACGGGAGGACGACCCCTGGCGCTTCGACCCCCGGATCCCCGCCGACCAGCAGACCGGTGCCCCGGTCTACGAGCACAACACGCTCGACCGGGGCCACCTGGTCCGTCGGCTCGACCCGGTCTGGGGCGGGGAGGCCGAGGCACTCCAGGCCAACGACGACACCTTCTACCTCACCAACGCCGCGCCGCAGTCGGAGGAGTTCAACCGGGGCAAGCTGCTCTGGCTCGGCCTGGAGAGCTACCTGCTGGACCACGCCGCCGACTCCGAGCGCAAGCTGGTGGTGCTGAGCGGCCCGGTGCTGCGGGTGTCCGATCCGCCGTACCGGGGCGTACGCATTCCGCTGAGCTTCTGGAAGGTGACCGCCTTCCTCACCGAGGACGGCGAACTGGCCTCCACCGCCTACCTGTTGGACCAGAGCCCGGACCTCGCCACGGCCGGCCCGGCGCTGGCCGCCGCCGAGGCGGCCGGAGCCGTGCCGCCGCTCGGCGCGTTCCGGACCTTCCAGACCCCGGTGTCCGACATCGCCGCCCTCACCGGCCTGGACCTCGGGCCGCTGCCCGGCGCCGACCGCCTACGCCCCGGCCCGGTGCCCGAGGGCGCCCCGCCGCAGCACCGCTGGACGGAGCTCTCCGAGCTGGACCAGATCGTGTTCTGACGGCCGGTCGGCGGTCCGGGCCCCTCGGCGCACGTCCTGTCAGAGCACGTCGTCCAGCTCGCGCAGCAGCCGCGCCTTGGCCCGGGCACCGACCACCGACTTCACCGGCTCACCGTTGCGGAAGACCATCATGGTGGGCATCGACAGCACGCTGTAGGCGGCCTGGGTCTCCGGATTGCTGTCCACGTCGAGCTGGACCACCCGCAGGGTGCCGGCCCGCTCGGCGGCGATCTCCGCCAGCACCGGGGCGACCATCCGGCAGGGCGGGCACCAGTCGGCGGTGAACTTGACCAGGACCGGCAGGTCGGCCGCGAGCACCTCGGCGGCGAAGGTCTCGTCGGTGACCGAGGTCAGCTGAGCACTCATCGGATGGGCCCTCCTTCGGGCGGGTTGGGGATCCGTTCGGGATCCGTCAGGGATGGTGCGGAACGAGCTCGCAGGAGGGCCCGGCCTCGGCCGCCTCCCCGGCGAGCCGCGCCATGTCCTCCTCCGCGCGCAGGAGTTGGGCCCCGACCTGGTCGCGGACCTGCCGCAGCCGGTCGATGCACTCGTCCAGCTCGGCCAGCTTGGCCCGGTAGACCTGGAGCGAGGCCGGGCAGGAGTCCCCGGCCGGGTGGCCGGCCCGCAGGCACTCCACGAACGGCCGGGTGTCCTCCAGCTCGAAGCCGAAGTCCTGGAGCATCCGGATCTGCCGCAGCAGCCGCAGGTCCTCCTCGTCGTAGCTGCGGTAGCCGTTGACGCTCCGGCGCGCGGGCAGCAGTCCGCGCGACTCGTAGTAGCGCAGGGTGCGCGTGGTCGTGTTGGCCCGTGCCGCGAGTTCGCCGATCCGCATGCCCTGACGGTAGACCTTGCCCCCGACGTCAACGCCAGCCCCTTCCCCCGGGCCCGCGCACCGGCCGGAAATCCGGCGTACCCGCACCCGGCCGGAGGTAGGGTCGGGGCCATGGCGGAGGATGTGCAGAGCGTACGGGTGGACAGCTGGATCTGGTCGGTACGGCTGACCAAGACCCGCTCCATGGCCGGTGCGGCCTGCCGGGCCGGGCACGTCAAGGTCAACGACGAGCGGGCCAAGCCCGCCCAGGTGGTCCGCGAGGGCGACGTGGTGCGGCTCTTCCACGACGGCCGGGAGCGGGTGGTGACGGTCCGGAAGCTGATCCGCAAGCGGGTCGGCGCCGAGGTCGCCGTCGACTGCTACCGGGACGACAGCCCGCCGCCCCCGACCCGCGAGGCGGCCGCCGAGCTCGGCCTCCGCGACCGCGGCACCGGCCGCCCGACCAAGCGCGACCGCCGCGAGCTGGAGCGCCTGCGCGGGCTCTGAGCTGGATGGCCGGAGGGGCCCGAGGGCGTGGGCGACAATGGTGCGATGTCCCGACGCCGCAAGCCCGCGCCCGCACCCCGCCCCGCCGCTCCCGTCCTCCGCGGCACCGTCCCCTGCCCGTGCGGGCGGGCGGCCGCGTACGGCGAGTGCTGCGGGCCGCTGCACCGGGGCGAGAAGACCGCCGCCACCGCCGAGCAGCTGATGCGCTCGCGCTACAGCGCCTTCGCCGTGCACGACGAGCCGTACCTGCTGCGCAGCTGGGCCGCCGCCACCCGCCCGGGGTCGCTGGACTTCGACCCGGGCCTGGTCTGGGAGCGGCTGGAGGTGCTGGCCACCACCGAGGGCGGGGCCTTCCACACCGAGGGCACCGTCACCTTCCGGGCGCACTACCGCGACGGCGGCGAGGAGGGCTCGATGCGCGAGCACAGCCGCTTCGTCCGCGAGGACGGCGCCTGGGTCTACCTCGACGCCGAGTAGCGGCAGGGGGCTCCGCCCCAGCCAGGGGGTGGTGGCACTCCGCGCGGCCCGGGGTGCGAGGATGGCGGTCCCGCCCCGTACGGCGGGCCTTTGCGCCGACCGGCCGGCCGCTCACACAGCGGCGGTATCAGGGGCACGGCGAGGCCCGCACCCTGGCAGGCTGCACAACCCCGGCAGCCCGACGGCGGCGGCTCCCCTCACACTTCCCTCCCTCAGGAAGCACCCTCGCCATGCACGTCTGCACCGTGCCCGGCCGCGCCCTCGCGGTCCTGGGCTGCCTGACGCTGGCCGCCTGCGCCAGTACCACCACCGGACAACCGGGGTCCTCCCCCAGCCACCTCCGCTCCCAACTCCCGCGCGCCGTAAGGGATGCGGGCGTCCTGCGGATCGCCTCCGACCTCAACTACCCACCCGTCGACTTCAAGGAGGCGGACGGCACCCCGGCCGGCCTGGACGTGGACCTGGCCCGCCTCCTGGCCTCCCGGCTGGGGCTGCGGACGGAGTTCACCGACATGCCGTTCGAGCAGGTCCTCCCGGCCGTCCGCGAGCACCGGGTCGACCTGGCCATGTCGGCCGTGCTGGACACCCGCCAGCGCCAGCTCGGCCTGGACGACCAGGGCCGCACCGCCGACTCCGGCGTGGACTTCGTCGACTACTTCGTCACCGGCACCTCGATCCTGGTCCGGCAGGGCAACCCGGCCCGGATCGGCTCGCTGGACGACCTGTGCGGCCAGACCGTCGCGCTCCAGCGCGGCACCGTCCAGGACGAGATCGCCCAGCGGCAGACCGCCGCCTGCGCCAAGACCGGCAAGCCGCTGACCATCCGCCGGACGGACAACGACCAGCAGGCCCTGGCCGAGGTGTCCGCCGGGCGGGCCGTCGCCGACCTCAACGACTACCCGGTGGCCGAGTACAACACCCAGGACGGCCAGGGCAAGGGCCGCTTCCAGGTGACGGGCGGTCAGTTCCAGACCAGCCCATACGGGATCACCCTGCCCAAGGACTCCACCGCGCTGCGCGACGTGCTGGCCAAGGTGCTCGACCAGCTGATCCGCGACGGCGAGTACGACAAGGTCCTGGCCCGCTGGAACGTCCCGGCCGGCGGCGTCTCCAGCGCCGTGGTCAACGGCGGCCGCTGACCCGTCGTCCTACCTGGAGACCGGGGCCAGGCCCGTGCAGCCGCGCAGCCCGTCGCGCCGCTTGAGCGACGCGGCGGCCTGTGCCCCGGTCTCCGGCACGGGCACACCCTGCCCGCTGACCTGGGCCGGGGTGAACTCCTCGCCGGCCACCTTGCCCTCGGCCGTGAGGGTCAGGGTGGTCACGCCGGTCTCGTTGGAGTTGGCGTAGCTGGAGGTGCCGTACCAGAGGAAGTTGCCGAAGCCGTACGCCACGTAGGTGGAGCCGAGCATGCCCGCGCCCAGCATGGTGTGGGCGTGGGTGCCGACCACGGCGTTCGCCCCGGCGGCGGAGAGCTTCTTCGCGATCGAGGTCTGCGCGGCGGTCGGGCAGGCCTTCCCCTCCTCCCCCCAGTGCAGGTAGACCAGCACCACCGGGGCCTGCGCCTTGGCCTGGGCCACCGCCTTCAGCAGCGCGGCCTCGTCCAGCGCCGAGGCGATCCCGGGCTTGCCGGCCCCGGCCCGCCACTTCCGGTTGGTCTCCTCGTCGACCTGACTGGCCGCCAGCACCGCGACCTTCACGCCCTTGACCTCCGCCACGTACGGGGCGAAGGCCTCGGTGGCGTCCTTGCCGAAGCCGACCACCGGTATCGGCGAGGAGGCCTTGGCCGCCAGCGTGTCGGTGAGCCCGGGCTGGCCGAAGTCCACGGCGTGGTTGTTGGCGAGCGAGACCACGTCCACCCCCGAGTCCTGGAGCACCTTGAGCGAGCGGGCCGGGGTGCGGAAGGTGTAGGTCTTCACCTCCGGCGCGCCGCGCTCGGTGATCGCGGTCTCCAGGTTCAGCACCGAGAGGTCGGCGTCGGCCAGCTTCTTGGAGATCGCGCCGAGCGCCTGCTCCGGCGCCTTGACGTTCAGCCGCGCCTCGGTCCGCCCCTCGAAGTGCACGTCCCCCGCGAACGCCACCGTGAAGGTCGTCCCGGGCGCGGCCGGAGCGGCGGGCGGGGCCGCCCCGCCGGAGCTCTGCGGAGCGGCGGACGACTTCGTGGAGCCGGGCTCCACGTGGTCACCGCCCGCCGGATGCGGCTCCTCACCGCACCCGGCGACCAGGACCAGGGCGGCCACCAGAGCGGCTGCGGACACGGCACGGCGCATGACGAGAATCCCCCCGAGATCGATACATGAGCACCTGACAGTACGACATGCCCCCACCTCGGGAACACAGTTCCCCCACAAATCCGGACGATCATGTTCCGAATGGCGGCCTGCCATACTGCGCAGGTGCCGAAGAAGCGGAAGCAGAGCGAGACCACCACCCCCACGGAGCCGGACCCGGACCCGGGGTACAGCCACACCCCCTACGAGAACCCGGTCACCGCGCGCACCCTCCTCGACGCCGACGGCGGCCTCTGGCAGCTCGCCCGCGGGCCGCTCGACCCCCGCCGCGCCAAGCGCCTGGCGGCCACCGCGCATGCCATGACCACGAGCGAGATCGAGTACGACGAGGAGCGCGGCCGCTGGCACCACCCCCTCCTGCCCGAGGCCGACCGTCCGGCCGCCTGGCAGGAGGCCCGGGCCCGCTACGGCGCCGACGACCGGCCGTCGCACGTGGCCTACGAGTTCACCTCCGAGGCCGGCCGGGTGCTCCTCTACATCCATACGTACTGCTGAAGGCCTCGGGCTGATCCGGGACGAACCGGTTGATATCCCCCCGATCGGCCGTAGCGCCTTTCGGCCATTGGGCGCAATACCGTGGTCCACGTCACGTAATTAGATCCGTAACGGATCGACTTCTGCTGCGATGAAAGGGGAGGTGTTGTCGCGCGGGACGAGTCCGTACCCGCGCTGTCCCACTCCCCTTGTGAGAGGCTCCTCGTGTCGCTCAGCTCGCCCAGCAGGGTTTCCGTCGCCGAGAAGAAGCGTCCCGTCAAGCGGGCCACCGCCAAGGTGCCGGTGGCCGCGCCGTCGTCCGACGACGGCGGGTGGGAGGACAACGGGGCCCAGGCAGCCGAACCGGAGGAGCAGGAGACCGAGGTCTTCGTGCTCTCCGACGGCGACGAGGACGACGCCCCCGCCCAGCAGGTCGCCACCGCCGGGGCCACGGCCGACCCGGTGAAGGACTACCTGAAGCAGATCGGCAAGGTCCCGCTGCTCAACGCCGAGCAGGAGGTCGAGCTCGCCAAGCGGATCGAGGCCGGCCTGTTCGCCGAGGAGCGGGTCGACACCGACGACTCGATGAGCCCTCAGCTGCGCCGCGAGATGGAGCTGCTGGCGGAGGACGGCCGCCGCGCCAAGAACCACCTGCTGGAGGCCAACCTCCGCCTGGTGGTCTCGCTGGCCAAGCGCTACACCGGCCGCGGCATGCTGTTCCTGGACCTGATCCAGGAGGGGAACGTCGGTCTGATCCGTGCGGTGGAGAAGTTCGACTACACCAAGGGCTTCAAGTTCTCGACCTACGCGACCTGGTGGATCCGTCAGGCCATCACCCGCGCGATGGCCGACCAGGCCCGCACCATCCGCATCCCGGTGCACATGGTCGAGGTCATCAACAAGCTGGCCCGCGTCCAGCGCCAGATGCTCCAGGACCTGGGCCGCGAGCCCACCCCGGAGGAGCTCGGCCGGGAGCTGGACATGACCCCGGAGAAGGTGGTCGAGGTCCAGAAGTACGGCCGCGAGCCGATCTCCCTGCACACCCCGCTCGGCGACGAGGGCGACAGCGAGTTCGGTGACCTGATCGAGGACTCCGAGGCGGTCGTCCCGGCCGACGCGGTCTCCTTCACCCTCCTCCAGGAGCAGCTGCACTCGGTGCTCGACACCCTCGCGGAGCGTGAGGCGGGCGTGGTCTCGATGCGCTTCGGCCTGACGGACGGTCAGCCGAAGACCCTGGACGAGATCGGCAAGGTCTACGGCGTGACCCGCGAGCGGATCCGCCAGATCGAGTCCAAGACCATGTCGAAGCTGCGCCACCCCTCACGCTCACAGGTCCTGCGCGACTACCTGGACTGATCCACGACCCTCAGCCTCCGGAGGGCCCGGCGCGGTACGACCACCGCCCCGGGCCCTCGGCGTGTGGTCCGGCAGCGGAGCCGGAACGGGAGCTGACCACGGGGTATCGTCGCGGGGTCGCACCTGTCGGCCGGCCGGTGCCCATAACGCCGTTGACCTGCTGTATTGACGATCGGAGCGGTATCATGCCGGGAGCCGGGAGCCGGGAGCCGGGAGCCGGGAGCCGGGAGCCGGGAGCCGGGAGCCGGGAGCCGGGAGCCGGGAGCCGGGAGCCGGGAGCCGTCGCGTCTCGTAGTCCGGACGTACTCTTCGTCATCCGCACCGCGACGACCCTGAACCGTCTGCTCGACATCGTGCCGCTCTTCGCCGACGACCACCGCGTCCGCCTCCACTGGACCATCGCCCCCGGCTCCGCCTACGACGACGGCCTCCCCGAGCTGCTGGACCGTCACGACATCCGCGTCACCCCCTGGCCGGAGGCCGTCCACCACCGCTACGGCCTCGCGATCGGCGCCAGCGCCAACGGCGAGCTGCACCGGCTCAGCTCCCCGCTTCTCCTCGTCCCGCACGGCGCCGGCTTCAACAAGCGCCTGGGCAGCGGCGACGCCGCCGCCCCGTCCGGCCTCTCCCCCGAGCAGCTGCTGCACGACGGCGAGGTGGTCCCGGCCGCCATCGGACTCGCCCACCCCGCCCAACTGGCCCGGCTGGCCCGGGTCTGCCCGCCGGCCGCCGAGCGGGCCACCGTGGTCGGGGACCCGTGCCACGACCGGCTCCGGGCCAGCCTGGAGTGGCAGGAGGAGTACCGCCGCGCCTTCGGGCTTCGGGCGGGGCAGCGGCTGGTCGTGGTCTCCTCCACCTGGGGCCCGGCCTCGCTGAGCCACCGTCACCCGGAGCTGCTCACCCGCCTGCTGGCCGAGCTGCCGGTGGACGAGTACCGCGTCGCGCTGGTCCTGCACCCGAACGAGTGGGCCGAGCACGGCGCCTTCGCCCTCCGTCTACGCCAGGCGGGCGCCAGGGCCGCCGGGCTGATCTGCGTGCCGCCGCACGAGGGGTGGCGGGCGGCGCTGGCGGCGGCCGGGGTGCTGATCGGGGACCACGGTTCGGTCGCGCTCTACGCGGCGGCGGCCGGTCTGCCGATCCTGTTCGCCACGGACGGCGGCAGCGAGCTCGACCCGGGCTCACCGATGGCAGAACTCATGGCCACCGCACCCCAGTTGGACCTCACCTCCCCGCTCCTCCCGCAGCTCTCCGGCGACCTCGCCCCGGCCGTGCTGCCACCGGGCGCGTTCGCCGCCGAGGGCAAATCCCTCGCCCTGCTCGCCGAACTGGTCCACCTCCGGCTCGGCCTCACCCCGCCCACCTCCGCACCGCACCCGGAACCGGTCCCGCTCCCCCGCCTCGACACCACACCGGTCCGTCAACTCACCGTCCACACCGCCCTGGTGGAGGAAGCGACGGAGGGGAAGCCCGCCCTGGTCCGGCTGGAACGCCGTCCCTCCCGACTCGCCGAGCTCCACCCCGAGGACGACGCAGCCCACCGCCACCGCCTGGCCGAACTCTCTCCCGAGGCCGGCCGCCTGGCCCAGAGCGCCGCCGTCCTCTCCACCCACGACCCCGCCCACGGCCCCGGCTGGCTCGACCGTGCCCTGGCCCGCTACCCCGCCTGCCGGATCGCGGCCCTCGTCCTGGACCGGCACCGCTGCCTGCTGCGTCTGCGTACCGGCGAGCTGCTCACCACCACGCTCCCCGCCGACACCGATCCCCTGCTCGCCGCCTCGGCCCTGCACCACCTGCTGACGACCGGTCACCCGCTGCCCGGCGCCGTCCGCGTCGAACTCGGCGGCCACCACCACACCGCCACGGTCAAACCGGCCCCGCCGCCCTCAGCCGGCTGACCCCGGCACTAGGCGCCAGACACCCGCCCCCGGGTCGAGCACGGCCGTGAAGTCGGTGTGCCCCGGCCGTTCGCCGAGCCGCCACCGCCACGGCAGCGCCGCCAGCGCGACGGCCACCTCCTCCTCGGAGGCCCGCACCACCCTCCCGTGCCAGTGCGGGTTCTCGCCGATCAGCCGCTCCACCAGCGCGCCGCCCGGCTCCGGGACGGCCACCTGAGACACCCCCGGTTCCCAGGGCGCCCCGGTCGCCTCGCCCAGCGCCGCCCCCGCCGTCAGTGCCAGCAGCCGGCCGAACAGCCGGGCCGGCAGGGCAGCGTCCCGGGTCTCGACCGTCAGGTAGCAGTCGTCGTGCCCGAAGAAGAGCACGCGTGAGCCGGGCAGCCTCGGCAGCAGGGGCTCACCGCCACGGGCCGTGCCGATCACCAGCGCCAGCTCGTCCAAGCCCCCAGGGGTGACACCCGGTTCGACGTCGGCCAGCATCAGCACGTACGGGGACCAACTGCCGCCCAGGAAACGGGGCAGAACGTCCCGGTCAAGCACCAGCAGCTCCTCGCTCAACCCCATGGTGCGGCCGGCCCACTCGCCGATCGCGTGCACCCGGCACGCCGCACCCCGTTCCGCCGCGATCCTGGACGGACTCCACTCGAGGTAGTCCTCGTCCAGGAAACTGGTGGTCGCCAAGTCAGCGACCACCACCGCTCCGTGCGCCGTCGGCAGCAACAGGTCGACCACCTCGGCGGCCGCCGCCGCACTGGCATCGACCTCCCACGTCCCCTCACCCTCCCGGACGCTGAAGCTCAACGGGAAGACCATCCACTCCACCTCGCTCACCGCACTCCCCCTCCTCCGACCGCGCGCTCAACCGTAGCGGGCAGTCAGTTCCGCCCCGATCCTGGCCAGTTCGGCCCTGGCCTGCGGCGGTTCCAGGATCTCGATCCTGGCCCCCAGCCCGGCCAACTGGGCCGCGATCACCTCGGGCGCCGGGCCGTCGATCTCCAACTCCAGCCACCCGTCCGGGAGTTCGCACCGCGACCGGACCCGCCCGGAGCTGAGGCGGTGCAGCAGCGCCTCGGTGCCGGGCTCGGCGCGCACGAGCACGGTGGCGGCGTGCAGGCGCTCCTCCATTCGCGCGGCCAACTCCCGCCAGGCCGTGGCCAGTTCGAAGCCGTCCGGACGGTCGACGGGTACGCCGGTCGGGGCGGCCCCGGTGACGCGGCTGAGGCGGTAGGAGCGCAGGTCCCCGTCGGTGGCCGCGACCAGGTAGCCGACGCCCGCCTTGGTGGCCAGGCCGAGTGGGTGGACGGTGCGTTCGCGCTCGGGCCGCCCGGGGGTGGCGTAGCCGAGGCGGACCTGTTCGCCCTCCACCACGGCCCGTTGGAGCACCTCCAGGTGCGGTTCGGCCGCGGTGACGGGTGCCCGGGACCAGTCGGTCGGGTCGGCCACCCCGCCCCGGGCGGCTGCCTCCGCTCCGGCCCGCTGGGGTGCGGGCAGGGCCTGCACGAGCTTGCGCAGCAGGGTGCGGGCCTCCGGCGAGGCGGCAGCGGGCCCGGCGGTGAGGAAGAGCGAGCGGATCTCGTCCGTGGTCAGGCCGTTGAGGGTGGTGCGGGCCCCGCCGACCAGGGTCCATCCTCCGCCCCTGCCGCGCTGCGAGTACAGCGGCACACCGGAGGCGGCCAGCGCCTCCAGGTCGCGCCGGGCGGTCCGTTCGGAGGTCTCCAGCTCGGCGGCCACCTCCGCCACGGTGACCCGGCCCCGGCGCTGGAGCAGGAGCAGGGTGGCCACCAGTCGATCGGCTCTCATGAGCGGTCATTCTGCTCGCTCCGCGCCGTGACTGTTCGCGAATTGTCGGTGAGGTGGACCCCGCATCGCGCCGGGACGGCTCTGGGGCGCAGGAGTCGTCTGGCAATCGTGTCCGGTTCCAGCCCCCGGCCGCCGACGTCCTGTCGACAGCGGTGGGCAGTTGTGTGGATGCTGACTGTCGTTGTCATATGCCGGATTTGATCGACCAGAGCCTCAGGGAAGGGACCGTCCCCTGGACGCCTCCACGCTCATCACCGGGAACGACTACCGACTCATCGACACCCAGAACGGCAACTCGCTGTCCTACCAGGACTCCATCGCCTGCCACGACACCTACCGGAACCTGTCGTCGTTCTGGAC
This sequence comes from Kitasatospora sp. NPDC088742, assembly GCF_055584905.1. NCBI lineage: Bacteria > Bacillati > Actinomycetota > Actinomycetes > Kitasatosporales > Streptomycetaceae > Kitasatospora > Kitasatospora sp. NPDC088742. Next base: position 299,896 of record NZ_JBVJLD010000001.1, on the reverse strand, counting down.
CAGCTGACCGCACCGGCCCGGGAAAGGTTCTGCACCTCGCCGTCAAAGTGGCCAGAAGGTGGCCAGTTTGACGGCGAGGCTGGTCTCATCGCCCCGGACGGACGGGGTGGAGACGAGAGTGGAGCAGAAGATGATCGTGGTGACCGGAGCCACCGGGAACGTCGGCCGGCCGCTGGTGCAGGCCCTGGCCGAGGCCGGTGAGCAGGTGACGGCGGTGTCCCGGAACGCGGCCGAGGGGCTCCCCGCCGGGGTGCTCCACCAGGTGGCCGATCTGGCCGAACCGGCCACGCTGGAGCCGGTGTTGGCGGGTGCCGAGGCGCTCCACCTGCTGATCGCGGGCTCGGGTGCCGAGCTGGACGCGGAGGCGGTGCTCGGGGTGGCGAAGGCGGCGGGGGTGCGGCGGGTGGTGCTCCAGTCCTCGCAGGCGGCGGGCACCCGGCCGGGGCTGGTCTCGCACGACGGCCTGCGGGCCTTCGAGGCGGCGCTGCGCGCCTCCGGCCTGGAGTGGACCGTGCTGCGGCCGGGCGGGTTCGCCTCCAACGCCTACCTCTGGCTGGAGTCGGTGAAGGCCCACCGGACGGTGGCGGCCCCGTTCGGCGAGGTCGGCCTGCCGCTGGTGGACCCGGCGGACATCGCCGCCGTGGCGGCGGCGGTGCTGCGCGACCGGACCGGATCCCACGCCGGCCGCACCTACCAACTGACAGGCCCCGCACGGGTTTCGCCGCGCGAGCAGGCCGAGGCACTGGGCGCGGCGCTCGGTGAGCCGGTCCGCTTCCTCGGGCTGAGCCGGGCCGAGGCCCGCGAGCACCTCTCCCGCTTCCTCCCGGAGGTGGTGGTGGACGGCACCCTGGACATCCTGGGCGAGCCCACCGCCGAGGAGCTGCGGATCAGCCCGGACGTGGAGACCGTGCTCGGCCGGGCCCCGCAGTCCTTCGCCGACTGGGCCCGGCGCCACGCCCCGGCCTTCCGCTGAGCCCGCCCCGGGCAGGTCAGCCCTCCGAGGCCTCCAACTCGTGGAGCCGGGCCAGGAGTTCGGCGGCCCGTGGGCTGCCGGTGGCCTGGTGGATCTGCCAGGCGCGGTCCAGGTGCCCGCGGGCCGCCGCCCGGTCACCGGCGGCCAGGGCGGTCTCGGCGAGCAGTTCCAGCACCGGCGCCTGGTCGGTCGGGGTGTTCCGCTCGGTGAAGACCCGCAGGGCCTGCTCCAGCAGCTCGACGGCCTGCTGGTGCCGGCCCAGCCGCAGCTGCACCCCGCCGAGGCTGGTGGCGATCCGGGCGGTGGTGCGGCGGTCCGTGCCGTCCCCGAGCCGGTACGCGCGCAGCAGCACCTCGGCGGCCGCGTCCCACTGGCCACGTCGGTCCAACACCTGCCCCAGGTGGTGGAGTTGGAGCCGGGTACCGCGCACCTGCCGGAGGTTCTCGTTGATCTGGAGCGACTCCTCGAAGGCGGCCTGGGCCTCGTTCAGCCGTCCCTCGGCCAGCCAAGCCTTCCCGGTGAACTCCAGCACCATCGCGGCGGTCCGCCGGTCCCCGGCCACCCGGGTGGCGGCCAGGGCCGGGCGCAGCTGGGCGTGGGCGGCCTCGAAGTCGCGCAGCTCCCAGTGGGCGCGGGCGAGTTGGGCCCGGTAGCGGGCGAGGAGAAGAAGTTCCTCCTCCCGCTCGGCGGCGGCGATCGCGAGGGTGTAGGCCTCGATCCAGTACTCGTACGGCCGCAGGTCCTCGACCAGCTTCCAGAGCGGTTCGGCCAGCCGGCAGACCATCTGGTCGTCGCCCAGCGACGCGGCGGTGTGCAGGCAGGCCAGCAGGTTGTACCGCTGGGCGCGGAACCACCCGAGCGCGGCCGTGTCGTCGGCGAACTCCAGGTCGGGCCCGGGGCCGGGCGGCAGCGGTTGGAGGTAGCGCAGCCGCTCGCCCATCGCCCGGTCGGCGCGTTCGGCCTGGCGGGCGTACCAGTGGACGGTGCGCTGCCAGGCGGCCGAGCGGCCGATGCCGCTCGGGTCGGCGGCCCTGGCCCGGCGGGCGGCGTGCTCGCGCAGCAGGCTGTGGTAACCGAACCGCCCGGTGGCGGTGTCCTCCTCCAGCAGTCCGGCGTCCACCAGGTCGCCGAGACCGGCCTCGGCGGCCCAGGCGTCCAGGTCGGTGGCGGCCGCGGCCGCGCCGGCGCCGAACCCGCCGCCGGGGTGCTCGGCGAGGGTGCGGTAGAGCAGGGCCGCGTCCTCGGGCAGGGCATGGTAGCTCGTGTCCCAGAGTGCCTCCACGCCCGTGCCTCCGATCAGCCCGCTGCCCGTGCCCGACGAACCGTCCGCGCCCGCCTGACCGCCTCTCAGGCGGTCGACCAGCTCGGCCACCCGGGCCCGCCGCCGGCGGCTGAGCTGCCCGCCGGCCGCCCGCAGCGCGATCGGCAACCCGCCGCACAGTTCGGCCAGTTCGGCCACCGCCTGCTCCTCGGCGGCCGCCCGCTCCGGGCCGATCAGCTCGGCCAGCATCCGGCGGGCGTCGCCGGGCGGCAGCATGCCGAGCGGGACGGCGAGGGCGCCGTTCTGCTCGGCCTCGGCCAGCCGGGCCCGGCTGGTGACGACGGCCGCGCTCTGCTCCCCGGCCGGGAGCAGCAGGGCGAGCTCGTCGTCGTCGTCCACGTCGTCGAGCAGCACCAGCACCCGGCTGCCGGTGGTCCGGGAGCGGAACAGCGCCTGACGCTCCGCCAGGGTGGGCGGCAGCCAGCCGGCGTCCACCCCGAGCGACTCCAGCCAGCCGCCGAGCACGGCCGCGAAGTCCACCGCGCCGTCCTGGCGCAGCCGTCCGAGGTCGGCGTAGAGCTGGCCGTCGGGGAAGCGTTCGCGCATCCGGTGGCCCCAGTGGGCGCCGAGCTCGCTCTTGCCCACGCCGCCGACGCCGCTGAGCACCAGCACCGCCGGGCGCCCGGTACGGGGGCGGCCCAGCTCGGCGGTGCAGCTGGCCTGTTCACCCAGGCGGTCGAAGAACCTGCCCCTGGTGAGCGGGAGTTGGCCGGGCACCGGCCGCTGCGGGCCGCTGACCGTCAGGTGCTCGATCACCTGGGCCTGGATCAGGTGCCCGTCCACCCGGCCGCCGTCCACCCGGTTCACCCCGGCCGCCGTCCGCTCCGCCACCTCGTCGGACTCCGGTCGCTCCGCCACGCCCACCCCTCAAGCCGCCCTGACCGCCAACACTGTAGACGCTCCGTCAGGCGAAAGGGTTGTGGGCGCACCGGGCCGTCAGGCCGCGCAGAACTCGTTGCCCTCCGGGTCGCGCATCACCCACCAGTGACCGGCCGGGCCCTTGTCGAACTCCTGGACCTTGACGGCGCCCAGTGCCTCCAGGCGCGCCACCAGCCCGGCCAGTCCGCCGGGCCCGGCGTGCAGGTCGATGTGCAGGCGGTTCTTCACGGTCTTGGGCTCGGGGACCTGCTGGAAGAGCAGGCGGCGGCCCTTGCCGACCCCGCTCACCGGGTCGAAGGGGTCCTCCGGATGGCGGACCGCGCCGTAGCCGCGGAAGACCTTGCGGCCGCGGTGGTCGGTGACGGCCGCCTCGGGCAGCTGGCCGGCGGCCAGCAACTGCTCGATCAGCTGGCCCGGGTCCTCCACCTCGTACTCCAGGGCCGCGGCCCAGAAGTCCGCCTGGGCGGAGGCGTCGGCGCAGTCGATGACGAGTTTCCAACTCAGTGCCATGCAACCACTTGTATTGGTTACACGGACCCGTCCGCAACCAGAGGGCTGATGCCGTGCTCCCGCACCGGCTCCACCGGAGCGGGCCGCCGGGACGGGCGGTCGAGGGCCCAGGCGGCGGTCGCCATCAGGCAGCCCACGACCGCCAGGCCGGAGCCGACCAGGGTGGGCGAGGTCCAGCCGAGGCCGGCCGACAGGGCCAGGCTGCCGAGGTAGGCGCCCTGCGCGTTGGCCAGGTTGAAGGCGCCTTGCAGGGTGGCCGAGGCCAGGGTCGGGGCGGTGCGGGCCTTCTGCATCACCAGGGTCTGCACCGTCGGCACCACGGCGAAGCCGAACAGGCCGATCAGCACCACCGTCAGCGCCGCCGCCCACGGGGTGCTCGCGGTGAGGGCGAACAGCCCCAGTGCCAGTGCCATCAGCAGGAACGTCGCACTGATCGACGGGCGCAGCGCGCGGTCGGCCGCGTAGCCGCCGATCAGGTTCCCGAGCGTCATCCCGACGCCGAACAGGGCCAGCACCACCGTGACGCCCTGCCCCGAGAAGCCGGAGACCTCGGTGAGCACCGGGGTGATGTAGGTGTAGCAGGCGAACATCCCGGCGCAGCCGGTCACCACCGTGCCGAGGGCCAGCCAGAGCTGGCCGCTGCGGAAGGTGGCCAGCTCGCTGCGGAGCCCCGCCCCGGGCCGGCTGGGCAGTGCGGGCAGCAGCCGGGCCAGGGCCAGCGTGCCGACCGCGCCGGCGCCCACCACCACGAGCATCGCCGCGCGCCACCCGAGGTGCTGGCCCAGCAGGGTGGCGGCCGGCACGCCGAGGATGGTGGCCACGGTGAGGCCGGAGAACATCACCGAGACCGCCCGGGCCCGCAGGTGCGGCGCGGCCAGCTCGGCGGCGGCCACCGCCCCGGCGCCGAAGAAGGCGCCGTGCGGCAGCCCGGTGATCAGCCGGGCGGCGGCGAGCAGCGGGAAGTTCGGGGCCAGCGCGCAGAGCAGGTTCCCCACCGTGAACAGCGCGGACAGGCCGACCAGCACAGCCTTGCGGGGCAGCCGCGCGCACGCGGCGGTGAGCAGCGGGGCGCCGATCACCACCCCGAGCGCGTACATCGAGATCAGCCAGCCCGCCTGCGGCACCGGGACGCCGAGGTCGTCGGCGACCTGCGGGAGCAGGCCCATCGCGGCGAACTCGGTGGTACCGATCGCGAAGGCGGTGAGGGCGAGGGCGACGAGCGCCAACGGCATGACGGGACCAACTCCAGGGGGGTGGGTGTGACGCGGGGCGGTCGCCGCTGACCACCGTTCGAGAATCCGGTGCAGTCTACCGAGCGGCGGCCAGGGCCCTGATCCGGCGCAGTTCGCCGTGGATCTCGGCCAGCGTGCGGCAGTCGGCGGGTGCGGCGCTCGCCGCCGGGCCGGACGAGACCCTCCCGCCGTCCAACTCACTTGCCAGGGAGGCCAGTTCGCCGGTGATCCGGCGGGCGGCGCGCTCCGACGGGTACGGGCGGCCGTGGTCCAGCCGGACGGCGCAGGCGGTGGTCGCGTCGACGATCCGCTCCGCCCCGGCCCCGACCGGCAGCCAGTCGCGGTCCGCCCGCAGCTCGGCGGCGGCGGTCTCGGCGGCGGCCCGCGCCTGGGCCAGCGAACGGTAGGCGGTGCGGCGCAGGGCGTCCCGCTCGGCCCGGCCCGGCCGGCCCGGGGCCAGGACGTGGTCCAGGTACTCCTGGGCGTGCCGCAGCGCGACGGCGTACCGGTGGCCGACCCGGGTGCGGGTGGAGCTGAGCCGGGGCAGGTGGCCGACCAGCAGGACGGCCAGGCAGGCCAGCGCGGTGTCCGCCAGCCGGGCGCCGGCGGCGCTGGTGTCGCCCGCGAGCGAGACGAAGGCCAGCACGGTGACCGTCACCACGGCCGTCTGGGCGGCGAAGTGACGGGCCGCCAGCGGGACCAGCGCCCCGCCGAGGACCGCGGCGGCCACCTCCGCACCGTGCGGCAGCAGCACGGCGGCCAGCAGCACCCCGACGGCCGTCCCGGCGCAGCGGCTGACCACCCGTGAGAACAGCGGCCCGATGTCGGGCTTCACCAGGAACGCGGCGGTGACCGGCAGCCAGTACCAGTACGCGGCCCCGAGCAGCAGCGCGAGCGTGGTCGAGACGGCCACGCAGGCCGCCACCCGCAGCCCGTACTCCCGCCCGGCCGGCCCGGCGGGGTGCGCCCCGGGCCGCACCCGGCGCGGCGGCGCCGCCGGAGCGGCTCCCGTACCCGCGAACGCGAGCGTCGCCTCCAGCACCGCCCGGTCGAACGCCGCCCTGGCCGCACTGTCCGACACCGGCGCCGCCACCGCCCCGGGCACCGCCCCCGCCCGCACCGCCTCAGCCAGCCGCCGCGGCCCCGCCACGATCCGCCCCGGCAGCCGCTCCCCCTCCCACAGCAGCGCCACGCTCGCCTCACAGAGCGCGGCCGCCGCCTCGAACCGCTCCCACAGCCGCCGGGCCTCGACCCCCACGGCCCCGGGACCGCCGGGGCGCGGCGGACCGCCGACCCCCCTTCGGGGTGCCGGCCGCGCCGACGGTCCGTCAGCCGCCGCACCGTCCGCCGGCGGCTGCCCGTCTCCCCCTGACGGACCGTCCGCCCGCCACCCCCGGGGCCACCGCAGGCGCAGGGCCAGGTCCGCCTCGTCCAGCGCACCGGTCAGCCGCCGCCGGGCGGGCTCGGCGCCCGGGGTGCCCGCGGCGGCCAAGGCGTCGGCCAGGGCGTCGAAGACCGCGGCCACGGCGTGCCGCTCGCCGTCCGCGTCGGAGGGGCTGACCGCCAGGCGCAGCAGCAGCTGCCAGAGCGCCCCCGCCAGGAAGGCCGCCGCCATCGCCCACGGCGGGGCCGAGACCGGCATGCCGGCCCCGACCGCCGTGAAGACCAGCAGCTGGACGGCGGCGGCCGACCAGAGCGGCCCCGCCACGCTCACCGCGCCCGAGACCAGCCCGACCACGGTCAGCAGCGGCAGCGCCCACCACCCCGGCACCAGCGCGCCGAAGAACCCGGCCGCCCCGGCCACCGCCGGCAGCCCGATCCGCAGCGCGGCGACCCGCCGCGTCCCCGGGCGGTCGTTGAGCGTGCCGAAGAACGCGCCGAGCCCGGCCGCGATGGCCTCCGCGGGGCGGCCGGTGGCCAGCCCGAGGGCCAGCGCCGGGCCGGTGCCCAGGGCGCCGCGCAGCACCGCGGGCCAGGGTGGCGGGCCGCCGCGCGGCCACCGGAGCGGGTGGGCGAGCCAGACGGGCGGGCGGTGCACCAGGGTCCTCCTCGTTCGACGTGGCCGGGACGGCTGCGGCCGAGCCTAGGAGCCCCGGTTGTCGTCCTCGCTGCGCCGCCGTTACGAGAACGTGACCAACCACTCCCCCGCCGTCCTGCGCCCCGCGCCCGCTCCGCCACCCGCTCCGGTGGAGTCGCGCCACCCACTCCACCGCGTGCGACGATGACAGGACGGCAGCCCCACCCCCGGGCGGTGGTCCACACATGCGAAGTGATGAGCAGGACGGCCTCCTGATGGTCCCGATCGCGACCGCGCTGATCTCCGAGGACGGCCGCATCCTGCACTGGAGCTCGGACGCCGAAGCCCTGCTCGGCTATCCGGCCCGGCAGGCGGTCGGTGCCCGGGCGGCCCAGCTGCTGGTCACCGAGGACCAGCGGCCCGAGGTGCTGGAGCTGTTCCGCCGCATCCTGACGGGCCGCGGCTGGTCGGGCGTCTTCCCGGTGCTGCACCGCAACGGCCACCACGTGAACCTGGAGTTCCGCACCCATCCGGTGCTGGGCCCGGACGGCCGCCCGCTGGTGCTCGCGGTGGCCTCGGACGTGACGGCGGTGCACCGGCTGCACGCGGACCTGGCGGTGCTGGACAGCTTCTTCAGCCAGTCCCCGGTGGGCATGGCGGTGTACGACACCGAGCTGCGCTTCGTCCGGCTCAACGACGCGCTGGCCCGGGCCAACGGCCTGCCGGTGGCGGAGCAGCTCGGCCGCCGGGTCACCGAGGTGCTGCCGGGGATCAACGGCGAGGAGATCGAGGCGGTGATGCGGCACGTGATGGCGACCGGCGAGCCGGTGCTGGACGCCCGCTCGTACGGCCGTACCCCGGGCGATCCCGGCCGCGACCGCGCCTGGTCGGCCTCCTACTTCCGGCTGGACCGCCCCGAAGGCGGGGTGCTCGGGGTGAGCTCGACCATCGTCGACGTCACCGAGCGGTTCCGGGCCGAGGCCCAGGCGGCCCGGGCCCAGCAGCGGCTGGCGCTGCTGAACGAGGCCAGTACCCGGATCGGCACCACCCTCGATCTCGCCCGCACCGCCCAGGAGTTGGCCGAGGTGGCGACCCCGGAACTGGCCGACACCGTGGCGGTGGAGGTGCTGGACACCCTCGCGGCGGGCCAGCCGGCCGAACTGCCCAGCCCCACCGACCGTTCCGCGGTGCTGCGCCGGATGGCCTTCCACTCGGTGCCGGGCTCCGACATGGTGCCGCTCTCCCCGGTCGGCGCGGTGCACCACTACCACCCCTCGGCCCCGTACGCCTGGGCACTGACGCACCGCCGCCCGGTGCTGCTGCCGACCCTGGACGGCGAGGCCTCGCACTGGTTCGCGGACGCGCCCGCCCAGGCGGCGGCGATGCGGGCCGACGGGGTGCACACGATGATGGTGGTGCCGCTGATCGCGCGCGGGGCGGCGGTCGGGATCGCGGTCTTCTACCGGAACCTGACGGACCGTCGGTACGATGCCCAGGACGCGGCCCTGGCCGCGGAGCTGGCCGCCCGGGCAGCCGTGGCGGTGGACAACGCGCTGCTCTACACCCGGGAGCGGGACGCCGCCCGGGCCCGGCAGTTCGCCCTGGAGGAGGCGCACACCGCGCAGCAGCGCCTCGCCCTGCTCAACGAGGCCAGCACCCGGATCGGCACCACCCTCGATCTCGCCCGCACCGCCCAGGAGTTGGTGGAGGTGGTGCTGCCCCGGTTCGCCGACTTCGTCACCGTCGACCTGCTGGAGTCGGTGCTGGAGGGCGAGGAGCCGGCCCCGCCGCCGGCCGACGGGCCGGCCCTGCTGCGGGCGGTGGCGGTCGGCGAGGTGCGCGGCTCGGAGGTGCTGATGGGGGCGGCCGACGACGTCGGCGAGCCCAGCCGATCGGCCAACCTCTATGCGGAGAGCCTGCGTTCGCGCCGTTCGATCCTGGTGGCCGAGGTGGACGAGGCGGCCCTGCACCGGATCGTCGCGGCGCCGGACCGGGTGGAGCCGGGTATGGCGGCGGGCGTGCACTCGTACGTGATGGTGCCGCTGCTGGCGCGCGGAACGGTACTGGGCGGCGCCGAGTTCATCCGGACCGTCAACCCGGAGCCGTTCACCGCCGACGACGTGGCGCTGGCCGAGGAGCTGGCAGCCCGGGCCGCCGTCTGCATCGACAACGCCCGGCTCTACAAGCGGGAGCGGGAGACCGCGCTGACGCTCCAACGGAGCCTGCTGCCGCAGGAGGTGCACCACTCGCTCGGGCTGGAGCTGGCCCACCGCTATCTGCCGAGCAGCGTGGTCAGCGAGGTCGGTGGCGACTGGTTCGACGTGGTGCCGATCGGCAGCGGCCGGGTCGCGCTGATCGTCGGCGACGTGATGGGCCACGGCATCCGGGCCGCCGCCACGATGGGCCAACTCCGGACCGTGGCGAGGACGCTGGCCACCCTCAACCTCGACCCCGCCCGGCTGCTGCGCCGCCTGGACGAGGCCGCCTCGGCGCTCGGCGAGGGCCAGTTCGCGACCTGCGTGTGCGTGGTCTTCGACCCGCTGGACCGCAGCTGCACGGCGGCCTCGGCCGGGCACCTGCCCCCGCTGGTGGCCCCGCCCTCGGGGGAGGCCGAACTGGTCGAGCTGCCCGCCGGGGCTCCGCTGGGCGTGGGCGGGGTGCCGTTCCAGAACCGTGCCTTCACCCTGCCCGAGGACGGCCTGCTGGTGCTCTACACCGACGGCCTGGTGGAGCGGCGCGACCACGACATCGACCACGGGATCGAACTGCTGCGCCGCGCCGTGACCGGCCGTCGGGGCAGCCTGGAGCGCACCTGCGACGCGCTGCTCGCGGCCCTGGACGCCCCGGCCGGGCAGGACGACGTCGCCGTCCTGCTGGCCCGGGCCCGTCCGGTCGGCCCGGACCGCTACGCCGTCATGCCGCTGGCCGCGGACCGGGCCGTGGTCGGCCGGGCCCGGCACTTCACCCGCGAGGTGCTCGTCGCCTGGGGCCTCGGCGGCCTGGCCGACCACGCGGAGCTGCTGACCAGCGAGCTGATCACCAACGCCCTGGTGCACGCGGGCCGCCCGTTCGAGCTGCGGATCTTCCGCGACCGGATGGTCACCGTCGAGGTCACCGACGTGGACGCCCGGCCGCCGCGCCTGCGGGTGGCCGAGGACGCCGACGAGGGCGGGCGCGGGATGTACCTCGTCAACGAGCTCTCCCACCGCTGGGGCACCCGCGTCACCGACACCGGCAAGGTCGTCTGGTACGAACTGGAACTCCCCGCGGGCGGCTGACGAGACGTCACCCACCCGCGGGTCGTCCCGCCGGCTACTGCGGCGTCACGTACGCACCCGAGATGCCGCCGTCCACCAGGAAGGTGTTCGCCGTCATGAAGGACGAGTCGTCGCTCGCCAGGAAGGCCACCGCCGCCGCGATCTCCGACGGCTCGGCGAAGCGGCCGAGCGGGATGTGCACCAGGCGGCGGGCCGCCCGCTCCGGGTCCTTGGCGAAGAGCTCCTGGAGCAGCGGCGTGTTCACCGGCCCGGGGCAGAGCGCGTTGATCCGGATGCCCTCCCGGGCGAACTGCACGCCCAGCTCGCGGCTCATCGCCAGCACCCCGCCCTTGGAGGCGCTGTAGGAGATCTGCGAGGTGGCCGCGCCCATCACCGCGACGAACGAGGCGGTGTTGATGATCGAGCCCTTGCCCTGCCGCTGCATGTGCGGGATGGCGTACTTGCAGCAGAGGTAGACGCTCTTCAGGTTGACGTCCTGGACGCGCTGCCAGGCCTCCACGCCGGTGGTGAGGATGGAGTCGTCGTCGGGCGGCGAGATGCCCGCGTTGTTGAAGGCGATGTCCAGGCTGCCGTAGGTGTCCACGGCGGTCTGGTACATCTGGCGGACGGCCTCCTCGTCCGTCACGTCCGCGCGGATGAACAGCCCGCCGACCTCGTTGGCCGCCTTCTCCCCGCTCTCCTCGTCCAGGTCCACGCAGACGACCTTGGCGCCCTCGGCGGCGAACCGCCGGGCGGTGGCCAGGCCGATGCCGCTGCCTGCGCCGGTGATGACGGCCACCCGGCCGTCCAGACGGTTGCTCATCCGACTACTCCTGATCCGTTGCGATGAAGACGTTCTTGGTCTCGGTGAAGGCGTGCAGGGCGTCCGGCCCGAGCTCCCGGCCGAGGCCGGACTGCTTGAAGCCGCCGAAGGGGGTCGAATAGCGCACCGAGGAGTGCGAGTTGACCGAGAGGTTGCCGGCCTCGACGGCGCGGGCGACCCGCAGGGCGCGGCCGACGTCCCTGGTCCAGATGGAGCCGGAGAGGCCGTACTCGGTGGCGTTGGCGATCCGCACCGCGTCCTCCTCGTCGCGGAACGGGACCACCGTCACCACCGGCCCGAAGATCTCCTCGGTGAAGGCGGGGTCGTCGTGCCGGACCGGCGCGAGCACCGTCGGCGGGTACCAGAAGCCCGGCCCGTCGGGGCAACTCCCGGTGAAGGCGGGCTCCTTGACGTAGGAGGCGACCCGCTCGCGCTGGGCGGCCGAGATCAGCGGGCCCATCTCGCTCTTCTCGTCGGCCGGGTCACCGACCCGCACCGCGCGCACGGCCCGCTCGAAGCCGGCCATGAACTCGTCCAGCACGGTGGCCTGCACCAGGATCCGCGAACGGGCGCAGCAGTCCTGCCCGGCGTTGTCGAAGACCGCGTACGGGGCGGTAGCCGCCGCCTTGGCGAGGTCCGCGTCGGCGAACACGATGTTGGCGCTCTTGCCGCCCAACTCCAGTGTCACCGGCTTGACTTGCGCCGCGCACCCGGCGGCGACCCGCTTGCCCACCGCGGTGGAGCCGGTGAAGACCACCTTGCGCACGTCCGGGTGGGTGACGAAGCGCTCGCCGACCACCGGGCCGCGCCCGGGCAGCACCTGGAACACGTCCTCCGGGAGGCCGGCCCGCCGGGCCAGTTCGGCCAGCCGCAGGGCGGTGAGCGGGGTGAGCTCGGCGGGCTTGAGGACCACGGTGTTGCCGGCCGCCAGGGCCGGGGCGAAGCCCCAGGCGGCGATCGGCATCGGGAAGTTCCACGGCACGATGATCCCGACCACGCCGAGCGGTTCCTGGAAGGTCAGGTCCACACCGCCGGCCGCCGGGATCTGACGGCCGAACAGGCGCTCGGGGGCGGCCGCGTAGTACTCGATCACGTCCCGGGCGTTGCCCGCCTCCCAGCGGGCGTTGCCCACGGTGTGCCCGGCGTTGGCCACCTCCAGCCGGGCCAGCTCCTCCCGGTCGGCGTCCACGGCGGCGGCGAAGGCGCGCAGCAGCCGGGCCCGGTCGGCCGGGGCGACCTTGCGCCAGCCCTCGAAGGCGGCCTTGGCCCGGGCGACGGCGGCGTCGGTCTCGGCCAGGGTGGTCATCGGGACGGTGGCGATCACCTCCTCGGTGGCGGGGTTGACGACCTCGTACAGGTCGGGCTCTCCGGTCACTGCATGCTCTCCTCGGTAGACGGACGGGACTTCACAGGCGTTCGAACCCCCGGCGGCGCTCCCAGTCCGTCACCGCCGCGTCGTAGGCGGCGAGTTCGACCCGCCCGGCGTGCACGTAGTGCCGCACCACGCCCTTGCCGAAGGCGAGCGCCGCGGCCTCGCTCGCCTCGAAGGCGGCCACCGCGTCGCGCAGCGTGGACGGCACCCGGGGGGCGTCGGAGGCGTAGGCGTTGCCGGTGAACTCCGGTTCCAGGGCGAGCTGGTGCTCCACCCCGTGCAGTCCGGCGGCGATCAGCGCGGCCAGTGCCAGGTAGGGGTTGACGTCCCCGCCGGGCACCCGGTTCTCGAACCGCAGCGAGGGGCCGTGGCCGACCACCCGCAGCGCGCAGGTCCGGTTGTCCCGGCCCCAGGCGATGGCGGTGGGGGCGAAGCTGCCGGGGACGTAGCGCTTGTAGGAGTTGACGGTCGGTGCCAGCAGCAGGGCGAACTCGCCCAGGCAGGCCAGCTGTCCGGCCAGGAAGTGCTCCATGGTGCGGGAGAAGCCGTACGGGCCGTCACCGGCGAAGACCGGGGTGCCCTGTTCGTCGCGCAGGCTCAGGTGGACGTGGCAGGAGTTGCCCTCGCGCTCGTCGTACTTGGCCATGAAGGTGAGGCTGTAGCCGGCCTGGTCGGCGATCTCCTTGGCGCCGGTCTTGTAGACCGCGTGGTCGTCGCAGGTGGTCAGCGCCGGGCCGTACTTGAAGGCGATCTCGTGCTGGCCGAGGTTGCACTCGCCCTTGGCGGACTCCACGGTGAGCCCGGCCCCGGCCATCTCGTTGCGCAGCCGGCGCAGCAGCGGCTCGATCCTGGAGGTGCCCAGGATGGAGTAGTCGACGTTGTACTGGTTGACCGGGGTGAGGCCGAAGTAGCTCTTGTCCCAGGCCTGTTCGTAGCTGTCCTTGAAGACGATGAACTCCAGCTCGGTGCCGGCGTAGGCCTGCCAGCCGTAGCCGGCCAGCCGGTCCAGCTGGCGCTGGAGCACCTGGCGCGGGGAGACCGGGACGGGGGTGCCGTCCTGCTGGAGCACGTCGCACTGGACCATCGCGGTGGCCGGGTGCCAGGGCACCATCCGCAGGGTGGCGAAATCGGGCCTCATCACGAAGTCGCCGTAGCCGGTCTCCCAGGAGGAGACCTCGTAGCCGTCCACGGTGTTCATGTCGACGTCGACCGCGAGCAGGTAGCCGCAGCCCTCGGCGGCGTGGCCGGCCACCTCGTCCAGGAAGTGGCCGGCGGCGATCCGCTTGCCCTGGAGGCGCCCCTGCATGTCGGTGAGGGCGAGCACCACGGTGTCCACGGAGCCGTCGGCGACCAGCTCGCGCAGCCGTTCGAGGGTGAGGCGGGGGCTGCTCATCGGTTCTCCAAAGCGCTTGCGCGGTCGGCCGGTTCGTCCTCGGCGGTCACCTTCGGGCCGGTGAACCAGTGCCGGGCCGACACCAGCCACCAGACCCCGGCGAAGCCGAGCACGGCCGCCACCGCGACGGGGGTGTAGTTGAAGTTGGCGGCGGTGACCGGGCTGACGGTGGGCAGCATGAACAGCACCGAGATCAGCGCCGTCCAGCCGACCGCCACGCTACCGATCAGCTTGCTCCACCGGCCCAGGTGCCACGGGCCGCGCTCGAAGGCGTCACCCTGACGGAGTCTCAGGAACACCGGTACGACGTAGGCGATGTACAGCCCGATGACGGAGATCGAGGTGACGGCCGCGTAGGCGGTGGCGTTCCAGAGGTTCTGCGCGCCCAGCAGGAACGCTCCGCCGGTGGCCAGCCAGACGGCGGCGGTCGGGGTCTGGGTCCGGGGGTTGATCCGGTGCCAGATCCGCGAACCGGGCAGTGCGCCGTCCCGCGAGAAGGCGTAGATCATGCGGGAGTTGGCGGTCACCGAGGCCATCCCGCAGAAGAACTGGGCGCCGATCACGATCAGCAGCAGCAGCTTCGCCCCGGTCGGGCCGACGGCGTCCAGGAAGATCTGCGCGGGCGGCACCCCGGTCGAGGTCCCGGTCACGCCCTCGTAGTCGGTGATCGCGAAGGTCAGCCCGAGCAGCAGCACCCAGCCGGCCACCAGCGAGACCAGCACCGAGTTGACGATGCCCTTCGGCCCGGAGCGGGCGGCGTCCCTGGTCTCCTCGGTCATGTGGGCGGAGGCGTCGTAGCCGGTCAGGGTGTACTGGGCCAGCAGCAGGCCGAGCATCGAGACGTAGAAACCGCTGGAGAAACCGGTGTTGTTGACGAACTTGGTGAACACGAAGGAGGCGGAGGCGTGTTCGGACGGCAGCAGCACCAGCGCGCCGACGATCACCGCCACGCCGGCCACGTGCCACCAGACGCTCACCGTGTTGAGCAGGGCCACCAGCTTCACGCCGCGGGTGTTGAGCAGCCCGTGCAGCAGCAGGATCACCGCGAACAGCACCATGGTGTGCTCGGTGGTGGCGGCGTAGCCCCACTGGAGGTCCAGGAACGCGTTGGTGAAGAACGCGGCCCCGAAGTCCACCCCGGCGGTGACGGCCACCTGGCCCATGAAGTTGAAGTAGCCGGTGAACCAGGAGGCCGCCGCGCCGTTGCGGCGGGCCAGCTTGGCGGCCCAGTAGTACAGGCCGCCCGCGGTGGGGTAGCTGGAGCAGATCTCGGCCATCGACAGAGCGACGCAGAGCGTCATCAGGCCGACCACCGGCCAGCCCCAGGTGATCAGGGCCGGGCCGCCGGTGTTGAGGCCGAAGCCGTAGAGGGTCAGGCAGCCGGAGAGGATGGAGACGATCGAGAAGGAGACGGCGAAGTTGGCGAAGCCCGACATGGAGCGGGCCAGCTCCTGGGTGTAGCCGAGCTGCCGTAGCCGGTGCTCGTCGTCGGTGGTGTGGTGCTCAGGGCTGTGCTCAGGGCTGTGCTCTGAAGGCATGCGCACCCCTTGGGGGTTGAGGGGTTCGGGAGAGAGCCGAAACGTGCGCCCACGTCATCGTGGCGGCCAAAGGACCGGTTTCAGACCTTTGGCGTGGGCAGCATGTTTCCCTTCCCCTGATCCCCCGTCAAGAGCCGGTGGCTCAGCGCTCGACGAATCAGCGCTCGACGACCGCCCCGCCGAACTCCGCGACCGCCGCGTCCACGATCCCGCTCAGCTGCGCGTGGTGCGCCCCGCGCCAGTACACCTGCTCGCAGTCCCCGCACTGGGCGTAGACGTCGTAGGACCGCTCGGTCCCGTCCCGCAGCTGCTCGCGCACCTCGGCCTTGTCCGCCGCCCGGAGCACACCGTTGCAGCTGGTGCACCGGGTCCACGGCGCGAGCGGGGGCGCGAACCGGGAGAGCACGTCGCGCAGTTGCTCGGCGGGGCGGTGGCTGTAGACGTACGCCCCCGCCCAGAGCTCGCGCCGGTGCAGCAGCCCCCGGTCCCGCGAGAGCATCACCCGCTGCTCGGCCGCCGAACGCGTCGCCAGTGCCGGGTCCCCGATGTCCAGGCTCTCGTACGCCGCGTCCACCCCGAGCAGGCGCAGCCGACGGGCCAGCGTGCCCAGGTGCACGTCCAGCAGGAAGCGCGGCGGGCCGGGCAGCGGCTGCGGCCTGACGACCGCTCGGACGGCGATCCGCTCGCCGTCCACCGGCACGTGCGAGGAGGCCAGCGCCTCGCCGGCCTCCGTCTCGAACGCGCCGACCTCGGTCAGCGGTACGCCGAGCGACTCCACCACGTGCCCGAGCGTCGAGGACCCGTCGGTCCTCACCTCGGACCAGCCGCCTCGGCGGGGGTTGCTCACGAACACGTGCAGCTCGGCGGCGAAGTCGATCGAGATCTCGGGCTTGTCCACGGGAGCAGCATGCCAGCACCACCCCTCTCCCCGCCCCGCCTTTTCACCACCCGGACCCCCCGCCCGCCCCGGCCCTCGGAACCGTCCTTCACCCCTCCCCCTTCCCTGGGCACCTACCCTCCCCTCATCCCGTCCCTCCCGTCCTCCCACCCCACCGTCCTTCACCCCTCCCCCTTCGCTCTGTACCATCCCTCCCGTGGCTGACGAGGGTGTGGACTGGCGGAGCGCGGCCGTCCTGCGCCCCGTGCGGACGGGGAACGCCTTCGAGGAGACCGTCGAGCGCATCCTGGCCGCCCTCAAGCTCGGCGTCTTCGCCCACGGCGACCGTCTCCCGCCCGAGCGCGAGCTCGCCGTCCGGCTGAACGTCAGCCGCGAGACCCTGCGCGAGGCGCTCCGCTCGCTCCAGCAGGCCGGCTGCGTCGAACCGCGCCGCGGCCGCTACGGCGGCACCTTCGTCACCTACCGCCTCCCCCCGCCCGACCTGGGCCAACTCCGGCGCGCCGTCCAGGACATGGGCGCCGAGCTGGAGGACGCCCTGACGTACCGTCTGGTCCTGGAGACCGGGGCCTCCGAGCAGGCCGCCCGCCGCCCGCTCACCCCCGCCCAGCGCGAACGGCTGGAGCGGCGGCTGGCCGACCTGGAGGGCTGCGACCCGGCCGACTACCGCCAGCTCGACTCGCGCTTCCACCTGGCCATCGCCGAGCTCACCGGCTCGCCCTCGCTGGCCGCCGGGGTGGCGGCCGGCCGGATGCGGCTGAACGACCTGCTCAACGCCATCCCGGTGCTCGGCCGCAACATCGAACACGCCTCGGAGCAGCACCGCGCCATGGTCCGGGCCATCCTCGACGGGGACGTACCGGCCGCCCGCCGCACCACCGAGGAGCACCTGGAGGCCACCGCCGCCCTGCTCCGGGGATTCCTGGGGTAGGCCGGCCGGAGCGTCAGTGCTCGTGGGCCGGCTGGTGCTGCTGCCCCCTGACCACCAGATGGTCGAGCAGCTCCCGGGTGGCTTCGGCGACCGCCTCCACCGCCCGCTCGAAGGCCTCCTGGTTGTGCGCGGCGGGCGCCCGGAAGCCGGACACCTTCCGGACGTACTGCAGGGCGGCGGCGTGGATGTCGTCCTCGGTGACCTCGGGGGTGACCGGGGCGCGCAGCGTCTTGATCGATCGGCACATGGTTCCAGTCTGCGCCGCGCCCCTGACAGGTGACAGGGGGTGATCGCCGCCTGGCCGGGGTACCGTGGCCGGGTAACTCTTGACGCATGATCACCCCCGGACAGCAGCAGGAGGAACCGTGGAGACGTGGGCCACCTGGACCACTCAGGGCATCCATGCCGGGCACGGCGGCGTGCACACCGAGGAGCTCGGCGCGATCACCGGCAATCTGACGCTTCACACCACCTGGGTGGAGGGGCAGGTGAAGATCACCGTCCAGTACACCGGCGCGCAGGACTGGTTCACCGTGCTCGGCAGCCCGCTCCCCGCCGCCGACGAGACGACCGCCCGCAATCTGCACCAGGCCATGGTCGAGGCCACCAAGACGGGGAACGCCCGCGCCCCGCAGCTCTGACCACTCATCCCCTACCCCCTTTCCCCTCTCGCCAAGGCCCCCCGCCGGCGATCATCAGACCGTTCGTCAACTGCTAGTCTGTGCACGCCAACGGGGGGCTTTGGCCTGTTCCGCACCGGTCTGTCGGGCGCGGACGCGCTTTCGCGCGCCCCGTCACGTCCGAGAGCCCGGGAGCTCCCTTGTCGCTGCGCACCAGCCGCCGCCACGTCCTGCCCTTCGCCGCCGTCGCCGTCGCCGCCTCGCTCCTCGCGGGCGTCGCGCAGGCCGACACCTCCACCCCGGCCGACCCCAAGCTGATCGCCGACCTCGACGCGATCCTCGCCACCCCGGCGCTGGCCAACGCGCAGGCCGGTGTCCAGGTCATCGACACCACCACCGGCCAGGTGGTCTACCAGCGCGGGCAGGGCGCGCTGCTCACCCCGGCCTCGGTGCTCAAGACCGTCACCACCGCGGCCGCCCTCGACCTGCTGGGCGAGAACCACGTGTTCACCACCCAGGTCCTCACCTCCGGCACCCGTTACGGCTCCGTCCTGGTCGGCGACATCGTGCTGCGCGGCGGCGGCGACCCGAGCCTGCGCCCGGCGGACCTGGACGCGCTGGCCAAGCAGGTGGCCGCGGCCGGCATCACCACCATCACCGGCCGGGTCCTCACCGACGCCACCCGCTACGACTCGGTGCCGCTCGGCCCGGGCTGGGCCTGGGACGACGAGCCGTACTCCTACAGCCCGCAGATCTCCGCGCTGACCATCGCGCCGGACTCCGAGTACTCGATGGACACCGTCAAGGTGACCGTCACCCCGACCACCGCCGGCCAGCCCGCCAAGGTCACCACCTTCCCGGCCGAGGCCCCGGTGAAGTTCACCGGCCAGATCACCACCGGCGCGGCCGGCTCCGGCAACTCCAGCGGCGTCGAGCGCAAGCGCGGCGTCAACGAGATCGCCCTGACCGGCAGCCTGGCCGCCAACGCCGCCCCGGTCGACTCCCTGGTCACCGTCGAGGGCCCGGCCGCCTACACCGGCGAGGTCTTCAACGGCGCCCTGGAGCGGGCCGGCGTGGGCGTGGTCCGCCCGGCCAAGGCCGCCACCGGCACCGAGACCACCCAGCCGCTGGCCGCGCACGACTCCGAGCCGCTCGGCAAGCTGATCGTCCCGATGCTCAAGATCAGCAACAACGGCATCGCCGAGCACCTGATCAAGGAGATCGGCAAGGTCAAGGGCGGTGCGGGCACCTGGGGCACCGGCTCCGCCCAGGTCAACGGCTTCCTCAAGACCAACGGCCTGGAGCTCCCGACGGGCCGTCAGGTGGACGGCTCCGGCCTCTCCCGCTACGACCTGGTCACCCCGGGCAAGCTCACCTCCCTGCTCGACCTGGCCACCCACAAGCCGTGGTTCAAGACCTGGTACGACGCCCTCCCGGTCGCCGGCAACCAGGAGCGCATGGTCGGCGGCACCCTGGCCGCCCGCATGCGCGGCACCGCCGCCGAGAACAACGTGCACGCCAAGAGCGGCTCGATGAGCGGCGTCGACAACCTGATCGGCTACGCCACCGCCCCCGACGGCCGCCGCCTGGCCTTCAGCGCGATGCTCAACAACTTCCCGGGCGCCCGCCCGCGCTTCGTCCTGGACGCCATCGCCGTCCGCCTGGCCACCGGCCCGGCCCCGGTCGCGTCCACCCCGACCCAGGCCCCGGCGAAGGGTTCCGCGAACGCCCCGGCCAACGCCCCGGCCGCCCGCTCCTTCCAGGCGCCGTCCTCCGCCTCGCCCGAGGCGGCCCTTGTCCCGGCCACCCGCTGGGAGGAGTGCGAGACCCTCGGCCGCTGCTGAGCGCCCCTCGCGCCTCCCCCCGCGCCCCTGACCGGGCCTGACGCTCCGTAACCGGGCCCTGCCGAACTTCGTTTGGCAGGGCCCGCTCGCCTATTCGTCAGGAGACAGACCATGTCCGGTGCACGGGCCATGCTGCACACCGCCCGGAGCCACCTCGGCTACCGCGAGGGCGCGGGCAACCGCAACCGCTTCTCCACCGCGATGGGCCGCCAGGCCGAGAGCTGGTGCGCCGACTTCGTCTCCGCCGTCGCCGCCGAGAGCGGCAACGCCGCGCTCTACCCCGACACCGCCTCCTGTTCCACCGCCCGCGACTGGTTCGCCCGCCGCAGCCGCCTCTCCGCCTACCCCGCCATCGGCGCCCAGGTCCTCTTCGGCACCTCCAACGGCCCCTACGGCCCCGGCGGCGAACACACCGGCCTGGTCACCGCCTACACCACCGACACCATCACCGTCATCGCCGGCAACACCAACGACGACGGCTCCGCCAACGGCGACGGCGTCTACCAGCGCACCTACCAGCGCCGCTCCGCCTACGTCGACTCCTACGGCTACCCCGACTTCCCCGAGGGCCTGGTCTGCGCCGACCCGGCCTGGCGCGACCGCCCCGGCACCACCTGGTTCGGCCAGCAGGCCGACGAGTCCGACCTCCCCACCCCCCTGATCCCCCGTCAGGTCGTCATCGACGGCCACCCCTACGGCCCCGGCTCCCACGGCCCCCACATCACCACCATGGGCCGCCTCCTCACCGCCGCCGGCTGCTCCCAGTACTCCGTCGGCCCCGGCCCCGACTGGGGCCCCGCCGACACCGCCTCCATGCGCGCCTACCAACTCCACATCGGCGACACCGGCCCCGAAGCCGACGGCATCCCCGGCCCCCGCCAACTCCACCGCCTCCAAACCGAGTTCGGCGACCGCATCTGATCCACCGCCGCAACGGGCACTCCTCTCCCGTCGGTCGTGACCGCGATCGACGGACCGTCAGCAGAGGAGTCGCCCGTGTCGTCCGTGTCGTCCGTCCCTTCCTCTCCGCTCGTCCGCGATCCCGCCCAGTGGCTGACCAGGACCGCCCACAAACGGGTCCTGGTCGTGGTACACACCCTGGTCTACGGGCAGCGGCTGGCCGAGGTGCTGCCGCTGTTCCACGGCGAACCCCGGGTGAGCGTGGTGTTCACGGTGGCACCCCACGCCTTCAACCCGGGCGCCGCCGAGTTCGTCCGACGGCTGGGCGGGATCCTGCTCCCCTGGGCGGAAGCGGTACGGACCGAGTTCGACCTCGTCCTGGCAGCGGGGTCGCAAGGGGTCGAGCAGCTCCGTGGGCCGGTACTACGGCTGGCCCACGGGGCCGGGCACATCAAGCTGTCCCGCCCCGCCGACCACCCCGAGCGGACCGTCGGCGGCCTGGGCCGCCGCTACCTGACCTGGCAGGGACGGGTGGTACCCGCCGCCATCGGGGTCGCCCACCACTCCGAGCGCGAGCAGATCGCCGAGCTCTGCCCGGAGGCGTCTCCGGTCACCGAGGTGCTCGGCGACGCCGTGTTCGACCGGATCACCGCCGCTCTCCCGAACCGGGAGGACCACCGTCGGGCCCTCGGGCTGACGGGCCGTCGGCGACTGGTGCTCGTCTGCTGCACCTGGGGAGCGGGATCCCTCTTCCACCGCCTCGACCGCCTGCTCTCCCGGCTGACGGCGGAGCTGTCCCCCACGCGGCACCGAATAGCCGTGCTCCTGCACCCCAACGTCTGGGCGGCCCACGGCCGCTGGCAGCTCGAGGCCTGGCTGGCCCCGCACCTCGGAGGCGTCCGGCTGGTCCGCCCCGAGAGCGACTGGCGACGCCTGCTGGTCGCGGCCGACCTCGTGATCGGGGACCACGGATCGGCCACCCTCTACGGCACCGTCACGGGCAGCCCCGTCCTGCTCGGGCGCTTCCCCGCCGAGGACGTGAACCCCCGGTCACCGGCCGCCCGGCTGGCCGAGCTGGCCCCGGGGCTCGACCACGACCGGCCGCTCCCGGGGCAGTTGGAGCTCGCGGCGCGAAGGTACCGCCCGGAGCCCTACCGGGAGGTCGCCTCCATGATCACCTCCGAGCCGGGCCGGTTCGACCGGAACACCCGTGCGCTGACCCGCCGCCTGCTCGGTCTGGAGCCGCCGCAAGGCTGAGCCGAACGGCCCGCGGACGCATCGGAGGTCCGCGGGCCGGTGGCCGGGTCAGGTGGCCTGGGCCGGAGCGTCAGATCGCTGCCTCGCGCGGGAGTTCGCGGGGCATGAGGAGGGCGGAGAGGACCGCCGGGGCGGCGCCGATGAGGAGCATGACGGCCCACCAGCCGGAGACGTCGAGGAGGAGGGGGATGAGGAGGGGGGTGGCGAAGGCGCCGGCGAAGACCATGGTGTTCTCGAGGCCGAGGGCGGTGCCGGAGCGTTCGGCGCCGGCCATGGTGGCGATCTCGGCGTAGTGCACTCCGTGCCAGCCGCAGGAGAGGAAGCCGGCCAGGATGAGGAGGCCGGCGACGACCCAGGTCGGGGAGGACTCGAAGAGGGCGATGCCGGTGTAGGCGGCGGCGATCACCCAGGAGTAGAGGGTGACCAGGGTGCGGCGGTAGCGGCCGCCGCGGCGGTCGGTCCAACGGCCGCCCCAGACGCGGGAGATGGCGCCGAGGATCTGGATGACCACCAGCAGGACGGCGATCGAGCCGATCGACATGCCCTTGACGGTGTGCAGGAAGACCGAGCCGAAGGTCAGGACCAGGAACTGCGGCAGGTCGAGCAGGAAGGCGGTGATGGCCACCCGCCAGATGTCCCAGCGCTTGAGCGGGTCGGGGACCTCGGTGGCGGCGGTGGAGCCGTCGCGCTTGGTGCGGGCGAGCGGGGGCTCGTCCAGCCAGACCACCACCGCGAGGGTGGCCAGCAGGCAGAAGAGGGTGAGGAAGGCGAACACCCAGCGGAAGCCCGCGCCGAGGGCCAGCGGCGGGAGCACCGCGGCGCCGATCGCGCCGCCGGCCGGGACGGCCGCGACCCGCAGGGAGATGGCGAAGCCGCGCTTGGCGGGCGGGAACCAGCCCATCACCGCGCGGCCGGAGGCTCCGTTGACGCAACCGCCGAGGGCGCCGGCGAAGAAGAGCACCACCGCCAGGGCGACGAAGGAGGGCACGGCCCCGCCGGAGGGCACCAGGAAGGCGGTGACCAGGGCGAGCGCGACGGTGGTGCCGGAGAGGCCGGTGATCAGGACCACCCGCTCGCCGATCCGGTCGGAGAGGATGCCCCAGAAGACGTCGGTGACGAAGATGCCGGCGGTCACCGCGGCGAGCACGAAGCCGAGTTGACCGGTGCTCAGCTCGTAGGCGGACTGCAGGATGGAGCCCGAGGTCGGGATGCCCTGGAAGGTGGCGCTGAAGGCGGCCTGCGCGAAGATGCCGATCCAGAGGATCCCCCACTTGTAGCGGGTGCCGTGGACCTTTCCGGACCGGCCGACGGTCGGGGCCACCGGGGCCGCCGGCGTGGGCGGGGTGGGCGGGGTCGTTAACTGGACCATGGGGAGGTCTCCTGGTCGTGGTGCGGGGCGGAATGCGGAAGGGATCGTCTACGCAACGGTGACAGCCGTGCACCGGAGCGGGAAGGGAACTCCGGTGCACGGCAAGTGGGTATGTCAGCTCTGCACATCCGAGGACAGCGGGGCGCCGTCCAGGGCGAGGCCGGTGTCGGGCAGCTCGCCGGGCTGGATCGGGAGGGTGCGCTTCTCCCGGATGACCATCATCTTGCAGCCCTTGGTGCTGGAGACCCGGTGGATGCTGTCCGGCACCTCGACCACCAGGGTGCCCGGGAGGTAGCGGTCGCCGTTGTCGTTCTCCAGCTCGCCCTCCAGGATGAAGAGCAGCTCGAAGCCGAGGTGGCGGTGCAGGTCGCCGTGGGCGCCGGGGCCGAAGTGGGCGATGTAGGCCTCGGCGCCGTCGGGGCCGGTCTCCTCGCCGGTGTAGAGCCAGTGCACGTCGACGGCCTGGCGGCCGGGCTGGACGTAGGCCTGCCAGTTGAGGCTGTCGCTGCTGGACCCGGCGCCGAGCAGGTCCGGGAAGACCTCGACCTTGCGCTGCTGGGCGATGTACTCGGGCATGGCGGAACTCCTAGGAAGGGGAGAGGTGGTGAGAGGGGGTCAGAGGCCAGGGGCGGCGTGGACGGTCTGCTCGTCGAGCAGGTCCTCGGCCCGGTGCTCCACCCCGGCGGCGCCGGCCCGCAGTTCGGCGCGGCGGATCTTGCCCGAGGTGGTCTTCGGCAGGTGGGCGAACTCCAGCGCGCTGATCTGCTGGTGCGGGGCCAGCTGCCCGGCCGAGAAGGCCAGGACGGCGCGGGCGGTCTCGGCGTCGGCGGCGTACCCGTCGGCGAGCGCGACGTACGCCTTGGGCACCCGGTAGCCCACCGGGTGCGGCACCGGGATGACGGCGGCCTCGGCCACCGCCTCGTGGCGCAGCAGGACGCTCTCCAGCTCGAACGGGGAGATGCGGTGGTCGTAGGACTTGAAGACGTCGTCGTTGCGGCCGATGTAGACCAGGTAGCCGTCGGCGTCGCGGCGGGCGATGTCGCCCGTGTGGTACAGGCCGTCGGCGAGGGTCTTGGCGGTCTTCTCGGGGTCGCCGAGGTACTCCGTCATCACGCCGACCGGACGGTCCGTCAGGTCGACGCAGATCTCGCCCTCGTCGCCGGCCTTGCCGGTCTTGGGGTCGACCAGCAGGATCGGGTAGCCGGGCAGCGGCTTGCCCATGGAGCCGGGGCGGACGGCCAGGCCGGCCGTGTTGCCGATCTGGGCGGTGGTCTCGGTCTGGCCGAAGCCGTCCCGGACGGTCAGGCCCCAGGCGGTGCGGACCTGGTCGATCACCTCGGGGTTGAGCGGCTCGCCGACCGAGGAGGCCTCGCGCAGGGCGGCGGGTTTGCGGCCGAGGTCGGTCTGCAGCAGGGTCCGCCAGGCCGTGGGCGGGGCGCACAGGCTGGTGGCCTGCTCGCGGTCGGCGATCTCCAGCAGCAGCCGGGGCGAGGCGCCGGGCGGCAGGTTGACCGAGAGCACGGTGGCCTCGGCGTTGAGCGGGCCGAAGAAGGAGGACCAGGCGTGCTTGGCCCAGCCGGGGGCGGAGACGTTGCAGTGCACGTCGCCGGGGCGCAGCCCGTTCCAGTACATGCCGGTCAGGTGGCCCACGGGGTAGCTGACGTGGGTGTGGGCGACCATCTTCGGTCGGGAGGTGGTGCCGGAGGTGAAGTAGAGGAAGAGCAGCTCGTCGGCGCGGGTCTCGCGCTGCGGGCAGTAGGAGGTGCTCTCGCCGTACGCCTCGGCGTACGGCCGCCAGCCGGGGACGGGCTCGCCGACGGCGATCCGGGTGACCTCGGTGAACGGGTCGAACAGGCCGGTCAGGTGACTGGCCGTCAGGACGTGGGCCACCTCGCCGCGCTCCATCCGGTCGGCGAGGTCGTCGCCGGAGATGGTGGTGTAGGTGGGGAGGACCACCACGCCCAGCTTGATGGCGGCGAGCATGGACTCCCAGACGGCGAGCTGGTTGTCGAGCATCAGCAGCACCCGGTCGCCGCGCTGGACGCCCTGGGCGCGCAGCCAGTTGGCCACCTGGTTGGAGCGGGCCGCGAGTTCGGCGTAGCTGAGCTGGACGGCCTCGGTGCCGTCGGTGATCCGGATCGCGGTGCGGTCGTTGCCCTCGGCGATCCGGTCGAACCAGTCGAGCGCCCAGTTGAACTTCTCCGGCCGGGGCCAGCTGAACTTCGCGACGGCGGCGTCGTGGTCCTCGCGCAGCTCCAGCAGGAGGTCCCTGGCTGCCCTGAACTCCTGGTACGCGTCGGGGTGTTGTTCGGTCACGGTGCGTCAACTCCTGGTAGGGGGCAGGGGGTCAGGCGCTGAGGATGTCCTGGGCGATCGCGTCGGCGTCGGCGTGGAAGCCGACCATCGGGCCGGGGCGGCCGTTGCCGATCTGGGTGAACCAGCGGAGCTCCTCGGTGGGGATGCCGAGCGCGTACAGGCCCTTGGTCGGGGTCCCGGTGCGGTCGATCACCCGGTAGGGGCGTTCGGTGACGGCGAGGGCGCCGGTGGTGAAGCTGGCGCCGTCCTGCTCGCTGACGTTGGTGTGGGCGGCGGCGCAGCCGTCGCCGAGCAGCTGGCGCATCAGCGGGGAGGCGTCCACCCGGATGTCGGAGCGCGGGATGCGGGCGTCGATCAGGGTGGTGGCGTTGACGAACGAGCCTGCCACGGACCGGGATTCGAGCGAGAACTGCCCGGTGTCCTCGCAGCGGCCGATCTCCAGGTCGGGGCCGACCACGGTGAGCACGCCGGCCTCGATCAGGGCGACGGCCTGGCGGATGCGCAGCACCGGCGGGCCGGCCGAGACCATGGTGTTGATCGGGTTGAACCAGGCGAGGAACTCGTCGCGCTGGGAGTCGGGGTGCAGGCTGGCGAACTCCACCGCCTCCCGGACGGAGCCGCGGATGTCCCGCAGGGTGTCCAGCGCGGCCTTCAACGGGCCGTCGATGTTGCCGAGTTCGGCCTCGGCGGCGTCGCCGCAGAGCACCTCGGTGAGCCGGGAGTGGAAGTCGGCGGGCGAGGCAAAGGACTCCCCGGCGAACGGGCGGGCCATCCGCTCCAGGTCGATCGCCGGCAGGCCGGCCAGGCCGGTGTCGGCGAGCAGCTTGGCGACCTGCTCCTGGTCGCAGGCGACCGCGATCTTGAAGGCGGTGGAGAACTCGGCGGCGGCCTGCTCGCCGTCGCGGTGCAGCACGGTGGTGCGGTAGTAGGTGTGGTCCACCTCGCGCAGGATCAGCGGCAGGACGTGGTCGCGGAAGCGGAGTTTGGCCGAACCGCTCTCGTCCACCGCGCGGCGGCGGACCTCGGCCAGCGCCTGGGAGGTGAATATCGCCGGGGTGTACCGGTAGTCGGAGCCCTTCTGGTTGCGGCCCCGGGCGAGCAGCGGCAGGCCGCTGCGGGAGCCGGCGTAGATGTGCGGCTCGTGGCCGGAGGGCTCGTAGGTGAGGCGTCCGTCGACCCGCTCGACGAAGCGGCCGCCGCGGCCGGAGGTGAGCACGGTGGTGACGTCGTAGAAGGTGAGGCCGAGGCCGATCACGGCGACGGGGCGGCCGGGGCGCAGGTCCTCCAGGTCCATGTCGGCGGCGGAGTCGCCGCGCAGGTAGCTGGTGCCGCGGTGCCGGGAGGCGAAGTCCAGCAGGTCGCGGTCGGCGCCACCGGCGAAGTTGTGCGGGTGACCGGTGGTCAACACCACCTTGTCGACGTCGAGTTGCTGCCCGTCGCTGGTGGTCAGCCGGTAGTCGCGGGTCTCGCCGCGCTTGGCCCAGCGGGCCCGGGCGGTGACCGGGACGACGCCGACGCCCTCGGGGAGGTGCTCGGTGATCCGCCGGTACACGTCGCGCAGGTAGCGGCCGTAGACCCGGCGCGGGGCGTAGGTGTTGGGCGAGCCGAGCTCGGGGTACGTCCCGGGGTCGGCCGCGAGCCACTCGTGCAGCGAGGGGCCGGCCCCGGCCCGCCAGGGGCCCTCGTCGGGCTCGCCGGAGTAGAGGCTGACCTCACCGGCGGCGGTGTTCATCAGCAGCCACTCGGACTGGTCGGTCCGCCAGACCCGGCCGGCGCCCATTTCGGCCGGATCGACGGTGTAGATCCGGACCGGCCGGGAAACCGGTCGCGCGGAGAGCCGGGAGAGGATTCTCTCCAGGACCGAAAGGCCCCGTGGCCCCATTCCTATGATCGCGATGTTCAGGGTGGAGTCCTGCATCTGAGTGCCTTCCCTGTCTGTTGATCGATGACAGAAGTAAATGGGCGTCCAAAGGTAGACGCAAGTACAGTTTTGTATGTGACGCAGATCACCCACGCGGATGGTGTGAGTTTCGATCTGACGAACTGACCTCGCAGATCAGCGAGTTCGTCCCGGTATGTCGCCACTTTCCGGCCGGGCCTCCGTCAGACCTCCCGGCGGCGCGGCGAATCGAATTGACGACGTACCGATGAATTGCCGGGACCCTTTGTCAGGTAGGAGGATTCCGCACGGAGCAATTCGGTGCGGAGCACCGCCGGCGAATTGAGGAATTGCCGGACGGCCCGGCGGTCGCGGACAGCTACCGAAAAGGACCCCGGAAGCGCACGGAGGCCGCGGTTACCCACCTGACGGACTGTCAAAACGTTACCCACGGTCAACTTTCCACCATGGTATAAAGCTGGCCAGGGGGATCGTCAGCGGGGGGCATGGGGCATGACCAGGGCAGCGGCAACGTCACTCGGGCGCCGGGAGCGCAACAAGCTGCGGGTCAAGGAGAGCCTCTACCACTCGGCGCTGAGACTCTTCGCCGCGCAGGGGTACGACGGCACCTCGGTCGACGACATCGCGGAGGACGCCGACGTCGCCCGGGCCACCTTCTTCAACCACTTCCAGCGCAAGGAGGACCTGATCAGCGAGTGGGGGCGGCACCGCCGGGCCCGGCTGGCCGCCTCGCTGGATCAGCTCCCCGAGGACGAACACCCGGACGCGGTGGCCCGGTTGGAGCACTGCATGACGGTGCTCGGGCGGCTCGACGAGGGCGAGCGCGAGGTCACGGTGGCGATGCTCACCGCCTGGGTCCGGGCCGGACGGCCGCTCACCGAGCGCCCCTACCTGGCCGAGATCTTCACCCGGATCGTCGAAGCCGGCAGCGCCCGGGGCGAGTTGGCCACCGTGCTGCCCGCCCACCAGGTCGGCGACCTGCTCCACGACCTCTACCTGGGCACCCTGATCCGCTGGATCCAGGACCCGGCCCCGGCCGAGGAGGGCCTGCTGACGGCCCGGCTGCGGAGCGTCCTCACCACCCTGCTGGACGGCCTCTCCCCCCGCTGAGCCCCATTCAATCCGCCCAGGCGCCGACCCGCCCGGCGGACTACGCCGGACGTGGCGGGCGCCCTCAAGGTGGCTGCTCCACACGGAGGTTGACGCACCATCGAATGGCGCAGGAACCCCGGCGACCGTTCGCCCGCCGCCGGGGCCGACCTGAGGATGGAGGCACCGAACCGTCCCACGCCTCAGGAGAGTTCCCGTGGTTGATGCCGCACGCCCACCGACCAGGAGACGGCACGGCGCCCGGACCGCCGTACTGGCCCCCATGGCCGCGCTCGCCGTCCTGGTCCCGTTCGCCCTGCCGAGCAGCGCCGACGACGACACCGGGCCACCCCCTCCCCTGGTGGCCGAGGCCTACGACGGGGAGCAGCGCCTGGCCACCACCAAGGAGGTGACCGACCTCTGCGACAAGGGCGCGGCGTGCGCCTTCCGGATGTACAACCGGATCCCCCGCGAGTACCTGAGTGCCGTGATGTCGCTGGGCAACGCCGCCATCAACTGCACCGACGAGGTCATGGAGATCGACCGCACCGTCACCTTCGTGACCAGCAGCACCGACAACATCAACGGCGAGATCTCCGGCAGCGCGGCCCTGGAGGGCGCGATCGACGGCACGGTGAGCGCCTCGGCGGCGGCCAGCATCGCCCCCGGCATGGTCAACAGCGTCAACCAGTGGGGCCCCAACAAGGACAAGGGCCCCACCACCGAGGACCAGGCGAAGAACACCCTGGAGGTGCCCGTCACCGTCTCGGGGTCCAACGCCCTGCACCTCGGGGTGAAGGCCACCTTCCAGCTGGCCTTCAAGGCCGCCTACTCCCGTACCTGGCAGTCCGTCAACACCGAGTCGACCCGGGTGGTCTTCGAGGTCAGCCCCGGGGACGAGATCCAGTTCGGCGTGCTCAACGCCATGGTGCGCACCGCCGGCGAGCTGACGGTGGACGGCACCGGCAAGCTCATCAAGAACATCACGGTGGACGGCCCCTCCACCGCCAACGTCAGCGCGGTGGTGGCGCAGACCTTCACCAGCCCGGACAAGTGCCTTGCGCTGCGCCCGAAGGGGCGGGCGGCGACAGGGCTGGTCGAGCTGCCGCCGGAGCAGGACACGCGCCGGCCGAGCGCGGTGTACGTCCGCACCGCACAGGGCGATTGGAGGAAGCGGTGAAGCGCACCACGTCCCTGCTCGCGGCCCTCGTACTGCCGCTCGCCGCCGTCTGGCCGGCCGCCGCGGTGGAGGCCCGGGGCAACGAGCCGATGGCACCCGCCGAGGCCTTCGACGGCGCCGCCCCACTGCCGGACGCCACCGGTCTCGCGCACGGCTGCGGTGGTGAGTACGGCTGCTCGTTCCGGGTCCACCCGGGCGCCTCCCGCGAGTACACCACGGCGGCGATGTCGCTCGGCAACGCGGCGATCAACTGCACCAACAAGGACATCGACGTCTACCGGACCGTCACCCTGGAGTCGAGCACCACCGACAACGTCTCCGGCGAGATCTCCGGCAGCGCCACGCTGGAGGGCAGCATCGACAACACCACGGACGTGGCGGGCAGCGTGGGCGTGAGCAACAAGACCGAGATCACCCACACCGACCACACCGCGCCGACCGACAAGGGCCCCAACACCGACATCGCCAACGGCGCCACGCTGGCGGCCGGCGGCACGGTGGGCGCGGCCGGCCAGCTCAAGCTGAGCGCCAAGGCGACCTTCGCGCTGGCCTTCAAGCTCGCCTTCTCCAAGGAGTGGAAGCGCACCAGCACCGAGACCACACAGGTGAAGTTCAAGCTCAAGGCCGGTGACGAGCTGCAGTTCGGGGTGCTGAACGCGATGACCCGCACGGTCGGCGAGCTCACGGTGGACGGCACCGGCAAGCTCATCAAGAACGTCACCGTGGACAGCCCCTCCAGCGTCAACGTCTCCTCCCTGGTGGCCCAGACCTTCAGCAGCCCGGGCCGCTGCCTGACGCTCCGCCCGCCCGGCCGGGCACTCACCGAGGGCGTGCTGGACCTCGCGCCGCGCACCGACGGCTCCCGGCCCGACGCCCGGTACCGGCTGACGGCCGAAGGGGCGTGGGCCGCCCTGGACTGAGCGCCACATCTGGACCAAGCGCCGCATCTGGACCAAGCACTGCACTTGGCCGCCTGCCGGATCACCGGCAGGCGGCCAAGTCACGCGCGGAGACTACGGATTGAGCTCGACGGAGCGGGCCCGCGTGCCGACCGGCGGGGCGTCCAGGGTCAGCAGCCGCTGGTCCGCCCCCGGCGCGTTGTCCGGGGTGCCTGCGCTCGGGCGGGCGGTGCCGCAGCGCAGGAGCTCCACCTCGTTCAGCGGGCCGGTGCGCTGGAAGTAGCGGTCCGGGAGCGCGGTGGCCGGGACGTCGAAGGTGGCGTCCAGGCGGTAGGCGTTGCGGCTGTTGGTGAAGGTGCCGACCACCCGCTCCCGGGCGGGCTGCACCTCGATCCAACTCACCTCGCCCGGCTGGATGGTGGGGTTGAGCGACTTGGTGGTGGTCCGGCTCCAGGTGAGCGGGTTGCTGGTGGAGACGGCTGCCGGGTTCCCCCCGCCGGCGGCGAAGCCGGCCGCCACCTGGGAGGCCAGGTTGGGCCGACTGACCGAGATGTCGGCGCGGTCCGGGGTGAGCGGGGTGCCCTTGAGCGCGTAGTACTGGGTGAGGTTGTCGTACGGCGGCTCGGTGTTGGACATCGGGTGGGCGTCCACCACCGTGTTGCGGGTGCAGTTCGCGTACACCTCGCCGACGATCCGGGTGCGGCCGTAGTACTGGTACGAGTAGCGCCGGTCCACCGTGAACTGGCAGGCGGTGCTCGATCCTTCGCAGTCGTCCACGGCGACACCCGGCTCCAGGGTGGCGACGCCGTTGTAGGCGGAGGGGCCGGGCAGCCGCTCCTTGCCGATCTTCTGGTCCACCGGCACGGGTACCTGGGTGGCCGTCACATTGGTGATCAGCGGGCCGCAGGAGAGCGAGCGGCGCTCCTCGGAGTCGAAGGAGACCATCGGGTTGTCCTCGGTCGCGGTGAACTCGAAGACCCTGCCGGTGGTCCAACTCGCCTTCCCCACCTCGTCGGTGCCGTTAGTGGTCACCTGCGGGTCCGGCGGGATGCCGCTCGGGACCACCAGCGAGACGTTGTACCGCTGGCCGTCCTTCACCTGGTCGAGCTTGCACTGCGGGTGGGTGCTCGGGCTGTCGTCCCAGCGCAGCGTGACCTGGGAGCCGTTCTTCACGCCCCACAGCCGGGTGCGCATCGAGCGCGCCACGCCGTTCCAGTTCAGCGAGGTGGCCTGGTAGCCCTGCGGGTGCTGGGCCAGGGCCTTGCCGAAGACCACCGCGTTGGTGTCCGGGTACCAGTCGGCGTGGCCGGACTGGGTGCCGTTGTCCGGGGCGACCGGGCGGGCGAAGGTGCCGTTCGGCACCTGGACGGCGACCGGGTCGGCGGCGTGCGCGGGCAGCGGGACGGCGACGGTCAGGGCCAGCGCGGCCGCCGGGCAGCCCAATCGGGCCAGGACGTGACGGGCCGGCAGGTGACGGCGCATCAGCAGAACCACCATTCGCTCGGCGGGACGACCGCGTCGCCGGGCCCGGCGGAGGCGGTCAAGGCGTTCGGCAGGGCGCAGAGCTCGCTCGCGGCGGCGTTCGGCGGCTCGTCCCGGGGGACCTTGCCGAAGTTCTCGACCGCCGCGGTCTCCTTGGCGATGCCGTCCTTCTCCGCCTTGCCCTCTCCCGCCACGCTGCCCAGGCACTCCTTGCTGGTGGGTGGGCAGTTCTCGATCTTCTCCTTGCTCCCGGCCACGTCCTTGCAGCCGGGGCTGTCCTTCGCATCGCCCGCGCAGGGGTCGTTCTGTTCCGGCTTGGACGGTGCGGCGAGCGGGGGTGAGGTCTGCTTGGCCACCACGTTGGTGACCAGCGGCCCGCATCCGGCGTCAGCGGTCGCCGTGAAGGTGATCTCGGGGGCGTCCTCGGCGGCGGAGAAGGAGTACATCCGGCCGGTGTACCAGTTGGACCTGCCGTTGACCGGATTGGTGGTGAAGCTCCCCCGACCGTTCGTATCGCCCGCCACCGCCACGGTGTAGCCGAGCCGGGTGCCCTGGCCGGCGCAGTTACCGGGGCTCTCGTCCCAACTGACCGTGACCGTGGCCCCCGCCCGGACACCGCGGACCCGGGTACTGACCGGCACGGACCTCTGTCCCCAGGTCAGGGAAGCCGCCTGGAGGCCGCGCGGATGCTCCGCCCGTCCGGCCGAGGCCACGCCCCCGCCCGTCCAGCCGTCGATGCCAACGGCCCAGTCCTTGTCGGAGGGGACGGTCGGGGAGGAGAAGGTCCCGTTCACCACCGTGGCCGGCTCGGTGTCCTCCGCCGCCGCCGGGGCGGCCAGGGCCAGCGAGCTACTGAGGGTGATGACGAGGAGTCTGGCGCGTTTCTTCCGCAGCACGGTTCGCTCCACTGAACTGGGCATTCTTGCCGGATTGTTGAGCACCGGTCAGCTGACGGGCGCTCATGATCTTCCGTCATCCTTCAAGCAGCGATCACGCTCCGCCATCAGAACGGGCCGATAGGGCGAAGACGAACCATCTCGCTGCGCCATTGGCATGGAAGCCGGTCGAAGGTGGTGAGGACGGCCGGCCGACCCGGGTAGGTGTTCGAACGATCCCGACCCCCTGTCCCCCAGCGGCCGCGCGTTTCCCACGCCCAGCGGCCCGGATCGTCGAGGAATCCCCCATGACCCGCTCGTTCCACCCTGCCCGCGCGCTGCGGGCCGGAGCCGCGCTGCTCGCCCTGGCCGCCGTGCCCCTGACGGCCGCTCAGCTCGCCACCCAGCCAGCGCTCCCGGGCACCGTCGCGGACCGCCCGCTCCAGGACCGCCTCACCCCACTCCCCGGACGCGCCCCGCTGCACGGCGCCCCGGTCCACCGAACCGCTCGATGACCCCGAAGGAAGAGATGCACCCGCACCGCAAGCTCCGCCGCCTGCCCGCCACCGCCGTCCCCGCCCTGGTGGCCGGCCTGACCCTGCTGGGCGCCACCGCGCTGCCCACCTCCGCCGCCTCCGCCTACGACCTCCGGCTGCGCGCCTGGGGCCAGAACACCAACGGCCAGCTCGGCGACGGCAACACCAAAGCCGTCCGCCTGACGCCGATCTCGGTGGTCGGCCTCTCCGGCGCGGAGGTGAACGGGATCGCGGCCGGCGGCACCGCCAGCGGCGCCGGCGCCAACGCCACCCAGACCGGCTTCGCCCTCGCCCTGATGGGCAACGGCACCGTCGAGGCCTGGGGCCGCAACGACAAGGGCCAGTTGGGCAACGGAGCGGTCAGCACCAGCGACGAGTGGTCGGTGCCCAGCCTGGTGGCCGGGCTGAGCGACGTGGAGGCGGTCGCGGCCGGCGGCTCGCACGCGCTCGCCCTGCTCAAGGATGGCACGGTGAAGGCCTGGGGCCTCAACGACAAGGGGCAGTTGGGGGACGGCACCACCAACGACGCCAAGCTCCCGGTCACCGTCGCGGGCCTCGACGAGGTGCAGGCGGTGGCGGCCGGCGACACCTTCAGCATGGCGCTGCTCAAGGACGGCACGGTGAAGACCTGGGGCAACAACGACAAGGGCCAGCTCGGCATCACC
Organism: Kitasatospora sp. NPDC088742; assembly: GCF_055584905.1. Classification (NCBI taxonomy): domain Bacteria; kingdom Bacillati; phylum Actinomycetota; class Actinomycetes; order Kitasatosporales; family Streptomycetaceae; genus Kitasatospora; species Kitasatospora sp. NPDC088742. Next base: position 265,823 of record NZ_JBVJLD010000001.1, on the reverse strand, counting down.
GCCAAGCCCGCCACCCCCGCCCCCAACCCGCCGAACGCCACCCCGGCCACCCGCACCACCGCAGTCGCGGTGCCCGAGCTCAGCACCGTCAAGAGCATCACCGCCGGCGCCTCGCACGCCCTGGCCGTGCTCAACGACGGCACCGCGATGGCCTGGGGCCTCAACGACAAGGGCCAGCTCGGCGACGACACCGTCGCCAACAAGCCTTACCCCGTCCCGGTGTTGGGCCTGCGGAAGGTGACCGCGCTGGCCGCCGGGGCCTCGCACAGCCTGGCCCTGCTGGAGGACCGCACCGTGCGCGGCTGGGGCCTGAACACCAACGGCCAGGTCGGCGACGACACCACCACCCAGCGGAACACCTCCGTCCCGGTGACCGGCCTGACCGGAGTGCTGGCGATCGCCGCCGGGGCCTCCCACAACCTGGCGGTCCTCGCCGACGGCACCGTCCAGTCCTGGGGGCTGAACGACAAGGGCCAGCTCGGCGACGGCACCACCACTCAGCGGAACCTCCCGGTGCAGGTGCTGGCCAAGTCCGGCAGCGTCTCCATGGTCGCGGCTCCGTCCAACGGCCAGTTCAGCCTGGCGCGTTGACACCCACCCACGAAAGGCAGCAGATGTCCACCTCCCGTACCTCGAACCGGTCCCGGCTCCGCCCCGCGCTGGCCGCCACCCTCGCCGCGCTGACCATAGCCGCCCCGCTCGCGCTGCCCGCCGGCACCGCGCACGCGCAGGAGAAACGGCTCAAGTCCTGGGGCAACAACCGCGCCGGACAGCTCGGCGACGGCACCTGGACGGACTTCCGCACCACCGCCACCACCGTGCTCGGCCTGACCAGCGCCGAGGTGGTGAAGATCGCGGCCGGCGGCGCGGGTGCCCACAACGGGCACGGGCTGGCGCTGCTCACCGACCGCACCGTGCAGTCCTGGGGCTCCAACAACTCCGGTCAGCTGGGCGACGGTTCGGTCTTCAGCCACAACGCGCCCGGCCAGGTGGTCAACCTCTCCAACGCCACCGACATCGCGGCCGGCGGCACCCACAGCCTGGCCCTGCTGGCCGACCGCACGGTGGTCTCCTGGGGCCACAACAACTACGGCCAGCTCGGCAACGGCACCAACGCCGACAGCTCGGTCCCGGTCCGGGTCGAGGGCCTCAACAAGGTGGTGGCGATCTCGGCCGGCCTCAACCACAGCATCGCCCTGCGCGAGGACGGCACCGTCTGGGCCTGGGGCTACAACATCAACGGCCAGCTGGGCGACGGTACTTCGGCCAGCCGTAACGTGCCGAGTCCGGTCTCCGGCCTGACCGGGGTGACCAAGATCGCGGCCGGCTGCGACCACAACCTCGCCCTGGTCGGCCCGGCCAGCAGCACCACCCGGCCCACCAGCGGCAACGCCATCAAGGCCTGGGGCTACAACGCCACCGGCCAGCTCGGCGACAGCTCCACCATCAACCGCTACACCCCGGTCGACACCCAGGGCATCTGGCTCGGCGGCGTCTCCCAGATCGCCGCCGGCTGCAAGCACAGCCTGGCCGTGACCGACTCCGACAACAAGCTCAAGGCCTGGGGCCAGAACACCTCCGGCCAGATCGGCGACGGCACCACCGACTACCGGATCACCCCCGTCCCGGTCCCCGCGCTGACCGGCATCCAGCTGGTGGCCGGCGGCCGCGAGCACACCATCGTGCTGCTCGGCGACAACACCGTCCGCTCCTGGGGCAACAACGGCTCCGGCCAGCTGGGCAACGGCACCACCACCGACAGCCCCAACCCCGTCACCACCCTCACCGCCCTGACCGGCGTAGACAAGATCGCCGCCCCGGTCGGCGGCGACTTCAGCCTCGCCAACTGACATCCCTCCCCCACCACCCGCCCCGGCGTCTTGACAGCCGGGGCGGGTGGTGGATTACTGGGCACCGTTTTCGCGCACCAACCGAATGACCGGTCGGAGACCGGATGGCGGAGGAGATGCGGATGGGCATGCGCCTGGGAGAGCCGCTGCCGGCCGAACTGCTGGACGCCGGCGAGCGGCTGACGGCCGAGGAGCTGAGGGAGCGCCAACTCACCCTGCTCCGGGCCACCCTGCGGCACGCCTACGACAACGTCGAGCTCTACCGGCGCAAGTTCGACGCCGCCGGGGTCCGGCCCGAAGACTGCCGCACGCTGGCTGACCTGGCCCGCTTCCCGTTCACCACCAAGGCGGACCTGCGCGAGACCTACCCGTACGGGATGTTCGCCGTCCCGATGGAGCGGGTGCGCCGCATCCACGCCTCCAGCGGCACCACCGGCCGCCCCACCGTGGTCGGCTACACCGAGAACGACCTCTCGGTCTGGGCCGACCTGGTGGCCCGCTCGATCCGCGCGGCCGGCGGACGGGCCGGGCACAAGGTGCACGTCGCCTACGGGTACGGGCTGTTCACCGGCGGCCTCGGCGCGCACGACGGCGCCACCCGGGCCGGCTGCACCGTGATCCCGGCCTCCGGCGGCATGACCGCCCGTCAGGTCCAGCTGATCCGGGACCTGGAGCCCGAGGTCATCATGGTGACCCCGTCCTACCTGCTCACCCTGCTCGACGAGTTCGAGAAGCAGGGGGTGGATCCGCGCTCCACCGCGCTGCGGGTGGCGATCCTCGGGGCCGAGCCCTGGACGGAGGAGATGCGGCGCGAGATCGAGGAGCGCACCGGCGTCCACGCGGTGGACATCTACGGCCTCTCCGAGGTGATGGGGCCGGGCGTGGCGCAGGAGTGCGTGGAGACCAAGGACGGACTGCACATCTGGGAGGACCACTTCGTCCCGGAGATCGTCGACCCGCTGACCGACGAGTCCCTGCCGGACGGCGAGCACGGCGAGCTGGTCCTCACCTCGCTCACCAAGGAGGCGCTGCCGGTCATCCGCTACCGCACCCGGGACCTGACCCGGCTGCTGCCGGGAACCGCCCGGCCCGCGTTCCGCCGGATGGAGAAGGTCACCGGCCGCAGCGACGACCTGATCATCCTGCGCGGGGTCAACCTCTTCCCCACCCAGATCGAGGAGATCCTGCTCCGCACCCCGTCGGTCGCCCCGCACTTCCAGCTCCGGCTGACCCGCCGGGGCCGCCTCGACCACCTCACCGTCCGGGTGGAGGCCCGCCCCGACGCCGACCCGCGACAGCGGGCCGAGGCCGGGGCGGCGATCGTCCGGGACATCAAGGACGGCGTCGGCGTGAGCGCCGAGGTGGAGGTGGTCGACCCCTACACGCTGGAGCGCTCGGTCGGGAAGATCCAGCGGATCGCCGACCTGCGCTCCGAGGGTTAGCCCTCGTCCTCGTCGCGGTCGCCCTCGGCCTGGGACTCCTCCCAGGCGTGCATGGTCTGGTACGAGGTGATGCCCTCCTCCGGGTCGGCCGACCGGACGTCCTCCCGGTCGGTGGCGTCCTTCTCGCCGAGCCGCTGCTGCATGTCCGACATGGTGGTGCTCCCTGGTTCGTGGGCCCGCCGCTGCGGGGCCACCTCCCAGCCTGCGCTCATCCGCGCGGCGAGGCCAGCTCCGCCAGCAGGGCCGGATTGACCAGCTCCAGCACCGCGCGGACGTCCGCCTCCGGCACCGCCGCCCAGAGCACCGAACGCGCTCCCCGGTACCGCGCCGCCAGCCGCTCCCGGCTGGCCCGGTCCAGGGCGGCGGTGCGGTCGGGGTGGGAGTTGTGCGCGTTGTCGGCGATCTTCACCAGGGCGGCGGCCTGATCCCCCGCCACCTGACGGACCATCTCCTCGTACCCGACCCCCGCCACCCGGGTGACGCGGCGCACGGTGGCCACCACCGCGGCCGGCACCCCGGCCCGGAGCAGGTCCTCGGCCGTCATCGGGGTGTCCTCCAGCACGTCGTGCAGCAGCCCGGCCATCCGCAGGCCGTCGCCGAACGGCGCCAGCCCGGCCGACACCGCCCGGACGTGCCCGATGTACGGCACCCCGAGCTTGTCCGTCTGCCCCGCGTGCGCCCGCTCCGCCAGGGCGTCCACCTCGGCCAGGGTCAGCATCCGTCCTCCAGGTCCGTGGGCTGTGTGGGGCCCCACTGTACGGACAGCTCCAGCAGGCCCCGGGCCCGCAGCGAGGGGCGGTGGCGCAGCTCCCCGGCGGGCTGACCGAGGGTCAGGCCCGGGAGGCGGCGCAGCAGGGCGGTGAGGGCGACCTCGGTCTCCAGCCGGGCCAGCGGGGCGCCGAGGCAGTAGTGGATGCCGTGGCCGAGGGCCAGGTGCTGGTTCTCCGGGCGGGCCAGGTCGAGGCGGTCCGGCGCGGGGAACTGCTCCGGGTCGCGGTTGGCGGAGGCCAGGGCGAGCAGGACGGTCTCCCCGGCGGGGACGGTGACGCCGCCGATCGTGACGTCCTCCTTGGGGAAGCGGCGGATGGCCAGCGGGGCGGGGCCGTCGTAGCGGGCGAACTCCTCGACGGCGGGGGCGGCCAGCGCCGGGTCGCGGCGCAGGGCGGCGAGCTGCTCGGGGTGGCTGAGCAGGGCGAGGACGGCGTTGCCGATCAGGTGGACGGTGTTCTCGTAGCCGGCGAACAGGATCAGGAAGGCGAGCGAGGTCAACTCGTCCTCGGTGAGCCGGTCCTGGGCGTCGTCCTCGGCCGGGCCGACGTCGCGGACGGCGATCAGCGCGGAGAGCAGGTCCTCGCCGGGCTCGGTGCGCTTGCGGGCGATCAGCTCGGTGAAGAAGGCGAGCATCGCGCCGACGGCGGCCTTGGCGTCCTGCGGGCGGGCCGGGTCGGGGGCGACCAGGGTGTCCGTCCAGGACCGGAAGTCGTGCCGGTGGTCGGCGGGGACGCCGAGCAGGTCGCAGATCACGGTGATCGGCAGCGGGGCGGCGTAGGCGGAGATCAGCTCGGCCCGGCCGAGCGGGGCGACCACGTCCAGCAGTTCCTCGGCGGTCCGCTCGACGGCGGGGCGCAGGGCGGCGATCCGCCGGGGCGTGAACGCCTGGGAGACCAGGCGGCGGATCCGGGTGTGGTCGGGCGGGTCCATGTTGAGCAGGTTGGCGTCGAGCGCGGGCGGCAGGGCGAAGCCACGGTAGTTGCCGGGGGCGGCGTGGCGCTTGTCCAGGGCCAGGCGGGGGTCGGCCAGGGCCTGGCGGACGTCGGCGTAGCGGGTCACCAGCCAGACCGGCAGTCCGTCGGGGCCGGTGACGCGGTGCACGGGGCCGGCCTCGCGGAGGGCGGCGTAGCCCGCGTAGGGGTCGGCGGTGAGCAGGGCCACCGGGTCGGAGATCTGAGAGGTCGTCACCCGCTCCACCCTAGGGTTCGCCGGGAACGCCGCCGGAGCGGCCTCCCCTGACGTGGTGTCAGCGGCGACCGCTCGGGGTGGTGACGGGTCACTTGGGGTCGCGGTCGTAGACGGACTTGGACCAGCGGTAGCCGAGGGCGGTCAGGCCCAGGCACCAGAGCAGGGCGATCCACCAGTTGTCACCGATCTCCGTGCCGAGCAGCAGTCCGCGCAGGGTCTCGATGGCGGGGGTGAAGGGCTGGTACTGGGCGACGGGCTGGAACCAGCCGGGCATCGCGGTGACGGGGACGAAGGCACTGGAGATCAGCGGGAGGAAGATCAGCGGGAGGGCGTTGTTGCTGGCCGCCTCGGCGCTGGGGCTGACCATGCCCATCCCGACGGCGATCCAGGTCAGGGCGAGGGCGAAGAGGGTCAGCAGGCCGAGGGCGGCGAGCCACTCCAGGACGGTGGCGTCGGTGGAGCGGAAGCCGATGGCCACGCCGACCGCGCCGACCAGCACCACGGCGGCGACGGACTGCACGACGCTGCCGATGACGTGGCCGATCAGGACCGAGCCGCGGTGGATGGCCATGGTGCGGAAGCGGGCGATGATGCCCTCGGTCATGTCGTTGGAGACCGAGACGGCGGTGCCGACGGTGGTGCCGCCGATGGTCATCAGCAGGATGCCGGGGACCAGGTAGGCGATGTACCGGGAGCGGTCGGCTCCGCCGCCGAGGCCGGCGCTCATCACGTCGCCGAAGACGTAGACGAAGAGCAGCAGCAGGACGATCGGCGTGAGCAGCAGGTTGAGGGTCAGCGAGGGGTAGCGGCGGGCGTGCAGGAGGTTGCGCCGCAGCATGGTGGAGGAGTCGCGCACGGCCAGGGACAGGGAGCTGCTCATCGGGAGGCCTCCGCGGGGTGGGTGGTGAGGGCGAAGAAGACGTCGTCCAGGTCGGGGGTGTGCACGGTGAGCTCGTCGGCCTCGATGCCGTGGTTGTCCAAGTGGTCGAGGATGCGGCGCAGTTGGCGCTGGCTGCCGTCGCTGGGGAGCTGGAGGGCGAGCGCCTCGTCGTCGCGGGCGGCGTCCGGGAGGGCGGCGGCGGCGCTGCGATGGGCGTGCGGGTCGGTGAAGCGCAGGCGGACGTGGCCGCCGGGGACGAGGCGCTTGAGTTCGTCGGCGGTGCCCTCGGCGACGATCTTTCCGCCGTTCAGCACCGCGATGCGGTCGGCGAGTTCGTCGGCCTCCTCCAGGTACTGGGTGGTGAGGAGGACGGTGGTGCCGTCGGCCACCAGCTCGCGGACGATCTGCCACATGGCGTGCCGGGAGCGCGGGTCGAGGCCGGTGGTGGGCTCGTCGAGGAAGATGATCCTGGGGCCGCCGACCAGGGTCATGGCGATGTCCAGGCGGCGCTTCATGCCGCCGGAGTAGGTGGAGGCGGGCTTCTTCGCCGCGTCCACCAGGTCGAAGCGGCGCAGGAGTTCGGCCGCCACCCGGCGGCCCTCGGCCTTGGGGAGGTGGTGCAGGTCGGCCATCAGGAGCATGTTCTCCTCGCCGGTGATCAGGCCGTCGACGGCGGAGAACTGGCCGGTGACGCCGATCGCGGCGCGGACCTTCTGCGGGTGGGTGGCCAGGTCGTGGCCGGCCACCTGGACCTGGCCGTCGTCGGCGCCGATCAGGGTGGAGAGGATCTTCACGGCGGTGGTCTTGCCGGCGCCGTTCGGCCCCAGCAGGGCGAAGACGGATCCGGCCGGGATGCGCAGGTCGATCCCGTCGAGCACGGTCTTGTCGCCGTAGGACTTGCGCAGACCGACCGCGGTGACGGCGGCGGGGGCCTGCGAGCCGCCGGTGCTCCTGGGCGTGGGCATGACAGACGAAGGCATGGAGCCCTCCCCTTTCGGTGAGTGGACTTGCCTGGTGGGACGGCGGATTGAGGAAGGGTCAGCCCCGGGCGCGCAGGACGTCGATGTTGCCGTAGCGGGTCCGGGCGCGGACCTTGACGGTCTCCTCGGTCTCCGCCGGGGCGTCGGAGCTGCTGAGCATGTTGCGGACCTGCCCGGCGTCGGAGTTGACGTCCAGCCAGGCGGCGGTGCCCTGGCGGATGCCCACCTCGATGGCGCCGTAGTTGGTCTCCAACTGGGCGGTGCCGCGCACCACTTCACCGACCCGGATGGTGCCGTGGGCGGTGGTGGCGGTCACCGAGCCCTCGGCCCGCCGGACGTCGATGTCGCCGTTGGCGCCGCTCACCCGCAGGTCGCCGCCGGCCAGCTCCACGCTGGTGGTGCCGTGCGAGTTCTTCAGGACGGCGGAGCCGGTGACGCTGCCGACCCGGACGCTGCCGGTGCTGGTGGTGATCTCGGCCGTGCCCTCGACCCGCTCGACGGTGATCGAGCCGTGCGAGGCGGTCAGCCAGAGCGCGCCGGTGGTGTCCAGCCGGGTGTCGCCGGTGGAGGTCTTCACCCGCACCTCGCCGAGCCGGCCCTCGCCGAGCACCTGGGCCCAGGCGCCGGTGACGTCGGCCACCGAGCCGGCGGGCAGCTGGACGGTGACGTCCACGGTGCCCGGCTTGCGCAGCGAGTTGCGGTGCCTGGCCGTCTTCACGGTGAGCGCGCCGTTGACGAAGGTCACCTCGGTCTGCTCGACCGCGCGGCGGTCGGCGTCCTTCTTGGGGTTGCGGGGCAGCACCTCGACCACGGTGTCGGTACGGTCCCCGGCGGTGAGGCGGATGGAGCCGGCCTCGACGTGGGCGGTGACGGTGATCAGGGCGGGGGTGTCGAACGAAGGCATGGCTGTGGCGTCCTCTCGGCTCTCGGTGGCATCCCCGCAGGTGGGGGACGTGCGGTGGAAATCCGGCGCGTGGTTGACGCACCGTCAGGAGGTACTGGCGGGCGGAGAGCTAGTGCCGTGCCCGGCAAGGTTTGCCCCGTCGCGTCGTTCGGTGCGTGCTATCGGCGTGCCGGGCGAAGGCCCGTCGTAGCGGAGCTACCCGGGCTTTTGGCCGGTGCGGCGAGAGTGCGTGCCGGGCGGCGTGACGGGGCAAACCTTGCCGGGCACGGCACTAGCGCACCCAGCCCGTGATGCTCTGGCCGACCGACTGGACCCGGCCCGGCGAGGAAGGGCGGGCAGGGCCGTCGAGGGCGGAGGAGACCGCGCGCACCAGCCAGGCGTTGACCGACAGGCCCTCGCGGCTCGCGGCCTCCTCGGCCCGCGCCTTGAGCGGGGCCGGCAGCCGCAGATTGACCCGGGCGGTGGCGCCACCCTCGTCGGGCTCGCCCGCCGCGTACTGCTCCGCCGGGGCGTACGGCTCCGCCGGGGCGCCGTGCCCGGCGGGCGGCAGCGTCACCACGAAGTCCGGGTCGAGCCCGCGCAGCCGCACGTCCACCGAGCCCGGGGCCAGCTCGCGGGTGATCTCGTCCATCGCGGCCGAGAGCACGTTGAGCATGGTGAGCCTGGTCGCCGACTCCAGGGGGGCGGTCAGCCGCTCCGCGAGCTCGCGGGCGTCGTCGCCTCCCGCCTCGGCGGCCACCGCGAGTTCGCGGCGGAGGGTGTCGACATACGGGGTGAGGTCCATGACGCCATCATGGCACCACAGTGGCACCACTCGCAAGCCCCCCTGGCGTCATAGTGGCGCCATGTGGTGCTACATCTATCCTGACCTGCACCGATCCCCTTCAGGCGACCCGCCGGACCATGGCACCACGAGCCTCACGGAGGCCCATACGGTGCCACGGTGGCACCGAGTGGTGCCACTGGAGCGCCATGCGGCGCCACCGTCACACGGGCATACACCGGCACCCCCGCGCCTTGAGAGCGGAGGACGTCCCCCATGGAGAGGAGAGCACCCCGTGCCGGTGCAGCCCATCTCGCCCGAGCGCCTGGCCGAGCTGCTCGCCGACCGGATCGCCGCGCTGCCCGTCGACGACGGCCGCCGCATCCGGGTCGCGCTGGACGGCGCGGACGCCGCCCGGCCCGGCGAGCTGGCCGACGCGCTGGTGGAGCCGCTGCGGCTGCGCGGCCGCCCGGTGCAGCGGGTCTCGGCGGCCGACTTCCTGCGGGCCGCCTCGATCCGGCTGGAGTACGGCCACCAGGACGCCGACGCCTTCCACGACCTCTGGCTGGACGATCGCACGCTGCTGCGCGAGGTGCTCGACCCGCTGGAGCCCGGCGGCAGCGGCCGGGTGCTGCCGACCTTCCGCGATCCGGCCACCGACCGCTCCACCCGGGCCGGTTACCTCACCCTGCCGCCGGACGCGGTGCTGCTGCTGGACGGGCCGTTGCTGCTCGGCCGCTGGCTGCCCTTCGACCTGACGGTCCATCTGGCGCTGACCCCGGCGGCGCTGGCCCGCCGCACCGCACCCGAGCAGCGCTGGACCCTGCCGGCCTTCGCCCGCTACGCCGAGGAGACCGACCCTGCCTCGCTCGCCGACCTCACCGTCCGCTGCGACGACCCGCGCCACCCTGCACTGGTGACGGGCCCGGCGTAGGCCCGCGCTGGCAGCGGGGGCACCAGTAGGCGGGGCGGTCGCGGTCGTGGGTGGCGGCGCGGATCGGGGTGGCGCAGCGCAGGCAGGGCTTCCGGTCGCGGCCGTAGACCCAGTTGAGCCGGCCGGGGCGGGGGTCGGGGACGGTCGGGTGGCCGGGGCGGGAGGTGTTGGCGTCCAGGAGCTGGTGGGCCCGGGCCAGCAGGCGGTCCAGGACCGGGGCGGCCCCGGCGACCGGGGACCAGGGGGTGAGGGAGGCCAGGTAGCAGAGCTCGTTGGCGTAGATGTTGCCGATCCCGGCGAGGTTGCGCTGGTCCAACAGGGCTGCCCCGAGCGGCCGTTCGGGTGCGGCGAGCAGCCTGCGGACGGCCTCGGCCACGTCCCAGTCGGGGCCGAGCAGGTCCGGGCCGAGGTGGCCGACGGCGGTGGACTCCTCGGCGGTGCGCAGCAGCCGGACCACCGGCAGCCGGTACCCGACGGCGGTCGGCCCCTCGGTGCCGAGGACCGCCCGGATCTGGTGGGCCGGGCCGCCGGACCAGCGCTCCCCCGGCCCGAAGACCGCCCAGCGGCCGTCCATCCGCAGGTGGGTGTGGAGGGTCAGGCCCCCGTCGAACCTGGTCAGCAGGTGTTTGCCGCGCGGGACCGTGCCGAGCACCCGACGTCCCGTCAGGTCGGCGGTGGCGTGTGCGGGCACCCGGAGTTCGGCCCGGGTCAGCACCCGGCCGGTGAGGGCCTTGTCCAGCTCGGCGGCGACGCGGTGGACGGAGTCTCCTTCTGGCACCCGTCCATCATCGGGCACCGGCGGGCGGACGCGAAGATCAACAACGCTGGTATGTTCCCGTACCGAAGATCATCTGATCGACGGAACCGATGTGCGGGGGCACGGAACACCATGGGAAACACCACCACAGGCATACGCACCGTCCCTCGGCCGCGCGACAGCGGGTCCGTCCGGGCCGAGGGCGGATCGATCCGGGCCGGGGGCGACGGCGCCCGGGGCCTCAGCTCTACCCCGCTGGCCCGGGGTTCGCACCAGGGCTCGCTACCGCTGCGCCCCGGGGGCGACACCGACGTGGTGGTGGGCGAGGTGGTGATCGCCCCGGGCGGCACCACCGGCTGGCACTACCACCCGGGCCCGGTGGTGGCCGTGGTCAAGTCCGGCACCCTGACCAGGCTGCTGGCCGACGGCACGGCGGAGACCACCGAGCCGGGCGGCGTGGTCTTCGAGCCGGCCGGGCCGGAGCACCCGCACGTCGGCCACAACCACGGCACCGAACCGGTGGTGCTGATGGTCACCTACCTCACCCCGGCCGGCTGCCCGCTCTCGGTGGACGCGCCGACGCCCGCCTGGGCCACCGCGGACTGACCTCGGGCGGGCGACGCGGCGGTCAGGCGCCGACGCCGGGGAGGCCGGTCTCCAGGCCGTCCAGGGCGTGCGAGCAGACACAGTCACGGTCGGCGGGCAGGCCCTCCAGGGCCTTGAAGAGCACGGTGCGCAGCCGGTCCACGTTCCGCCCGAAGACCTCCAACACCTCCGCGTGGGTGACGCCCTCGCCGGTCTCCACGCCCGCGTCCAGGTCGGTGACCAGCGCCAGCGAGGTGTAGCAGAGGCCCAACTCCCGGGCCAGCACGGCCTCCGGATGGCCCGTCATGCCGACCACCGACCAGCCGTTGGCGGTGAACCAGCGGGACTCGGCGCGGGTGGAGAAGCGCGGGCCCTCGATCACCACCAGCGTGCCGCCGTCCACCGGCTCCCAGGCGCAGCTCCGGGCGGCGGCCAGCGCCGCGGCCCGGCCGTCGGGGCAGTACGGGTCGGCCATCGAGACGTGCACCACCTCGGGGCGGCCGCCGCCGGGCAGCGGCAGTCCGTCGTAGTAGGTCTGCAGACGGCCGGCGGTGCGGTCCACGAACTGGTCCGGCACCAGCAGCGTGCCGGGCCCGTACTCGGCCCGCAGGCCGCCGGTGGCGCAGGGGCCGAGCACCTGACGGACCCCCAGGGAGTGCAGCGCCCAGAGGTTGGCCCGGTAGTCGATCCGGTGCGGCGGCAGGGTGTGGCCCCGGCCGTGGCGGGGCAGGAAGGCCACCCGGCGCCCGGCCACCTCACCGAGGAAGACCGAGTCGCTCGGAGGCCCGTACGGGGTGTCCACCACCACCTCGGTGACCTCGTCCAGCAGGGCGTAGAGCCCGGACCCGCCGATCACGCCCAGTTCGGCGCGGGCTGCACGGTCTGCGCTCTGACTCATGGTGACGGGGCTCATGGTGACGGCCTCTCAGTCGCTTCGGTCACTGGTCGAAGATCGAACTCCACTGTACGGAGGCGGGGCATGATGGCGGTGCACCACCTGCCGCCGCACCACCGAGGAGTACCCCGTGACCGACGACAGCCCGTACCGGCTCCACTCCGGTGATGCCCGCTCGCCGGTGATCCTGCACGTGCCGCACTCCTCCCGGGAGATACCCCCCGAGGTCCGCCGGGGCATCCTGCTCGACGACCCGTCCCTGGCCCTGGAGCTGGACCACATCACCGACGCCCACACCGCCGAGCTGGCCGCCACCGCCGCCGGGGCCGCCGCCCTCACCCCCTGGCGGTTCGTCAACCGGCTCTCCCGCCTGGTGGTCGACCCGGAGCGGTTCCCGGACGAGCGCGAGGAGATGCTCAAGGCCGGGATGGGCGCGGTGTACACCCGGACCACCCACGGCGAGCGGCTGCGTCCGGACGGCCATGACCAGGAACCGCTGCTGGAGCGGTACTTCCACCCGTACGCGGCCGCCCTCACCGAGGCGGTGGAGGAGCGGCTGGCGGCCACCGGCCGGGCCGTGCTGATCGACGTGCACTCCTACCCGAGCTCGGCCCTGCCGTACGAGCTGCACAGCGAGGGCCCGCGCCCGCCGGTCTGCCTGGGCACCGATCCGTTCCACACCCCCGCCGGGCTGCTGGCGGCGGCCCGCGCGTGCTTCGAGGGCTTCGGCGGCACCGGGCTGGACAGCCCGTTCGCCGGCACCTACGTGCCGCTGCGCCACTACGGGAAGGACGCCCGGGTCGGCGCGCTGATGGTGGAGATCCGCCGCGACGGCTACATGACCGAACCGGGTGGCCCGGCCGGGCCCGGGCTCGGTGCGCTGGCCACCGCCCTGGCCCGGCTGGTGGACCGGGCCTCGGCCCCGATCGCCGGCTGACCTGCCGTCAGAACGAGGCCGAGGCAGGCACGGAGGGCTCAGGCCGCGTCCGGGCCGACCTCGGCCGGGGTCAGCGGGCGGCGGGCCGGGGGCTGGGTGGAGTACTGGTCGGCGCCGACGTCGCGAGTGGTACCGCGCGGCTGGCCGTCCACGTCCTCGGTCACGGCCGGGGCGCCGGTGTAGGTGGCGGCCCCGATGGCCGGGCTGCCGGCCGTGAGGCGGTTGACCCCGTCGGTGCCGCGCTGGAGGCGCGGGTCCACCCGGCGCCAACCCGCCGACGGGACGGTGCCGTTGGCGGCGGCGCCCCAGAGGATGTTGCCCTGCCAGGTGAAGCCGGTGGTGCGGCCGAGGTTGACCAGGGTGCCGCGTTCGGCGGTCAGCAGGTTGTCGGCGATCACCACGTCCCTCGGCTCGTAGGTACGGTCCTCGCCGGAGAGGCCGCCCGCGTTCCCGGCCAGGGTGTTGTGCAGGATCAGCGCGCGGTCGCAGGCGTCGTGGCCGGTCCGCTCGGAGTCCGGCTCGCCCGCGGAGTGGTCCCGGGTGCTGCCGCTGCCGATCACCAGGGCCCGGCCGGTCAGTCCGGCCAGGTGGTTGTTGACCACCACGTGGTCGTTGCCGTAGATCCGGATGCCCTCGCCGCCGTCGAGCAGGTGGTTGCCCTCGACGGTGGAGCCGTTGCCGTGCCGGAGCACGATGCCGCCCTTGCCGTCGCGCAGGGTGTTGTACCGGACCGTGTTCCCCGAGGACTTGACCGAGACCGCCTCCGGGTCGCCGTCGCACCGCTCGAACAGGTTGTACTCGACGGTGGCGTCCGCGTCGCCCAGCGCCCGGTGGCTGACGCCCAGTCGGATCGCCTCGCCGCCGTTGGCGCCGGTGTAGCGGTGGTCGGAGAAGTGGTTGCGCAGCACGGTCAGCCGCTTCGCCACCTCGTAGCGGTCGGCGCCCGGGCCGTCCAGCACCAGGAAGACCCCGGCGGTGCTCTTGTCGTGGAAGTGGTTGCGGTCCACCTTCACGTCGTTGCCGGAGACCACCAGCCAGTGGAAACCGGTGGTGTCGGTGAGCCGGAAGTCGTTGCGGGTGAGCCGGATCCGGGAGCAGTTCTCGGGGATCTCCAGCGTGCTGCTCTGCCGGAAGGCGAAGCCGCTGACGGTGACGTTGCTCGAGTTCGCGAACTCGAAGCCCTTCGCCCCCTGCAGCACCACACCGCCGCGCGACTCGGCCGCGATGGTGATCGGCGCGGCCGGGGTGCCGTTGCGCCCGGAGATCCGGACCGGCCGGTTGGCCGGGACGGTGTAGGTGCCGTTGGCGAGGACCAGCTTGTCGCCCGGGACGGCGCGGTCGATCGCCTGCTGGAGCGCGTCCAGCGAGGTGTACGGACCGGCCGCCGCGGCGGGCAGCGTCGGCGCGAGACCGAGTGCGGTGCCCGCCACGGCGGCGGTGATGAAGGTCCGACGGTGCATCAGTTCTCCTCCGGGGTGGGGCTCTCCCAGGTGGAGGGCCCGTCGTTCCCGGTACGTCCTATCCCACGGAGATCATCGGGCGACACCCCCGGACGGCGGGGGTCAGCGCCCCGCCGTCACCGGCTCCTGCGCCTGCGCGGCGGTGGGCGCGGCGCCGCGGGGCGGCAGGTTCGCGCCCTCGATGTCCACGTCCGGGGTGATCCGGTCGAGCCACCTCGGCAGGCCCCAGGCCCGGCGGCCGAGCAGCGCCATGGCGGCCGGGACGAGGGTCATCCGGACCACGAAGGCGTCGACCAGGACGCCGAAGGCGAGCGCGAAGCCGATCGACTTGATGATCGGGTCGTGGTTGAAGACGAAGCCTCCGAAGACCGCGACCATGATCAGGGCGGCGGCGGTGACGACCCGTCCGCTCTGCGCCAGGCCCTGGGTGACCGCCCCGGCCGCGTCCTTGGTGTGCTCGTGGTGCTCGCGCATCCGGCTGACCAGGAAGACCTCGTAGTCCATCGCCAGGCCGAACAGCACACCGATCAGCAGTACCGGCAGGAAGGCCGTCACCGGACCGGCCGAGGGCACGTCCAGCACCCCGTTGAGGTGGCCCTGCTGGAACACCCAGACGGTGGCGCCGAGCGAGGCGGCGATCGAGAGCAGGAAGCCGAGCGCGGCCTTGAGCGGCACCAGCACCGAGCGGAACGCGATGGTCAGCAGGACCAGGGCGAGCAGCACGATGACGGCCACGAAGAGCGGCAGCGCGTCCGAGAGCTTCTGCGAGATGTCGATGGTTGCGGCGGTGCCGCCGGCGATGAAGAGGGTGCCGCCGGCCTTCTCGACCTCGGGGGCCAGGGCGCGCAGGCGGTGCACCATGTCGCTGGTGGCCTCGTCGTCCGGGCCGGTCCTCGGCACCACGGCGAGCACGCTCAGGCTGCCGTCGGGGCCGGCGGCCGGCGGGGCCACGGCGGCAACACCGGGGTCGGCGGCGAGCGAGCGGGCCAGGCCGGTGACGGTGGCGGGGCGCTGCTCGGCGGGCACCTCGGCGGTGTCCACGACGGCGACCAGGGTGGCGTTGAAGCCGGGGCCGAAGCCTTCGGTCAGCAGCTGGTGGCTCTTGTGCTGGGTGCTGCTGGTGGGCTGGGAGGCGTTGCTCGGCAGTCCCAGCCGCAGGTCCTTGGCGGGCAGCGCGAGGGCGACCAGGCCGACCACCCCGACCAGCAGCACGGCCAGCGGGCGACGGGTCACCAGGGTGGCCCAACGGGAGCTCCAGGACGGGGAGTTCGCGGTGCCCCCGGCCTTCTTGGACTTCGCGGGCTTCGGCTTCGGGCGCAGGCGCTCCCCCGCGAAGCTCAGCGCGGCGGGCACCAGGGTGACGGCGATCAGCACCGCGAGCAGCACGGTGACGGCGGCCGCCAGGCCCATCGCGGTGAGGAAGGGGATGCCGGTGACCGCGAGGGCGGCCAGCGCGATGATGACGGTGGCTCCGGCGAACACCACCGCGCTGCCGGCGGTGGCCGTGGCCCGGGCGATGGAGTCGTCCAACTCGGCTTCAGGGTCGGCGAGTTGCTCGCGGTGGCGGGAGATGATGAAGAGCGCGTAGTCGATCCCGACGGCCAGGCCGATCATCAGGGCGAGCACGGTGGCGGTGCTGGTGAGGTCCACGAAGCGGGAGACGAACTGAACGCCCATCACCCCGATGAGCACGCCGACGGCGGCGGTCAGCAGCGGCAGCCCGGCCGCCACCAGCGAGCCCAGGGCGAGGAACAGCACGGCGAAGGCGATCACCACGCCGACCACCTCGGCCGGGCCGCCGACCTCGGTGACCGGGGCCATCACCGAACCGCCCAGCTCCACCTGGAGCCCGGCGCCGCGCGCCTGGGTGACGGCCTCGGTGAGCGCGTCCTTGGAGCTCTGCGGCACCTGGTCGGCCGGCCGGTCGAACAGCACGTCCGCGAAGCCGATCCGGTGGTCCGGCGTGACGGTGCCGGTCTCGGCGGGCGCAGCGACGTGCACCACGCCGGGCACGGCGGCGGCCTTCTTCAGCCCCTCGGCCACCGCCTGCTGGGCGGCCGGGTCGGTCAGCGTCTGACCCTGGGGCGCGGCGAACACCACCCGGGCGGTGCCGCCGGAGGCGGTCGGGAAGCGGCGCTCCAGCAGGTCCTGGGCCTGCTGGGACTCGATGCCGGGCACGGTGAACTGGGTGCTCGGCTTGCCGTGCAGGGTGGCCCCGAGGCCTCCGACCACCGCGAGCACCAGCAGCCAGACCGCGACCACCAGCCCGCGGCGGCGTATCGCCCACCGCCCCAAGCCGTACAGGCGTGCCGCCATGCCGTCCTCCCTCTTGCCTCGCTCCGTGCCCCGTCCGGGCGCTCCGTTGCACCGTACGGCATTTTTACACTGGACTGTAATTTAACCCTTGGTGGTAATCTCCGCAGCATGACCACTGACGAGCGCCAGGACGGCCTCAGGGAACGCTCCAAGGCCCGGCGCCGCGAGGCGATCGTGCGGACGGCGCTGGAGCAGTTCGCCGCCCGGGGCTTCGACGCGACCACCATCGCCGACATCGCGAGCGCCGCCGAGATCTCGGCGCGTACGGTCACGCTCTACTTCCCGTCCAAGCTCGACCTCGCCCTGGCCCACTTCGACGGCTTCGCCGCGGAGCTCGCCGCGGGGCTGCGGGAGCGCCCCGAGGGGTGGACCATCCTGAACGCGCTGGAGCACTGGCTGCGCACCCGGTTCGCCGAGACCACCGAACTGGACCAGCTCAGCGAGCAGATGCTGGAGGCCGACCCGCGGCTCAAGGCGATCGCCAACTCCCGTCTGGCGGAGGTGATCCAGGAGGGCACCCGGCTCTTCGCCGAGGAGACCGGCAGCGCCCCGGACGACTTCGCTCCCCGGATGGCGGCGGCCGCGGCGGCGGGCATCATCTCGGAGCTCTGCTACAGCCCCGAGCAGGAGAACATCGAGGCCGCCATCACCTTCCTCCGCGCGGGCGTCGCCACCCTCGGCTAGTGCCGGGCCCGTGGACTGCCCGGAGGGCAGTCAGGGGCGCGGGGAACTGCGCGCTGCGGAAGGTACGGACCCGTGTGCCGGGTACGGGCGCTCACTTGCAACTGGTTGTCCGTACCCGGCACACGGGTCTCTGTCTTCCGATTCGCGCAGTTCCTCGCGCCCCTGACTGCCCTGCGGGCAGTCCACGCGCGCTGCGGGCGTACAGTTGCCGTCCCCGGACGGGGCGGGTGAGCAGAAGGACGGGCGAGACGTGAGCAGAGCGGTGGGCCACCGGACCCTGCGGTGGCGCGGGGGGCCGCCGGACGGCGCGGAGGCCGCGGTGCTGGTGCTGCACGGCGGCAAGGAGTTCAGCGAGGACCGGCCCGGCCCGGTGAACCTGCCGGCGCTGCGGATGGCCGGATTCGCCCGCGCGGTGGCCAAGGTGACGGCGGGTCAGCGGATCGCCCTCGGCGCCGTCCGCTACCGCTACCGGGGCTGGAACGGCGACCACGCCGACGCCGCGCGCGACGCGGACGCCGCCCTGAGCGACCTCGCCGAGGCGCTCGGCCCCGTGCCGACCGTGCTGATCGGCCACTCGATGGGCGGCCGCGCGGCGATCCGCGCGGCCGGCCACCCCTGCGTGGCGGGCGTGGTGGCGCTGGCCCCGTGGTGCCCGCCCGAGGAGCCGGTCGGCCAGCTCAAGGACCGCACCCTGCTCACCCTGCACGGCGACCGGGACACCGTCACCGACCCCGCCGCCACCCGGCTGCTCGCCACCCGCGCCCGCGAGGCCGGCGCCAGGGTCGCGGGCTTCACCGTGCACGGCTCGGGCCACGCCCTGATGCAGCGGCTCGGCGACTGGCACCGCACCACCGCCGACCTCACGGCCGCGCTCCTCGGGCTGCACCCCTTCCCCGCCGAGGTCACCGCCGCGCTCGCCCTGGCCGACGGCCAACCCGGCGGCCTGGAGCTCACCTTGGCGTGACCGCGCCTCCCCTCGACGGGCGGCGGCGACTCACCCGGCGCCGCAAATGCCTGTCGTGTTCGCGAAAAAGTATGAGTAGGGTGAGGCCCGTGCGCAGTGGATCTTCACCGATCCACCACGTACGCATGTCATTTCGGCGGCCCGGGGGGAGAACCGTCGCCGGAACGGGGGTCTCGCTCTGCCGTGCCCGCATTCTGACGTTCCTTCCTCCCGCCGCTGCCCTCGAACGGAGAAAGGGACATCCCTTTGCGTCACAGACCAGGGTTGTTCAGCCCCGGATCCCTGCGGTCCGGCTTCCTGGCCCCCGCCGTCACGGCCGTCGTCACCATGGCGGTCCTCGGCGGCGCGGCCGTCCTTCCGCAGGTCCTGAACCGGATCTCGCCGGCCGGCAACGACTACGGCTGGTACACCGACACCGCCGCCGAGCAGCTGCGGCAGGACCAGTGCCTGATGGCCGACGTGCTGCGGCTCGGTGGGCCCGCCATGGCGGCCACCGCGCAGGACGGGCTCAACCAACCCGCCGACAAGCTGCACCTGCTGGCGGACCGTCAGCACTGGCAGACCACCCCGCTCTCACAGGCGTACGCGCAGGACAAGGCCGCCGCCGACAAGGAGCTGGCCGACCTCTACGCGCTCCGGGACAGCTGGACCAAGCCGCTGTACGGGCTGGCCACCCCGGCCGGCATCAACGACTGGACCTTCCACAAGCCGCCCGGCATCAGCGAGGGCCAGGACTTCCAGACCCAGACCGGTCTGACCTCCTGGATCGCGGACCGGTACTGGAAGAGCGAGGGCGACTTCTACGCGGACCCGACCCCGAAGGCCGACGAGAAGACCCGCAAGGCCGTCACCGACCTCGGCACCCCGCTCTACGGCAAGTCCCCCGACCCGTCGACCAGCACCGACTGGTACCGCGACGGCGCGGAGCACGACGGCTTCGACTGGCTGCGGAGCAACTCCTCCGAGCCGATGGGCGCGGACAACGCCCGGATCTTCCTCGGCTCCGGCGGCTTCCCCCGCACCGCGCCCGCACCGGGCACGGCGGAGTACCGGATCGCGGTCGAGGACCTCAAGACCCGGTTCTCCACCTGCGCCTGGCGCGACCCGATCGACCCGGGCAAGGTCCTCGACGCGGCCTCGGCGACCGCCGCCGCCGAGTGGCAGCAGGAGGTCTCCTCCCAGGCCGCCCAGCGCAACCAGGTGGTGAACTCCGCCAAGGACGCCACCAAGGCGCTCACCCTCGGCGCCGAGTCGCTCGGCCAGATGCTGGGGCACTCCTGGGTCGCCGACCACGTGACCCGCTGGCAGGACTTCTGGTCCGCGGGCGGGATCGGCTGGATCGGCGAAGCCAACGCCACCGTGGAGCTGACCGCCGCCAAGGGCAAGTGCCTGGACGTCCAGGGCGGCGCGACCGCCGACGGCACCCCGGTGCAGGTCTACACCTGCAACGGCTCGGGCGCGCAGAGCTGGCGGGTGTGGGGCGACGACCACGGCCTGTACCTGCGCAACGTCAGCACCATGAAGTGCCTGGAGGCGGCCGGCAACGGCAAGGCCGACGGCACCAAGCTCCAGATCGCCACCTGCAACAGCGGCCCGGCCCAGGTCTGGGCGTACAACGTCCGCGCCACCACCGCGCTGAAGCACGTGAGTTCGGGCAAGTGCCTCAACTTCCCGACCTACGACCTCGGCAAGGACGCGCTGCTGGCCACCTGCAACGGGGCCGGTCCGCAGCAGCTCACCATCAAGCCCTCCGGGCACACCGGCGAGGTCCAGCCGAAGGCCCACTTCGACCAGGCCGCCAAGGGCCTGACGGACGCTCAGGCCGGGGCCAAGAAGCAGCTCGCCGCGCTCAAGCAGCAGGCCGCCGCCGCGAAGACCGCGGCCGCCGCCTCCGACGCGGCCGTGCAGGCCGCGTACGCGATCGCCGACAAGAACGGGGCGCCGCGCGGCCGCGGTCTGCTGGTGGGTCTGCAGAAGGCCCAGGTCACCAAGGGTGTCTCCGCCGCGCTCGACGCGATGGTGAAGGCCGGCGAGACCGCCGAGGCCGCCACCCGGGCCGCCGCCGGCGACGGCGAGACGATCGCGCAGCGCGCGCTCGCCCAGGCCGCCCAGTCGAAGGCGGAGTTCCGCAAGGAGGCCGCGCGCACGGCCGAGCTGCAGGCGCAGGCCGCCGCCGAGGCGGCCAAGCTGCACCGCGACAACGCCAAGAAGGAGAAGGAGGCCGCCGAGGCCAAGCTCACCGAGGCGCTGAAGGCCGAGGGTGACGCCAAGGCGGCCGCCGCCGACGCGCACGCCAAGCGCCTGGCCGCCGAGGCCGAGGAGGCCAAGGCGAAGGCGGAGAAGGACACCGCCGCCGCCAAGCAGACCGAAGCGGCGCAGCACAAGAGGAACGCCGAGGCGGAGGCCGTCCGGGCCGACGACGCCAGGAAGTCGGCGGAGGCCTCCGAGGCCACCGCGGTCGGGAAGAAGAACGACGCGGTCCGGGCCCGCGACAACGCCAAGGCCAAGCGGGACGACGCGTGGGAGGCCGAGCAGCAGTCCAACGCCGCCCGGGCCAAGGCCGACGCGAAGGAGGCGTACGCCCAGGCCCACGAGGCCGACGGCTTCGCCCAGGAGTCCCGGGCGGCCGCTGACGACGCGTCAGCGGCAGCCGACCGCGCCGAAGCCGCCGCGGGACGGGCGCGCGGCGAGGCCGACGCGGCCGGCCGGGCGGCGGCCGAGGCAGACGCCGCGGCCACCCGCGCCGAGGCGGCCGCCAAGCGGGCCCGCTCCGACGCGGACGCCGCCCAGGCGGCGAAGCTCAAGGCCGACGCCGCGATGCGGACCGCCACCAGCGCGGCCGCCGAGGCCCTGAACGCCAGCGACCGGGCCGCGGCCGAGTCCCGCGCCGCGGTCGCGATGGCCGACGAGGCCGGACGCAAGGCGAAGGAGGCGATGGCCCACGCGGACGTCGCCGACAAGGAGGCGGCCAACGCCCGGGCCGCGTCGGCGAAGGCCACCGGCTACGCCTACGTCACCGCCCAGGCGGCCGTGGACGCCGGAGCCGCGGCGAGCCAGGTGGCCAAGCCCGCCAACGACGCGATCCAGCTCGGCTCCCCGTACGTCACCACCGACGCCACCGCGGGTCTGGTGGTGCTGACCGGGCAGTCCTCGAAGACGATCGCCGAGCAGCAGAAGGCCGTCGCGGCCGCGCACGCCTCGAACGCGCAGCAGGAGGCGGCCACCGCCAAGGCGCTCGCGGACGCGGCCACCGGCGACGCCAAGGCGGCGTACCAGCACGCGGCCAACGCGGCCGGCTTCGCGGCGCAGGCCCGGGGTTACGCCAAGGAGGCGCTGGGCTACGCCGCCGACGCCGCCGCGGCTGCGTCCAAGGCCGCCGCCTCGCTGGCCCGCACCACCGAGTACGACCGCCAGGCCGCCGAGGACGCGGCCGCCGCCGACAAGGCCGCCGGACGGGCCGAGGGGTACGCCCGCGACGCCCGCGCCTCCGCCGACCAGGCCGCCCTCGACGCCGAGGGTGCCCGGCAGGCGGCTGCCCGGGCCGAGCAGTCCGCCAAGGACGCCCGGGCCGCGGCCGACCGTGCCGACGCGGCGGCCACCGAGGCCGAGCAGGCCGCGAAGGACGCGCTCAAGTACGCCCAGGAGGCCCAGGAGGCGGCCGACCGGGCCGCGACCAAGGCGAAGAACGACCAGCTCGCGACCGGTGCCACCAGTGGCACCGCCAACCTCTTCTACGTCCTCCTCCGGATGGAGCCGATCGGCGATCCGGAGATCACGGACCAGAAGAACTGCAACCCGATCCTCCACATCGGCGACTGCGTCATCACCGCGGTCATCCACTTCGACGCCTACGTGGACCTCTACCTGTGCACCGCCGAGGGCGTGCCGGCCACCCAGTCCGGCTGCCCGAGGGACGCCACGGTCTACCTCGGCCCGGCGACCCTGCCGAACCAGAAGCAGGACGTCGTCCGCGCCCTGACGATGGTGGAGTTCAACTCCGGCATCGACCCGGTGAAGATCATCTTCGGTGACTTCATCGAGTGCGCCCACCTCGTTCCCGGTGGGGAGAAGGGGAGTTGGGGTGCGTGCGCCTGGGCCGCGACCTGGTTCATCCCCGGCAAGGCGTTCAAGGCGATCGGGGACGCGCTGCACGCGGTCAACGCCGCGCTGCACACCGGCGTCGGCGTCCGGGACGCGTTCCTCGCCCTGCGGGCCCTGGACCTCGACGCGGCGACCCTCGCCCGGGTCGAGGGGACCGTCCACGCCTACGAGGACGTCTTCGTCGCCTGTGAGCGGAACAGCTTCCCGGGCGACACCGGCGTCCTGATGGCGGACGGCTCGCACCGCGCGATCAGCGAGGTCCGGGTCGGTGACCGGGTCCTGGCCACCGACGCCCGGACCGGGGCCCTCCGGGCCCAGGCCGTGACGAAGACCTTCCGGCACGACACCGAGCGCCTGACGGACCTCTCGCTGGACGGCGGGCAGCTCACCAGCACGGTCGGGCACCGCTTCTTCGTGATCGGCCGAGGCTGGACCACCGTCGCCGAGCTCCAGGTCGGCGACCGCCTCCGCACCCCGGAGGGTACGGAGCAGACCGTCACCGCCCTGCGCGAGCGGGCCGGTCTGACGCCCCGTGAGGTGTTCGACCTCACCGTCGACGGTCTGCACACCTTCTACGTCAGCCCGCGCGGTGAGCGGACCGGGGACGTCCTGGTCCACAACTGCACCGACCTCGTCGCCGACGAGGGCAAGTACGGGGCACACACGCTCCAGGACCACCTCCGCAAGAGCGCCGCTCAGATGCAGGCCAAGGCCGAGAAGGACGGCATCGCCGGAAAGTGGACCGACGAGGCGACGGCGGCCCGTGCCGTCAAGCAGGCGATCGAGGATTGGATCAAGGTCGACACCAACGCGGCCCGCTTCGCGGGGTGGCAGGACGAGCAGGCCCAGCGGATCGGCCGCAACAAGGGCTTCTTGGCCGAGCGGGACTGCCTCTCCTTCGAATGGACCCTCCACAACGAGGGCTCGCTCGGCCAGGTCTGGCGCAAGGGTGGAGAGGCCACGGCACCGGAAGCCGCGAGCAACAAGATCCGGGTCGTGCTGAACTACGTGCCCAAGAAGATGCCCGACGGCTCGGTGCCGCACAATCCGAGCAGGTACGTCGTCTTCACCTCGTTCCCGCTCCCGCAGTGACCAGCAGATGACCGACGGAACGGGCACTCCTCACACCGAGGGGTGCCCGTTCCACTCAGGAGGGACGATGGCCCGCGTGCGCGAGGTCCACTACTACGACCACCCGGCCGACTTCGGGCTCAGCGGCCTGACCGGCACGCTGTGCTCCCGGGCGGCGCTCCGGCTCGACGGGCCGGTGGTGCTCGTCCTGGCCACGGCGGAGGAGGACGCCGTGCTGGGCCATGACGCCCGGCTGCTGGTCGGCTCCGCGCTGCCGGACGAAGTGCTTCGCGCCGTCTGGCTGGCCGCCGTCCGGCGGTGCTTCGACCCGGCCGCCGAGGGCACGGACGTCCGGGCCTGGCTGCACCGGATCGCGGAACGGTGCCCGCCGTACCCGCCGGAGCGGGGCCCGTACGAGGAGAAGGCCCTCGACGCGGTACGGCCACAGGTCCCGGAGGCGACGCTGCGCGGGACGGTGGCGGCGGAGATCGAGGCGGCGGAGGGCCTTCAACCTGCCGTCGCCGTACCGGACATCGTCCCGGCGCTGCTGCGGGTGGTGCGCGAGGTGGACGCCGATCTCGGGTTCCGCCTGTTCCTCCGGGCCGCCAAGGCGTACTCCGTACCGGTCGGGGCGGAGCAGTACGCCCGGCTGCTGGCTCTCGGTGACTCGCTCGCCTACCCCGTCGCCGCCGTCTGCGCGGAGCTGAACGTCCGCTGGCCCCCGATCGACTCCGGCCGGCGCGACTTCGGGCTCGGCCGGTTCGGGCTGCCGATGCTCGCCGCCGTGTTCCGGGGGTCGCACTGGCGGCACCTGGGCACCGTGCGGGAGAACATCCGGACAGTCACCGACCAGGGCCTGGGCGAGGTGCCCGGCTCGCACGCCGCCGTGCTGCTGGAGGACGTGCGGCGGCTGCTGGACTCGGCGCTGTCCGACCGGGAGCTCACCACGCTGTGGCTGACGGCCTCTCAACGGCGGTCCGACCCCGAGGAGTTCGACGCCGACGTGCGGGCCTGGCTGGAGGAGGTCGCCCGGGTCTGCCGCGAGCGCCTGGCGGAGGTCGACCCCTGCTACCTGCCCTCGGTCTCCCCCGCCCGCACCGGCCTCGCCGGACCCGTGCTCCGGGAGGTCCGGGAGGCCGGGCTGGGCGGTCCGGAGGAGGCGGCGCTCGCGGCCCTGGTCACCGAGGTCGACCCCGACCTGGGCTTCCGTCTCCTCCTCCAGACACTCGGCGCCCGCGAGGTCCCCGTCACCGAGGACCGGCGGGGCCGCTTCCGGTCACTCGCCGAGGAGTTCCGCTACGGCGCGGACCACGTCGACGAGGTCCTTCCCGCCTGACCGGCCGTCAGCCCCCGAGGCGGAACGACCGGAGGAAGTCCCGGCCCGGGGAGCCCAGGCCGGTGGCGGTGTCGTAGCCGCGGGCGGCCGAGAGGCCGTAGTCCGCGCCTATCCGGTAGAGGCGGATCTTCAGGGCGCCGTTCACCGTGCCGAGGTCGACCACGTTGCCCCGCTTGGAGTGGTTGGCCGTGTCGTCGACGTCGTTGAAGACCCCGCGCCCGGCCCGGTCGTAGAGCGCCGGGTTGGCGAAGCCGAGGGCACGGCCGCCGCGGGCCTGGACGGCGTCGGCGAGCATCGCGACCGCCTCCGGCGCCGAGACCGAGGTGCCGCCGTAGCCGCCCTCGCTGTACGCGCCGTCGGCGGTGTAGCCGACCAGGGTGGCGGCGACCAGGTCACCGCTCATGGCGAGGTCCGGGGTGGCGCGCAGCGGGGTGGCGGAGTGGGTGCCGTCGGCCGCGGTGGTGGAGATCCGGTCGGGGACCACGCCCTTCTGGTACCAGGGCTGGGCGAAGTCCTTGGAGACACCGCCACCGCCGCCGAAGTAGAAGGCGCCCGGGAACGGGGTCCAGGACTTCTGGTCGGCCGAGAGCACCGAGCGCTTGTCCCCCATCGAGACCTCGTCGCCGTACCGGCCGTCCCCGTCCCGGAGTTGGAGCGCGGTGCCGCCGACCGAGGTGACCCACGGGGAGGAGGACGGCCAGTCCGTCTGGGCCTGGTTGGTCGCCGCCTCGCAGTTGACGCCGGTGGCGGCGGCGCCGGGCGAGCTGTCCCCGCAGTCGCCGGAGGAGAAGGCGAAGCCGATGCCGGTCACGGCGCCGAGCTGGAAGACGTGGTTGTCCGCGGCCACCACGGCGGGGTCGATGTCGCCGCCGGTGGCGTGCATGATCTCGCCCCAGGAGTTGGAGACCACGTCGGCCAGGTGCTCGTCGACGACCTTGGCCATCGCGTCGTACAGGTCCTCGTCGTAGCAGGAGTTGCCGCCGACGTAGACCACCTGGGCGTCGGGGGCGAGGCCGTGGACCATCTCCACGTCCAGCGCCTCCTCGCCGGCCCAGCCGTCGGCGCCGCCGCACTCGTCCTGGTGGGTCCACTGCGCCGGGGTGACGTGCTCGGTGTACTGGCCGGGCGCGAACGGCCGGTCGCCGTGCAGGGTGGAGAAGTGGTTCGCGTCCTGCTCCATGGTGGGCAGGCCGTACGCGTCGATGACGGCGACCCGGGCGCCCTTGCCGGTGGCCTTGGCGCCGGTCACCCCGTAGGCGGTGCGGAGCTGGGCGGGGACGTAGGCGCAGGGGGCGAAGGGCTCGTTCTTCTCGTAGCCCTCGGGGGCGCCCTTGGCGGTCTTGGAGCCGTAGCCGTCCTCGGAGCAGGTCGGCACGGTCGGCAGCGTGGCCGGGGGCTTCTTGTCCGGCGCGGCCAAACCCTCGGCGGCGGAGCGCCGTTCGGCCTCACGGACGGAGACCGCGTGCGAGACGTTGACGTGGATCGCGTCGGCCAGGCCGGAGACGCCGAGGACGGCGCCGGCCACCGGGGCGGGCAGCTGGGCGTCCCGGGCCGGGGCGCGGTGGGTGCCGTCCGCGGTGCGGTAGCTGCGGAAGTCGGTGCCGAAGGCCTTGGCGAACGCGCCGGTCGGGCCCGTCACCTGGACGTAGTGCGCGGTGACGGAGGAGACGGTGAGGCCCGCGCCGGTCACCCAGGAGGTGACGGCCGCGACCTGCTGCGGGGTGGCGCCGAACCGGCCACGCACCTGATCGGCCGTCAGGTACTGGCCGTAGGCGGGCGATCCGGGGTCGGAGACGGCCTGGGCGAGCGCCGCCAGGCCGGTCGCGTCCCGGCCGGCCAGGTAGATCCGGGCGCTCGCGGGCGCGGCGGCGTCCACGGCGCCGAGGTCGGCCTGCGGGGTGGCCCAGGCGGGGTGGCTGCCGCTCAGGGTCCTGGCGCCCTCGCCGGCGGGCGTGGCGGAGGCGGGTGCGGCCGCGCCCATGGTCGCCAGGACCAGGGCGGCTGCGGTCGCTATCGCGGCGGTGGCCGTGGCGGTGGCCGGGCCGACGCTCTTGGAAAGCTGCTTCCGTGCGGTGGGCACGTCGGCTCCCCTCTCGGTTCGACGGAGTGTCAACTGCCCCTCGTGGAGGCGTGACGGAGCGCGCCGCGGCGGAGACCTCCCGCGCGGCGGCATCGGTGGTGACTGTGCGGAAGCTGTCTATTCGGACCGGCGTGCGCGGCTCAAGAGCGGGCCGCCAAGTTTTGCCCGGCCATGACCGGATCGAGGGGATCACCTGCCCGTGGGACCCGGAACGGCGGGCTCCGGAACTTCTGCCGCGACCGGCGGCACAGCGGACACGTTCTGACCTAGTTCCGGCCTACCTTTGGTCCTGTCGACGGAACGACCGACCAGAACGACGAAGACGAAGACGGAGAGCCACCATGACCACCAACCTCCAGGCCCCGACCACCGCCCCGGCCCTCGACGGGGAGCGCGCCGACCTGCTGGAGCAGCTCGGCAAGTCGCGGTTCTTCCTCCGCTTCACCGCCAACGAACTGACGGACCGGCAGGCCGCGCACCGATCGACGGTCAGCGGGCTGACCGTCGGCGGGCTGATCAAGCACGTCGCGAGCGTGGAGAAGACCTGGGTGAACTTCATCCTGGAGGGTCCGTCCGCGATGCCGGACTTCTCCGCGATGACCGCGGAGGACTTCGCGGCGCGGGAGGGCGAGTTCCGCATGCAGGAGGGCGAGACCCTGGAGGGCGTCCTGGCCGCGTACGCCGAGGTGGCCGCCCGGACCGACGAGCTGGTGGCCACCCTGCCCGACCTGAACGTGGCCCACCCGCTGCCGAAGGCGCCGTGGTTCGACGGCGACGCCAAGTGGTCGGCCCGCCGGGTACTGATGCACGTCATCGCCGAGACCTCGCAGCACGCCGGCCACGCCGACATCGTCCGCGAGGCGATCGACGGCGCCAAGAGCATGGGCTGACGCCCCCTCGCGTCTCCAGGTCGGCCGGCGCCCCCGGCAGCGGTGCGGACTCCCCCGCTCCGCTGTCGGGGGCGCTGGTTAGGGTGGCCGCATCGAACACCGGATGATCACGGCACCCGGTGGCCCGTCACATGCCTGGAGGAGAAGCGGTGCGGCGCTGGGAGTTCGTCGGTGACGGGTCCGAGAAGTTCTGGGAGGCGGCGGTAGAGGGCAGCTCGGTCGTGGTCCGGTACGGCCGGATCGGGACGGCTGGGCGGGAGCAGGTGAAGGAGCTCGCCTCCGCCGGGGCGGCCGAGGCCCACCTCGCCAAGCTGATCGCGGAGAAGACCCGCAAGGGCTACACCGAGGCCGGCTCCGCTCCCGCTCCCGCCTTCGCCGAGGTGACCGCGCCCGCCGTTCCCGGCGAGACCGCCGAGCCCATCGTTCCGGAGGCCGAGGAGGACGCGGAGCCGGCCGGGCTGCCGGACGAGACCGCCTTCGTCTTCCCCGCCGCCTGGCAGCGCGTCCTCCAGCCCCGCCGCGGTGGCCGGACACGCGCGGTGCCCCGCCCCGCACCCAAGGCGGTCCGCGAGGCGGAGGAGCGGATCGCGGACCAACTCGGCTGGGTGGAGCGGGTGTTGACCTCCCACCAGGCACCGGCGGAGCTGGTCACCGCCGCCCGCGCCTACCTGGCCGGGGCGGCCGACCCGCTCGGGGCCGCCGTGATCGCCGCGATCCTGCCGCCCGTCTGGCAGCACAACGGCCCCTCGAAGTCCCCGTTCGTCGACGCCTGGGCGGTGACCTTCGGCCTGCCGTTCGCCGCCGAGGCCGTGCTGGAGCTGTCCGGGCTCCGGGTCGAGTACCACCAGGCCGGGAACGTCCGGACCGACCCCCGCCTGCGCTACCGCTCCGTCAAGCGGGCCTCGCTCAACAGCGCCGGCGAGCTGGCCCCCCGGCTCCGCTCCCTGCTGGCGGTCGCCGACGAGGCGGTCCACCGGGAGACCGTCGAGGCGATCGACGGTCTCCGCACCGACAGCGTCCGCCGCCTGCTGGCCGCCTACCTGGCGCCGGGCACCCCGGGCTGGACCGAGGACTGCCTCGCCGACGCCCCCCACTACGGCGCCCACGGCGGCCCGCTGCTCACCCTCCTGCTGGCGACGGTGGACGACCCGGCCCAGCTGGACCAGCTCGACCCGGACCCCCAACTCCCGTACCGCGCATGGTCCACAGGCCTCTTCGCCACCCTCGCCGACGGCGTCGGCACCGCCGCCGACCGCTACCTCGACACCGCGCTGGGGAGCTACCACGGCTCGGACGAGCTGCGCGCGGTGGCCTCGGTGGCGGTACAGCTCCCGACCGACCGGGCGTTCCGCTTCCTGCTCGGCCGGCTTGCCGAGAAGCAGGCCCGGCCCGCGCTCCAGGAGGCCATGCGGCTCCACCCCGTCCGGGCCACCCGCCTGCTGGCCGAGACGGTGCTCGCCGACGGGCCGAGCGCCCCGGACGCGCGCCGGCTGCTCACCACCCACGTCCAGCTCCACCACGGCGTCCTGCCCGAGCTGCTGTCCCAACTGGACGGCGTGACAGTCGAGTTGATCACCTCTCTGGACG
Organism: Kitasatospora sp. NPDC088742; assembly: GCF_055584905.1. NCBI lineage: Bacteria > Bacillati > Actinomycetota > Actinomycetes > Kitasatosporales > Streptomycetaceae > Kitasatospora > Kitasatospora sp. NPDC088742. The sequence continues at coordinate 236,448 of NZ_JBVJLD010000001.1, read as the reverse complement.
GCGCCGGGCCCCGCGCGGCCGAGGCCACCCCGGAGGAGCTGCCCGCCCTGCTGGTCTCCCCGCCGTGGAGCCGCCCCCGTGCCCGCCGTACCGTCCGCGTGCTCACCGGCCTCCAGGCCGACGCCGCACCGGAGTTGGAGTGGCGGGACGGTGAGCGCGAGCGCTGGGGCACGGCCGAGGAGCTGCACCCGTACCTGCCCGGGACGGACTGGAAGAAGGAGGCCTGGCAGGTCTTCGAGCACAGCGCCAACCTCTGGTACGCGCGGCGGCTGCTGATGCAGGGTCCGCTCAAGCTGCTCACCCCCTGGCTGGAGAAGTGGCGTCCGGTGGAGACCTGGGGCGGCGCCGACGAGCTGCGGCCGGTGGTCGCCCGCTACGGCCTCTCCGCCCTCCCCGCGGTCCTCTCGGCCGCCTCCGCCCAGCCCGCGAACATCGCCCCGCTGCTGCTGCCGTTCCGCGACGCCGCGGTGGCCCAGGTGATGGCGGACTGCCTGGTGCGGCTCAAGTCGGCCCAGCCGACGGCCCGTTCGTGGTTCGCCCGGCACGGGATCCGGGGCGCCCTGCTGCTGGTGCCGGAGGCCGTCGGCCCGGACGGCGCCGCCCGCAAGGCGGCCGAGCAGGCGCTGCGGCTGGTCGCCGTCGAGGCCGGTACACCGACCCTGACCGCCGCTGTGGCCGGTCGCTACGGCGTCGAGGCGGCCGGGATCGTCGCCGAGGCGCTGGCCGCCGACCCGCTGGAGAACGCGCTGCCCGCCAAGCTGCCCGCTCTCCCCGTCTGGGTGCAGCCCGCCGTCCTGCCCCAACTGCTGCTCACCTCGGGCTCCGCGCTGCCCGAGACGGCCGTGCGGCACCTGCTCACCATGCTCGCGCTCTGCCGCCCGGAGGAGCCGTACGCCGGGGTGGCGGTCGTCACCGAGGCCTGCCGGCGGGATTCGCTGGCCGCCTTCGGCTGGGCGCTGTTCGAGGAGTGGCGCCAGGCCGGGATGCCGTCCAAGGAGAGCTGGGCGCTGACGGCGCTCGGCCTGCTCGGCGACGACGGGACCGTCCGCCGGCTGACCCCGGTGCTGCGGGAGTGGCCTGGCGAGGGCGCCCACCACCGGGCCGTCGAAGGCCTGGGTGTGCTGGCCGCGATCGGCAGCGACGTGGCGCTGCTGCACCTGCACGGCATCGCCCAGCGGGTGAAGTTCAAGGCGCTCAAGTCCCGTGCGCAGGAGCGGATCGCGGAGGTGGCCGAGGGCCTGGGCCTGACGGCCGATCAGCTCTCCGACCGGCTGGTGCCCGATCTCGGCCTCGACGCCGACGGCACCACGGTGGTGGACTACGGCCCGCGCCGCTTCACGGTCGGCTTCGACGAGCAGCTGCGCCCGTACGTGCTGGACGCCGACGGCCGGCGGCGCAAGGACCTGCCCGCGCCGGGCGTCAAGGACCACCCGGAGCTGGCCCCGGCCGAACGCAAGCGCTTCGCCGCCCTCAAGAAGGACGTGCGCACCGTCGCCGCCGACCAGCTGCGCCGGCTGGAGGCGGCGATGGTGGCCCAACGGACCTGGACCGCCGCCGAGTTCGGCGACCTCTTCGTCCGGCACCCACTGGTCTGGCACCTGGCGCGCCGCCTGGTCTGGCTGGCCGACCTGGACGGCGGCGCCGTCACCACCGCGTTCCGGGTGGCCGAGGACCGCACCTTCGCCGACGCGGCGGACGAGGGGTTCACCCTGCCCGACACCGCGACCGTCCGGCTGGCGCACCCGCTGCTGCTCGACGGGCCGGCCCTGGCGGCCTGGTCGGAGCTGTTCGCCGACTACGAGCTGCTCCAGCCCTTCCCCCAACTGGGCCGCGAGGTACGTCACCTGACCCCCGAGGAGCTGGCCGCCAACCGGCTGCACCGCTTCGAGGGCTACAAAGTCCCGGTCGGCCGGCTGCTCGGTCTGACCAAGCGCGGCTGGGAGCGCGGGGCGCCCCAGGACGCGGGCGTGGAGCGGTGGTTCTCCAGGCGGCTGGGCGAGCGCTGCCACCTGGTGATCGGGCTGCACGAGGGCATCGCGGTCGGCGTCGTGGACATGTTCCCCGAGCAGACCTTCGAGACGGTCTGGCTGGACACGGTACCGCGCGACCACTGGGACCGCGGCGACCTGCGGCTGCGCTTCCGTGACCTGGACCCGATCACCGCCTCCGAGCTGCTCGTCGACCTGGAGGAGGTGACCTCACCGTGAGCACCTCCTCCCAGGAGCTCCAGCGTCCACCCGCCGAGGTGCGCCACGCCGAGGAGTTGGCGGCCCTGCGCGCCGAGGACCGCGATCCGCGCCCGCCGGGCTGGCAGCTCAGCCTGCGGGCGGCCCGGCGCTTCGTGATCGGCGACGAACGCGCCGGTGTCAGCCGCAAGTTCGTCGGCGGCACGGCCCTGGTCGAGCGCGCCCTGGTGACCCTGGCCACCGACCGCGGCCTGCTGCTGGTCGGCGAGCCCGGCACCGCCAAGTCACTGCTCTCCGAGCTGATCGCGGCGGCCGTCAGCGGCACCTCCACGCTCACCGTGCAGGGCGGCGCGGCCACCACCGAGGACCAGATCAAGTACTCCTGGAACTACGCGCTGCTGGTCTCCGAAGGCCCGTCACCCCGCTCCCTGGTGCCCGCCCCCATGCTGCGGGGGATGGCGGAGGGCCGGATCGTCCGCTTCGAGGAGATCACCCGCTGCCCGCTGGAGGTGCAGGACTGCCTGCTCTCCCTGCTCTCCGAACGGGTGCTCGCGGTACCGGAGTTGGACGGACCGGACGGCATGGTCTTCGCCCGCGCCGGGTTCAACGTGATCGCCACCGCCAACACCCGGGACCGGGGCGTCAACGAGATGAGCGCCGCGCTCAAGCGCCGCTTCACCTTCGAAACCGTCTTCCCCATCGCGGACTTCGACACCGAGCTGGCCTTGGTCGAGGCCGAGGCCGGTGCCCTGCTGCGCCGCTCCGGCGTGACGGTGGCGGCCGACCGGGACGTGCTGGAGGTCCTGGTGGCCACCTTCCGCGAGCTGCGGCAGGGCGGCGGCTCCGGCGCGCCGGCCGGGGAGCGGATCTCCGCCGTGATGAGCACGGCCGAGGCGGTCTCGGTCGCCCACGCCGTCGGCGTCCGGGGCTGGTACCTGCGGGGCGAACCGGGCGACGCCGCCGACCTGGTGACCTGCCTGGCCGGCACCGCCGCCAAGGACAGCCCGGAGGACCTGGCCCGGCTGCGACGCTTCCTGGAGCAGCAGGGATCCCGACGGCGCGGTGCGCAGTGGAAGGCCCTGTACCAGGCCCGGCACCTGCTGGCACCGTGACGGGCCCGGCCACCGGGAGCCCGCACGGCGTCGTCCTGCACGGTGTCGTCCTGCTCGGGGTGCGCCACCACTCCCCCGCCTGCGCCGGGTTGGTGGCCCGCACCATCGCGGAGCTGCGCCCCGCGCACGTCCTCATCGAGGGCCCGGCCGACTTCAACGACCGCCTGGACGAGTTGCTGCTCGGCCACCGGCTGCCGGTCGCGCTCTTCGGCCACCACCGCGACGCCCACCGCACCACCACCTCCTGGGCGCCGTTCTGCGAGCACTCGCCGGAGTGGGTCGCGCTCACCCACGGCCGGGCGGCGGGGGCGCAGGTGCGCTTCATCGACCTGCCCGCCTGGCACCCGGCCTTCACCGAACGGGCGTCCGGGATCTCGGTGCCGGCACCGGCCAACCGCTTCGCCGACGCCGAGTCACGGTACGCCGAGGCCGTAGCCCGGCTGTGCGAGCACTTCGGCACGGACTCGGTGGACACCCTCTGGGACGGCCTCTTCGAGGTGGCCGACCCGGCCGGACTGGCCGAACGACTGGACACCTACTTCGAGTTGGTGCGCGGCGACACCGTCGCGGACCCCGGCGACCAGGCCCGGGAGGAGTACATGGCCTCCTGGGTGCGCGCCGCCGCGGCCCGCGCCGAGGGGCCGGTGCTGGTGGTGACCGGCGGCTTCCACACCCCGGCCCTCCGCACCCTCTCCGCCTCGGCCTCTTCCGCCGACTGGCCACCGGTCCCCGCACCGGCGGCCGGCACGGTCGGCGGGAGCTTCCTCGTCCCGTACTCCTTCCGGCAGTTGGACGCCTTCGCCGGGTACCAGTCCGGCCTGCCCTCGCCGGGCTACTACCAACTCCTCTGGGAGCAGGGCCCGTCCGCCGCCGCCGACGGTCTGCTGGAGCAGGTGGTCCGCCGGCTGCGCAAGCGCCGGGTGCCCGCCTCCACCGCCGACCTGGTGGCCGCGCGCGGACTGGCCGACGGTCTGGCCGCCCTGCGTGGCCACCGGGTGCGCAGCCGTACCGACGTGCTGGACGGTCTGGCCGGTGCCCTGGTCAAGGAGGCGCTCGACCGGCCGCTGCCGTGGAACGGGCGCGGCACGCTCGCCCCCGGCTCCGATCCGGTGGTCGTCGAGATGGTGGCCGCCGGCGCCGGCGACCGCGTCGGCCGGCTGCACCCCGACACCCCCGCACCGCCGCTGGTGCACGAGGCCGCCGCCCAACTCGCTGTGCACGGCGTTCTCCTGGGATCCCCGGCCACCGCCGATCTCACCGAGCCGGCCGGGCTGGAGCGCAGCCGGCTGCTGCACCGGCTGCGGGTGCTGGGCATCCCCGGTCACACCCGCGTCTCGGGCCCGGCCTCCGGCGCCGACCCGGTCTTCACCGAGGAGTGGGAGCCCACCCCGCCCGGCGGGCGGGAGGCCGCGCTGGTCGAGGCCGGCGCGTACGGCGCCCGGGTGGCCGAGGCCGCGGTGGTCGCCCTCACCGAGCGCCTGCGCGACGGGGGTTCCGCCACCGCCCCGCTCGCCGCCCTGCTCTTCGACGCGGTGCTCTGCGGCGCGGACGCCCTCTCCGCCGGCCTCCTGCACACCCTCGCCGACCGGGCCGCCGCACTCCCCGAACTCACCGACGCGGGTGCGGTGTTGAGCACCGCGCTGCACCTGTGGCGGCACGACCGCGTCTACGGCGCGGCCGCCTCCCCGCTGCTCGCCCGGACCATCGGCGCCTCGGCCGACCGCGTCCTCTGGCTGGCCGAGGGCCTGCACGGCGACCGCACCCGCCCCGACCCCGCCCGCCTGCACGCCCTGACCGCCGCACGGGACGCCGTCCGGCACGCCGCGGAGCTGCTGCCCCTCCCCACCGCCGCCGTGCTGGACACCGCCCGCCGCATCGCCACCGACCCGGCCGCACCGCCCGACCTGCGGGGCGCCGCCCTCGGCCTGCTCCGCTCCCTCGACACCACCGTCCCCGAACTTCCATCCCTGGCACGCGAGTTCGCCACCTCCGGCGCGGACCGGCTGGGTGACTGGCTGACCGGGCTGTTCACCCTGGCCCGGGAGGAACTGACCGACTCCCCGGCCCCCGCCCTGCTCGACGCGCTGGACGAACTGGTCACCGCGATGACCGAGCACGACTTCCTCACCGGCCTGCCCGCCCTGCGCCAGGCCTTCGCCCACTTCCCGCCCCGCGAACGCGAACGGATCGCGGAACGCCTGCTGGAGCGGCGCGGCCGCCGCGGCTCCGCCCGTACCCTCCTGCGCACCACCGCCGACCCGCTCGACCTGGTCCGTGCCCGTGCCCTGGAGGAGAACGTGCACCAGTCGCTCCACCGCCACGGCCTCACCTCCGACCCCCGGACCGCCCGATGACCGACGAGACCCCCGCCGAACCCGAACTCCCTACCGAGCTTCAACTCCCCGCCACCGACCCGGGCCTGGAGCGCTGGCGCCTGCTGCTCGGCGCACCGGCCGAACGTACCACCGGCCCGCTCTCCCCGGCCGTCGCCGAACGGGACGCCGCCCTGGAGTGGCTCTACGGCCGGGACGAGGACCTGACGGGGCGTGGGATCCGGCGTCCGGCGCCGCTCGCCCGGCGCGAGGGTTCCGACGGCCCCTCCCTGCTCACCGCCGTGGACTGGCTGGACAGCGTGCACCGCCTCTTCCCGAAGGAGACCGTCGAGCGTCTGGAGCGCGACGCGGTGGAGCGCTACGGCATCGAGGAGATCCTCACCGATCCGGAGGTTCTGATCCGGGTCGAGCCGAGCGTCACCCTGCTGCGGGCGGTCCTGCGGACCAAGCACCTGATGAACCCCGACCTGCTGGGGACGGCCCGCCGGATCGTCGAGACCGTGGTGCGGGACCTGACGGCCCGTCTCCGCCCCGAGCTGCGCCGGGCCTTCACCGGCGCCCGCTCGCGCCGCCCCAGCCGCCTCCCGGTGGCGCGCGACTTCGACTTCCGGGCCACCCTGCGGGCCAACCTCAGGCACTACCAGCCCGAGCGGCGCCGGGTGCTGATCGAACGGCCGCGCTTCCACTCCCGCTCCCGACGGCACCTGGAGCGCTGGCAGCTGATCCTGCTGGTCGACCAGTCCGGCTCGATGGTCGGCTCGGTCATCCACTCCGCCGTCACCGCCGCCTGCCTCTGGGGCCTGCCCGGCCTGCGCACCCACCTGATCGCCTTCGACACCTCGGTGGTGGACCTGACCTCGGACGTCGCCGACCCGGTCGAACTGCTGATGCGCGTCCAACTGGGCGGCGGCACCGACATCGCCCGGGCCCTGGACCACGCCGCCCGGCTGGTGGAGAACCCACGCCGCACCGTGGTCGCCGTGGTCTCCGACTTCTACGAGGGCGGCGACCGCTACCGCCTGCTCCGCACCGTCCGCTCGCTCACCGGCCAGGGCGCCACCGTGCTCGGCCTGGCGGCCCTGGACGAGGAGGCGGAGCCGTCCTACGACCGCGTCCTCGCCGGGCAGTTGGCCGAGGCGGGCGCCCACGTCGGGGCCATGACGCCCGGACACCTGGCCGCCTTCGTCGCCGAGAAGGTCGGCCGATGACCACGCCCGCCGACCGCCCCGACCTGCTCGCCCTCACTCCGGACACACTCGCCGCGCTCACCAACCGGGGTCTCGTCAAGCGCGCCACCCGCGAACTGGAGGCCGGCGCCGGACCGGAGGTGACCGTCTCCGAGGACGGCACTGTCTCCGGCCGCCACCCGGACGGCAGCCGGAGCGAACTACCGCCCGGGCTCGGCCTGGACGCCGCCTCCTGCAGCTGCGAAGCGGTCGGCGTCTGCCGCCACCTGATCACCCTCGTCATCTCCCACCAGCGCCGTCTCCCCACCGCTTCCCCACCCGAACTCCCTTGGTCACCTGTCGAGTTCGACGACGAGCAGCTCGAAGCCGTGCTCGGCCGCCCGGCCCTCGCCGCCGCCCGCCGCACCCTGGCCCGGGGCAGCCGACGGGCCACCGTCCACCCCGCCGGCCCCGACCACCCCGCCCCCTGGGTCGAACTCCCGTCCTGCACCGTCCGCTTCCCCGTCCCGCACGGCCTCGGTTACGCGATCAGCGACGCCGCCGCCCGCCTCCACGGCGAGACCGTCGTCCTCGCCGTCTGGGCCTTCCGCGCGGCCGACGCCTCCGGCTCCACCCAGGTGACCCTCGGCGACGCGCCCTCCTCCGACCCGGACGGCCCCCTCATCACCGCACTCTCCCTGGCGGACGAGCTCCTGCTCGACGGACCGTCCCGCACCACCCCGGTCTTCACCGCCCAACTGGAGCACACCGCAGCCCAGTTGGCCGATGCCTCGCTGCACTGGCCGACCGCCGTGGTCTCCGCCCTGCACCGCCAGACCGAGGCCCACGCGGCCCGGGACGCCCGCTACTCCCCCATCGAACTCAGCCGCCTCATCACCGAGTTGCACGCCCGCGGCCGCGCCGCCGCACTCGACCCCGCCGGCGCCCTCGGCACCCGCGAGTCCGCCGACACCCCGCTCCGCCTGGCCCGCCTGGTCTCCCTCGGCTGCCGCGTCACCGGCCCCACGCCCCGGGCCCTCACCGCCGAGCTCTACCTCGCCCACCCCGACGCGGGGATCGTCCTCGTCCTGCGCAAGCACTGGCAACTCCCCGAGGGCTCGTCCGCCACCGGCCCCGAGCTCGCCACCCGCCGTCTGCTCGGCTCCTCGCTGCGCACCCTCGCCACCGCCAACCTGGTCAGCGAACAGCTCTCCCGCCACCCCAACCGCACCGTCACCATCGGCCGCGGCCGGGTCGCCGCCACCACCGTCACCCCGCTCGGCAACGCCTGGGCCACCCTGCCCGCACCCCTGCTCGTCGATGACCTGGCCCTCCACCTGCGCCGCGCGGACGACCGCCCGCCCCGGCTGATCCGACCCCGGGTCGAGGCCGAGGACGCCGCGGTCCTCACCGTCTCCGCCGTCGAGTCCGTCGGCTACGACCCGGCCCGGCAGCGGCTCGAAGCCGTCCTCCGCGACCCCCACGGCGCCGCCGCGCTGCTCCGCGCCGCCCACGACCCGGCCTGCCCGGGCCGCCTCGACTCCCTCGCCACCACCCTCACCTCCGGCCGGGTCACCCACGTCAGCGGCCTCCTCCGCCGCGACTCCGGCCGCCCCGTCCTCGACCCCCTCGCCCTCCTCACCCCCGACGGCCCCACCGTCCCCGACCTCGCCCCCGCCTCCCCCGTCCCCCTGCCACCCCTCGAACCGCACCCCGCAGACCCCCTCACCCATGCCCTCGAATCCGCCCTCACCACCCTCGCCGACCTCGCCCACACCGGCCTGCGCCACTCCCGCCCGGACCTCACCCCCACCCTCACCACCCTCCGCCGCACCGGCCTCCACCACACCGCCACCCTCCTCACCACCCTGGCCGCCACCCCCACCCCCGCCGCCTGGACCGAGGCCGCCCTCCACCTCCACCTCGCCCTCGAACTCCACCACCGCTCCACCTGATCGGGTGACAGATCGACCGCCCGGCCCCGCTCGACGCCGACTCCTGATCAGCTGAGCAGGTGTCCTGGTGGAGAATCGACCCGGAGCAGCGGAGGTGCACAGATGAGTACGGCAGCCCACACCCCTGGGGACTACAGCGTCAGCGACCCCGAGCGGGCCCTCAAGTACGCGATCCAGCACATCGCCGGCGACCGGGCAGAGATCATCGAGGGAGTGATCACGCCCTTGTCGCCTTCCTGGGCCCATGAGAACGCCGCCGACCTGGTGCGCCTCCAACTGACGCCCCGTCTCAACGAGCTGGGCCTGGCCTCCGGCTCGGGCAACCTCGACCTCCCCGGCTCCGAGAACTGGTTCATCCCGGACCTGGCCGTCGTCCCTCGGGCACTCGCCGCGAAGACCGAAGGCGCCCTCGTCCCCGACCAGACCCTCCTGGTCGTCGAGGTGACCCCGGCCTCGAACGGCGAGACCGACCGTACGGTCAAGCACCGCCGGTACGGCCAGTTCGGCGCCCCGCTCTACCTCCTGGTGGACCGTCAGCAGCGCGAGTGCACCCTCTTCTCCGCCCCCGGCCGCCTCGGCTACGCAACCACCGACGGCCCCCACCCCTTCGGCACCCCGCTCCACCTCCCCGCCCCGTTCGACCTCACCCTCGACACCACTCAGCTCTGAGGGCCCCGGCCGTCGCCGAGTCGCCTCGCGGCTCCTCGTCGGATCGCAGCCCGACAGAACCCGGCCCGACGGGTCGTCAGAGCGGGTCGAGCCGGCGCTTGAGGAGGCAGAACTCGTTGCCCTCGGGGTCGGTGAGGACGTGCCAGGTGACGTCGGGGCCCTGGCCGATGTCGACGGGGCGGGCGCCGAGGGCGAGGAGGCGGTCGAGTTCGGCGGCCTGGTCGCGGTCGGTGGGGTTGACGTCGATGTGCAGGCGCAGCTTGGCGGGGCGCGGGTCCGTGCTTGGGCTGAGGACGAGGGTGGGCTGCGGGCCCCCGAAGCCGGTGCCCGGCGGGCCGATCTCGATGCCGCCGTCGGGCTCGCGGCCGAGCTCGACGTAGCCGAGGACCGCGCTCCAGAAGACGGCGAGACCCTCCGGGTCGACGCAGTCGATGACCAACTCGCTGATACGGCACGCCATGGCGGGAAGTCTACGGGCCTGAGCCGCCGTCAGGCCGGTGCTGGCGGAGCCGTCCGAGGAAGGTCCGGCTAGGGTGCGGGGGTGAGTCTTCATCTGATCGTCGGACACGGGCCCGCCGGGGCCGCCACCGCTCGCGTGCTGGCCGGGCGGGGTCACCAGGTGCGGGTGGTCACCCGCGCGGGCCTCCCCGCCGGGGTGGCCGCGGTGCCGGGCGTGGAGCACCTTGCGCTCGACGCCACCGACCCGGCCCGGCTGGCCGAGGCCGCGGCGGGGGCCGTGGCGATCCACAGCTGCGCCGCTCCGCCGCTGCACCGCTGGGTGTCCGACTGGCCGCCGCTGGCCGCCTCGCTGTTCTCCGCCGCCGAGGCGAGCAGCGCCGTGCTGGTGCTGCTCGGCAACCTCTACGGCTACGGCCCCGCCGCCCCAGCCACCACCACCGACCCGCTCACCGAGGAACTGCCGCTCACCGCCACCGGGCCCAAGGGCCGGACCAGGGCGGCGATCTGGGGGCAGGCCCTCGCCCTGCACCGGGCCGGCCGGATCCGGGCCGTGGAGGTCCGCGCCTCGGACTTCTTCGGCCCCGGCGTCACCGACGGCGGCCACCTCGCCGCCCGGGCCGTGCCGCGCCTGCTGTCCGGCAAGAGCGTCTCCGTGCTCGGCGACCCGGAGGCCCCGCACAGCTGGACCTACCTCCCCGACGTGGCCCGCGCCCTCGCCGAGGCCGCCTCCGAGGAGCGCGCCTGGGGCCGGGCCTGGCACGTGCCGACCCTGCCGCCCCGCTCGGCCCGGCAGATGGTGGAGGGCCTGGCCACCGCCGCCGGTACGGCCCCGCCCGCCGTACGGCCGCTCCCACCCTCGGTGCTCGCCCTCGCCGGACTGTTCTCCCCGCTGCTGCGCGAACTCAAGGAGACCCGCTACCAGTTCGACCGCCCGTTCGTGATGGACTCCTCCGCCTACGAAGCCGCCTTCACCCTGCGGGCGACCCCCCTCGACGAACAGTGCGAAGCCACCGTCACCTGGTGGCGCAACCACCTCGCCCGCCCCACCACCTGAGAGGACCGCGACCGTGGCCGTCGAAATCGTCTACGAGACGCACTCCACCACCACGGACAACGAGGCGGGCATCGCCACGGGTTGGCTCCCTGGCCGCCTCTCCGAGCTCGGCCGCCGCCAGGCCGCCGAGCTCGGAGAGCGCCGCCGCGACGGCGGCTTCGCGGCCGTCCTCACCTCCGACCTGCGGCGTGCCGTGGAGACGGCCGGCATCGCCTTCCCAGCCCTGGAGCCCGTCCGGGACGCCCGACTGCGGGAGTGCAACTACGGTGAGCTGAACGGCACTTCGGCCGCCGGCATCGCCGCCCGCCGCCCCCGCCATCTCGACGAACCATTCCCGGGCGGCGGCCAGAGCTACCGTCAGGTGGTCACGGCCACCGCCGAGCTCCTCACCGAGCTGGCCGCCCGGTACGACGGCCACCGCGTCCTGCTGATCGCGCACTCCGCCAACCGCCTGGCCCTCGACCACCTGCTCACCGGAGCACCGCTCGCGGAACTGCTGGCCGCCACCCCGGCCTGGCAGCCGGGGTGGTACTACGCTCTCCATACCAACTGGCGTCCCTGACCTGGCAGTTCTCGATCCGCCCCGCGCAACCTGCCTGCATACGGGTGAATATCTCCGTTCATCCGCTCGACGACTGCCTATGATCCAACTCCATGACGGAGAGTCAGATCATCCCAGCTGTGCGTAATTCAGCTGACGTTCTCATCCTCGGAGCGGGCCCGGCCGGGCTGGTGCTCGGCAACGTGCTGCAAGCCGCCGGGGTGGACTGCGTCATCCTGGAGCGCGCCACCCCCGAGCAGCTCGAATCCCGCTCCCGGGCCGGGTTCCTGGCCGCCCACACGGTGCGGGTGCTGGAGCGGCACGGCCTCGCCGAAGGCCTGCGCCGGCACGGACGGGAGCACGCGCTCTGCGAGTTCCGCACCGAGGACGGCGCCTTCCGCCTCGACTACTCCGCCCTCGGGCGGGGCGAGCGCCACACCGTCTACCCGCAGCACGAGCTGGTGGCCGACCTGCTGGCGCGGTACCGGCTCGCCGGTGGGCAGGTACGTTTCGGCACCGAGGCGCTGGCCGTCCTGGACGCCGACTCCGACCGCCCCCGGGTCACCGCGGCCACGCGGGAGGACGGCGCCGCCACCGGCTCCGGCGCCACGGCCACCTGGCGGGCCCGCTACGTGGCCGGGTGCGACGGGCGGCACGGCGCGGCACGACGCTCGCTGCCGCCCGGCAGCGTCCGGCGCCACCGGCACGACCACGGAATCTCCTGGCTGGGCCTGCTCGCCGAGGCGCCGCCCAGCCTGGACGCGGTGGGCTACGCGGTGCACGGACGCGGCTTCGCCGGGCACATGGCACGCACCCCCGCCCTGACCCGCTACTACCTCCAGTGCGAGCGCGGGAGTTCGGCCGACACACTGCCGGACGGGCTCGTCTGGGAGGAGCTGGAGCGCCGGATGCGCGCCGAGGAGCACGGCCCGCTGCACCGGGGCCCGATCGTCCACCGCTCCGTCATCGACCTGGAGTCCGATGTCCTGGAGCCGCTTCGGCACGGCTCGCTCTTCCTGGCCGGGGACGCCGCGAGCCTGCTCAGCCCGTCCGCCGCGAAGGGCGCCAACCTGGCCGTGCTGGAGGCCGAGTTGCTCGCCGAGGGGCTGATCGCGCTGCTCCACCGGGGCGACCCCTCCGGGCTGGACGGGTACTCCCGACGCAGCCTCGAACACATCTGGCGGGCCCAGGAGTTCTCCCACTGGATGGTGCAACTCCTGCACGGCGCAACGCAGTCCGGCTTCTCCTCCGCGTTGCGGCGCTCGCGCCTCGCCTCGCTGCGCGGCTCCCGCAGCCTCCAGGACTGGTTCGCCGAGCACTACGTCGGCGTCTGAACCCCGCCCCGAACCATCCCCCGCAAGCCGGCCCGGCCGGACCGGGCCCCGCCTGCTCCGGCCGGGCCCGGCTCTGTCATGCCCAAGTTCCGTCGTACCCACCAGAGATGAGGAAGACCCACCATGACGACAACCACCCAGACCCCCCTGCGCACGGACGCCGCCCGCTTAGCGGAAGCCGTCTCCTTCGTCCGGCAGCAGCACACCGCCACCCTGCTGCCGCTGCTCCTCCCCGGCCTCGACGGCCCCGAGCTGCGCGCCCTCGCGGAGCACTGCCGTTTCTCGCACGCCGCGCTGCTGGTCTTCCCGCCGTCCGCCGAGGCCCACCGCAGCCTGCTGGCGGGCTGCGGGCTCGATCCCGGGGTGACGGCCCGGCCGAGCGTGGTGGTCCGGGACCGGCTGGCCGCCCGGCACGGTCGGGAACCGGCCGAGCTGGACGTGCGGATCCTGCGCCCGACCGTGGCCGGGACGGGCCGCACCGTCGAGGTCTTCGCGCTGACCGTGCCGCCCGGCTCGGAGCTCGGCCCGCTGGCCAGGCAGGAGCGTGCCGAGGAGCACGAGGCACACCTCGCGCTGGAGGTGGACCACCCCGATCCGCTGGTGCTGCGCGGGCTCTGCGCGCTGCTGGCCCGGCACGGCGCCGGCCCGGACGGCGGGGGCTACAACCCCCACGAGGACGGCACCGTCCTCTACTTCACCGCCCCCGCCGACTCCAAGGCGGGCTACCGGCGGCTGGAGCTCTACGTCCCGGGCGAGCACCCGGACGTGCTGGCGGCGCACCTGGGCCACCGTCAGGCCGACTCCCCGGCGGAAACGCTCCTGCGCCTGTTCACCGGGGCCTGGACCACCCAGGCGCTGGCCGTCTCGGCGCAGCTCCGGCTGCCCGAGGCCCTGGACACCGCCACGGCCACCGGCCTCCCGGCGCTGGCCCGGGCGGTCGGCGCCCATCCGGACGCGCTGGCCTCGCTGCTGCGCTACCTCGCGATGCTGGAGGTGGTGGAGACCGACGGGTACGGCTACCGGCTCACCGCGGTGGGCGCCCTGCTGCGCGGCGACGCGCCGTCCTCGATGCGGCCGCTGGCCCTGATGTACGGCGGGCCGTTCTACCGTTCCTTCGCGGAGCTCGGCCACACCGTGCGGACCGGGGAGGTCGCCTTCGACCACCTGCACGGGGAGAACCACTTCGAGCACTTCGCCCGCGATCCGGAGCTGGCCGAGCTCTTCGACCGTTCCATGGCGGCGAGTTCGCGGATGTTCGAACCGCTCACCGCCCACCCGGCGGTGACGGCGGCCGCCGCCCGCGGGACCTCCGGCGCCCCGGGCACGGTGGTGGACGTCGCGGGTGGCAACGGGGAGCTGCTCGGCCGGCTGCTCACCGCCCACCCCCGGCTGCGCGGTGTCCTGCTGGAACGCCCGCACGCGGTGGAGGCCGCCCGGCGGTCCCTGGCGGCGGCCGGGTGCGGCGAGCGCTGCACGTACCTGGCGGGCGACTTCGCGGACGTGCCGCCCGGCGGTGACGTCTACCTGCTGTCGCGCATCCTGCACGACTGGGACGACGAGCGCTGCCGGGGCATCCTGCGGCACTGCGCGGCGGCCATGCCCGCCCACGCGGACCTGCTGATCGTCGAACGGGTGCTCCCCGCCGACGGTTCGCCCTCGCTGGCCACCGCCTGGGACCTGCACATGCGGTGCAACGTCGGCGGCCGGGAACGCCAGGCCGAGCACTACGCCCGGCTGCTGTCCGACGCGGGCCTGGTCCTGGTCGGCAGCTCCCCGCTCCCGCTCGACGCCACCGTCCTGCACGCCCGCCGGGCCGGCGCCCCCGTCCCGACCCAGGCTGCCGGTCCCGAGCGGCCGTAGCGGCGGGCAGTGCCCCGACCGGCAGTCACCTTCCGTGGTCCTCGTGGCAGGTGACCACCCGTCGGGCACCGGGCCCGCCGCACCACCGCTGTCGCCACCGGCGCGGCACGGTGGTGCGGCGGGCCCGGGCCGCCTACCTTCCTCCTGTACGGCCAGCCCCACCCCCACCCCCCGGCCCGAACGGAGCACCGATGAGCGGCACCGACCCCGTCCACGCCGAGCTGGACCGCCGGGCGGCGGAGATCGGCACCCAGGTGGTGACCTGGCGTCAGCACCTGCACCAGCACCCGGAGTTGTCCAACCGCGAGGTCCGCACCGCCGCCTACGTGGCGGACCACCTGCGGTCGCTCGGCCTGGACGAGGTCCGCACCGGCATCGCCGGCCACGGCGTGGTCGGGGTGCTGCGCGGCGGCCTCCCGGGCAACCGGGTCGTGGCGCTGCGCGCCGATACCGACGCGCTGCCGGTGCCCGACCTGTGCGGGGTGGACTTCGCCTCCACCGTCACCGACCAGGACTACCCCGGCGGGCCGTTCCCCGTCTCGCACGCCTGCGGGCACGACTGCCACACCGCGATGCTGATGGGCGCGGCGACGGTGCTGGCCGGGGTGCGCGAGCAGCTGCCCGGCACGGTGCTCTTCGTCTTCCAGCCCGCCGAGGAGGGCCCGCCGGTCACCGAACGCGGGGGCGCCCGTGAGATGGTGGAGCAGGGCGCGTTCGCCGACCCGGTGCCGACCATGGCCTTCGGCATGCACGTCATCCCCTACCCCAAGGGCTTCGTGGGCTACCGGGCGGGCAACCAGTACGGCGCCTCCTGCCTGGTCAGGATCGTGATCACGGGCCGTCAGGTGCACGGCTCCACCCCCTGGCAGGGCATCGACCCGATGCCGGCCGCCGGGGCCGTGCTCACCGGCATCGGCCAGCTCTACCGCCAGCTCAACGCCTTCGACCCGGTGACCGTGACCATCGGCCACGTCGAGGACGTCGGCCGGTTCAACATCATCGGACAGACCGTCACCCTCTGGGGCACCATCCGCTGCATCGTCGAGAGAGACATGGCGGAGGTCCAGCGGCGCCTGTCCACCCTGGCCGAGCACTCGGCCCTGGCCTTCGGCTGCACCGCCACCACCGACTTCCTCCAGGACGTCCCGCCCGTGCACAACCAGCCCGCCTGGGTCGAGGCCGCCCTGCCGACCCTGCGCCGGGTGGCCGGCGAGGACCGCGTGGTCGAGACCGAGCCCACCCTCGGCTACGACGACGTCTCCGAGTTCATCAACCGCTTCGGCGGCCTCTACGTCATGCTCGGCGTCCAGGACGCGCGGCTCGACGAGGCCGGCCGCCCCGTCCCCCTCCCGGACGGCCGGGGCCTGGTGCCCAACCACAACCCGCACTTCTACGCCGACGACGCCACCCTTCCCTCGGGCGTCCGCCTGCACGCCCACGTCGCCTACGACCACCTCACCGGCCGGCTGCTACCGGGCTGACACCGGCCGCCGGGTGGCCCTGCTCCGTCCCCGTGAGCCGGAGCAGGACCACCTGGCGGTGCGTCAGCAGTTGCGCAGCGACCAGAGGGGCGACCACTCCACCGTGATCTGACGGCTCGAGGAGCCCGGCCCCGCCGTCGAGCTGTACAGGACGGAGCCGGTGCCGTTGCTGCCCGTGTAGAACTTCGAGACGGTCCGGTCCGTCTGGTTGTTGGTGACGTAACCCGTGCCCTCCCAGTTCGAGAGGTTGTACGCGTTGCACGGGTCGAACTTGAAGTACGCCCACCGCTGGCGGACCGGGTCGTTGACCGCAGTGCACAGGCTGCCGCTCGGACACGGGACGTTGAACATGTCCCGGTCGTAGCTGTAGTAGGTCACCGGGGCCCACGGCGACACCGACGGCGATGCCGCCGTGATCCCGACGGGCGCGGCCTGGGCCGTGCCGGCCCCCGTGACCAGGGCGGGCAGCAGGGCCGCCGCACCGAGCAGACCGACGACGGAACGCTTGACGTTCATGGTGTTCCCCCTCTTGGTTCGGTTGAGGGCCCCAGCCTGGCCCGCGGACCGCCGCCGCAGAACCTCGGAACACCTAGGGTCCGCCTACCTGGTCACCGAGCGCAGGACCTGATCCACTGGTGGGAGGCCGGTGGCCGGTCACCGTCCGGGAGGTTGCGGCGCCCACCGTTCGGAAGGCAGCCGAGCGGCCCCTCCCACTGCGCGGCGGCGAAGTACTCGACGTCGACCAGGGTGGCGCCCTCGGAGCGGTTCTGCCCGTTGTTGAAGACCGAGCGCGGCGGACGCTGCGCGGCCCAGGCGCATCCGTTCTCGCCGGCGGACCAGTCCTTCTCCCCGTCCACCCAGGCGCAGTAGTCGCCCTCCCCGTCCGGCTCGGTGAAGAAGCAGACCGCGCCGCGCTCGCAGCGGTCGTAGCCGGTGGCCGGCAGCAGGGCCACCAGGCCGGCCGACAGGGTGGCGGCGGCGAGCAGCGCGGTCAGCACGCGGCCGCCGCGTCTGCGCAGGAACGGTCCTGGGTTCCACGGGGCGCGGCGGCCGGCGGCGGCCGCCTCGACCCGGCGGAGCAGCGAGGCGGCGGTGTGCGGGGCCCGGTCCTCGTGCCGGCGGGCCAGGCAGTCGGAGAGCAACGACCGCCACTGGTCGGTGAGTTCGGGCGAGAGCCGGAGCTCCTCCGCGCCCCGCGCGTACCGCAGCGCGGCGTCCCGGCGGGCGACCGGGGTGCCGCCGGGCAGCGGGAAGGTACCGGTGAGCACCAGGTGGGCGAGTACGCCGAAGGCCCAGATGTCAGCGCTCGGCCGGACCTTGTGGCCGCGTTCGCCGACCTCGCACCAGAGCAGGTCGGGCGCGGTGTAGTCGGCGGTGCCGAACGCGGGCAGGTAGGCGTGGGTGCCCTCCAGTTCGGCGGCCACGTTGAAGTCGGCGAGGCGGGCGGTGCCGTCGGCCATCAGCAGCACGTTGCCGGGCTTGAGGTCGCCGTGCACCCAGCCGGCCCGGTGCAGCTGGTCCAGGCCCGCGCAGACGTCGGTCAGCAGGGCGGGGCCGCCGCGCGGGGTCGGGTCGGCGGCCAGCAGCGTGTCCAGCGAGCCCTCCGCCTCCTCCAGCACGAGCACGCTGGCCCCGTCCAGCTCCGGCCGCCCGGGGTCGTCCACGGTCCGCACCTCGTAGAGCCGGATGAGCCGGGGCGCCCGCACCTTGCGGAGCAACTCGACCTCGCGCTGGACGAGTTCGCGCAGGTGGGAGAGTTGGCGCGGTGTGCGGGTCGCGGTCGGCAGCACCTTCAGGGCGGCCCGGCTGGGAACCCCGGCGGCCGGGACGGCCCGGCGGGCGGCGTAGACGGTGCCGAACGCGCCGTGGCCGAGCGTCCGGCCGACCGTCCACGGGCCGATCCGGTAACCGGGCGGCACGGACACCGGACCTGACGGGTCGTCATCACGCGCGGTCATCCGGCCCCGCCCGCCCCTGGGTCCGCCCCATCGGCGCCACCGAGGTCCACTCCCCCGTCCAGCAGGCGGAGGTCCTCCTCCCGCACCAAGTCGAAGCGGAGCGCCAGCGAGACCAGCGAGTCCTTCTTGCCGGCCAGCCGGGGGCCCGGGTCGGCGCTCTCCGGGCCCGGCTTGATCCGCAGCTTCACCGCGAGGTAGTCGATGTTCCACTGCACGGACGCGCGGTTGGCGGTCGGCCAGAGCGGCCGGAGTCGCTCGACCACCTGGTCGACGGTGGGCAGGGCGGCGTGCGGCGAGCTGCGCAGCCGGGCCTCGCAGAGGGCCGCGAGCACCGAGAAGTAGCGCTTGGAGCGGTCGAGCGGGAAGGCCAGCAGGGTGGCTTCGCCCCTGAGGAAGGCCGGCATGTCGCGGTCGGCGTAGTCGTGCCGGGGCGCCCAGACGTCCAGGGTGACCAGCTCGGTCCCGGCCGGCAGGACCAGGCGGGAGAACTCGAAGGGCACCGGTGCGCCGAGCCGTCCCGGGGCGACCTTGAGGTGCTCGCCGGCGCCCTCCGGGTTCTCCACCACGTAGGTGGCGGAGCGGCTGAGGTTGCTGAGCAGCCAGTGGCTCCCGTCCGCGGTGATCTCCCCGGCCGCCCGGGAGACGCCACCGTGCGGGATGACCAGGTCGCCCGGCCCTCCGTCACGTCCGAACCGCACGGCCTCGCCCGGGGCGAGCCGCAGCTGTTCGCCGGGCTCCATCCCGGGCCCGGGAACCACGATGATGCTGTACACGCGCCGGTACCCCTCCCCACTTGTGCTGGAGGAAGGGTAGCGAGCGGAACACATCGTTCAGGTAACGATCACCACCGGGGCGCCCGGCCGGTCAGCACTCCGTCCGGTGTCTCAGCACTCTCCGCGCCACACGAATCCCTCCACCACCCTGCCGCCGTCCGGCAGCGCGCCCCGGCCCTCCACCCAGCCGCGGTGCAGGCAGAGACCGCCGCCGCCCTGGAAGGAGACCTGCACGTGGTCGTAACCGGGCTGCACCGAACCGTTGTTGAAGTACGAACGGCGGAAGCCGCAGCCGCTCACCGGCTGGTCGGAGTCGGAGCGGCAGACCGGACCGGTGCCGTCCGGGCCCTCGTAGAAGCAGACGTAGCCGCTCGGGCAATCCTGCCAAGCGGGCGGGCCGCCCGCGCAGTTGTGGCTGGCCACCCCCGTCCAGCTCGCGTTCGGGCCCGAGTACCGCACGCCGTCCAGCAGGGACGGCACCCGGTGGCGCTCGTCGGTGAAGTCGCCCTTGGCGAGGTAGCGCTGCTCGTAGTGCAGGTGCGCCCAGTTGGAGGCCCCCGAGGTACCGATCCGGCCGATGGCGGCCCCTGCGACCACCCGGTCGCCCTTCTTCACGTACGCGTCCGGGGCGTCCTTGAGGTGGTAGTAGGCGGTGAACCAGCCGCCGCCGTGGCTGATCTGGATCGTGTTGCCGGAGCCGTTGTCCCGGTAGGTCGCGGAGACCGTGCCCGCCGCCGAGGCCAGCACCGGAAGGCCGTCCGAGCCGGTGTTCCCGTCCACCACCATGTCCAGCGCGGGGTCGTGGCCCCAGGTGTTCAGCTGCCACACCGATCCGCAGGGGAACGGGAGTTGGAACGCCGGACGCTCCGCACCCCGCTCCGCCGACGCCACCCCCGATGCCACCCCCGGCACCGTCACCAACGCCGCCGCCAAGGCCAGCAGCACCACCCACACCCTGCGCACGCCCCACCCTCCTCCGGCGGCCCGCGCCGCCCCGTCGCATCGTCCCCGCCCCGGCGCCACCCGGACACCTCGGAACTCCGAGGGTCCGGTTAGGGTTCGCGGAGAGTTCGCGGAAACGATCAAGGAGAGGGCGGGCCCGGGGTGAGTGGCTGGACGAGGGCGTTGGACGCGGCCGGGATCACCGACCCCGGACTGCGGGAGGACTACACCCGGCAGCGGCGGCAGGTGACGCGGTACCGGCGCGAGGCGGCGCTGGCCGCTCAACTGCTGCTCCCCGCAAAGCTGGTGCCGCACGTGATCGCCGCCACCGCCTACATGCACCGCACCGACACCCTGCTCGACAGCGGCCCTCCGGAGGGACGGCGGGCCGCGTACGCGCGGTGGGAGCACGAGGTCGAGCGGGCCCTCGCCACCGGTACGACCGAACACCCCGAGCTGCGGCCGTTCCTGCACACCGTCGAGGCCCACCCCGCGCTGCGCACCCTGGTGCCGGAGCACCTGGCCGGCGCCCTCGCCGACCTCGACTTCCCCGGCTTCGCCACCGAGGCGGACTACCAGGACTACCTGGACGCCTACGCGCTGCCCGCCTTCCTGGTCGTCGCCACCCTGCTCGGCCCGGACGGGGACCAGCGCGACTACCGCGCCGCCTGCCGCACCTACCTGGACGCCGCCCAGCGGATCGACTTCGTCGCCGACCTCGCCGAGGACCTGGCCGACGGCCGCCTGACGCTCCCCCAGGAGGCCCTGGAGCGCCACGGCGTCACCCGCTCCGACCTCGAACGGGCCGCCGACCGTCCGGCCGTCCGGGCGCTGATCACCGCTCAGCTCGACCACGCCGACCGCACCCTCGCCGAGGGCCGCGCCGTGATCGACCTCGCCCCGCCCGCCCACCGTCCGATGGTCCGCTGCATGGTCGGCCTGGACGCGCTCACCTCCCGCGCCGCCCGGGCCGACCTCCCGGCCCTGCTCCGGCACCCGGCCGGGCCGCCCAAGGGCGCCGCGCTCCGCCTGCTGGCACGCGAGTACCTCCGGGCCCGGCGCGTCCGTCGAGCGAACCCCTGACGACCCCTCAGGGCTCAGGGCTCAGGACCGCCGGGCTCCGGACTGCCAGGCCCAGGACCGCCGGGCCCGGGACCGCCGGGCTCAGGACTGCCGGGCTCAGGACCGCCGGGCTCAGGACTGCCGGACGGCCTCGGTCAGGCGTTCGGCGGCGTCCACCACGGCCTGGGCGAGCCGGGCCCCCGGGTGACGGCTCAGCCGCTCGATCGGGCCGGACACCGTGACGGCCGCCACCACGCGGTTGGACGGTCCGCGGACCGGCGCGGAGACCGAGGCGACCCCGAGCTCACGCTCACCGACGGCCTGCGCCCAGCCGCGCCGCCGCACCCCGCTGAGCGCGGTGGCGGTGAAACTGGCGCCCTGGAGGCCCCGGTGCAGCCGCTCCGGCTCCTCCCAGGCGAGCAGGATCTGGGCCGCGGCCCCGACCCGCATCGGCAGGGTGACCCCGACCGGGACGGTGTCCCGCAGGCCCGAGAGCCGCTCCGCCGCGGCCACGCAGATCCGCATCTCGCCCTGGCGGCGGTAGAGCTGGGCGCTCTCCCCGGTGATGTCGCGCAGGTGCGCCAGCACCGGACCGGCCGCCGCCAGCAGGCGGTCCTCACCGGCCGCCGCCGACAGTTCGCCGATCCGGGCGCCGAGGGTGAAACGTCCCTCGACGTCGCGGGCGACCAGCCGGTGCTGCTCCAGCGCGACCGCCAGCCGGTGGGCGGTCGGCCGGGCCAGGCCGGTGGCCGCGACCAGCCCGGCCAGGGTGGTCGGGCCGGCCTCCAGGGTGCCGAGGATCGAGGTGACCTTGTCGAGGACGCCGACGCCGCTGATGGTTTCCATGGGTGTACTCCGTCTCAGATCCCACGGGCGATGGGTGGATCCGCCCGCAGGGGCTCCGCTCGGGGAGCCGGGGGTGGTCAGCGAGGGAAGGCCGCGCGAAAAGTGGGCCGAATGCCTGCGCCGGACACAGAACGGGTACGCGAAAGGGCCGGGGCGGGTAGCGCCCGGGCGAAGGACAGCACAGAGAGCACCGTGTCTCCTCATCTTCCCCGCGCCACAGTGGCGACAGGCCGGAGTTGGCACTGCTCCCGCTCGGCACGGCGCGTACTTCGGACGCCGGGTCGAACGGGGAGTTGCCGGGGCTTCGTAGGGCCGGTCCCTCCACCCCTCTGGATGATTCGCGAGGAACCATATCAAGTCCCGGCGCCGCCGTGACCAACCTCCCCCCACCTCGTCCGGAACCGCCCCACCCGGGCCGAAACCGGCCCGTCGGATGATCCACATTGGTAGCGTCGCCGCGTGACAGACCAACGAGCAGGGCATTCGACAGGGCAACAGCAGGACTCCACCGGTGGACTGACGCGCCGTCAGACGCTCGCCGCGGCCCTCGGTACGGCCGGTGCGGCCTGGCTGCTGCGCGGCACCGTCGGGCCGGACAGCGCCCGGGCGGTCGGCACGGCCCCCAGCGGCCTCCCCGCCGGGCTGGTCCCGTACCAGCGGGTGTTCGAGAACTGGGCCGGAGAGGTCCGCACCGACCCGCTCTGGGTCTGCGATCCGGCCACCCCCCAGCAGGTCGCCGAGCTCGCCGACTGGGCCCGCGTCAACGGCTGGCGGCTGCGCCCGCAGGGCCACCGCCACGGCTGGTCCCCGCTCACCGTCGCCGCGGGCACCCCGTCCTCGGCCCGCGTCCTGCTCCTCGACACCACCCGCCACCTCACCGCGATCACCCTCACCGGCGCCCAGGTGGCCGGCGCCCCGACCGTCCGGGTGCAGACCGGCGCCGCGATGGAGGACCTGCTGGCCCGCCTCGCCGAGCAGGGCCTCGGCGTCACCGCCTGCCCCGCCCCCGGCGACCTCACCGTCGGCGGCGTGCTCGCCGTCGGCGGCCACGGCACCGCCGTCCCGGCCGCCGGCGAGACCGCGCCCGCCGGGCACGGCTACGGCTCGCTCTCCAACCAGGTCGTCTCGCTCACCGCCGTCGTCTGGGACGAGCCCTCCGGCCGCTACCTGCTGCGCGAGTTCGACCGCACCGAGGCCGAGGCCGGCGCGCTGCTGGTCCAGCTCGGCCGGGCCTTCCTCACCGAGGCGGTGCTCCGGGTCGGGCCCGACCTCCCGCTGCGCTGCGTCAGCCGGGTCGACGTCCCGGCCCGCGAACTCTTCGCCGCCCCGGGGACGGCCGGCGCCCGCACCTTCGCCTCCTTCGTCGACCGGGACGGCCGGGCCGAGGCGATCTGGTACGCCTTCACCTCGTACCCCTGGCTCAAGACCTGGCGCCTCACCCCCGGCCGGCCGTTCGCCGCCCGCGGCGTCACCGAGCCGTACAACTACCCCTTCTCCGACAACATCCCGAAGCCGGTCGCCGACCTGGCCGGCCAACTGATCTCCGGCACACCGGAACTGGCCCCGGTCTTCGGCCAGCTCCAGTTCCTCATCACCAAGATCGGCCTCACCGGCGACCTCACCGACGTCCTGCTCTCCGGCGGCCTGCTGCGCTCCCTGCTCACCGGCGAACTCCTCACCCACCTGCTCGCCGACGGCCTGCGCTCCGACCTCTGGGGCCCCTCCCGGGCCCTGCTCCAGTACGTCCGCCCGACCACGCTGCGGGTCACCGCCAACGGCTACGCCGTCCACCTGCGGCGGGCCGACCTCCAGTGGGCCGTCAACGCCTTCACCACCACCTACGAACGCCTCCTGACGGAGTACCAGCAGCGCGGCGAGTACCCCGTCAACGGCGCCGTCGAGATCCGCGTCACCGGCCTCGACGACCCCGCCGCCACCGGCATCCCCGGTGCCCGCCCCGCCCTGCTCTCCGCCCTGCGCCCCGACCCCGCCCACCCCGACCGCGACACCGCCCTCTGGCTCGACATCCTCAGCCTCCCCGGCACCCCCGGCCTCCACCGCTTCTGCCGCGACCTCGAACAGGCCCTCCTCACCCTCTTCGACGGCACCCGCGCCACCCTCCGCGTCGAGTGGTCCAAGGGCTGGGCCTACACCGAAACCGCCGCCTGGTCCGACCCCACCCTCCTCACCACCACCATCCCCGCCTCCCTCCCCGACTGGCACGAGGCCGTCGCAACCCTCGACCGCCTCGACCCCCACCACGTCTTCGGCAACCCCTTCCTGGACACCCTGCTGCGGGTCCCCTGAGCATCCTCCGTTCCTGACGCTCCGATTCCCCTATCGGAGCGTCAGGTTTCGGATCGGACACGAACGCCGTGGCCCGCACACGCCCGCACTAGGCTCGTGCAGCGCGCTCCAGCGCTCCCCCGTGGCTGTAGAAACGGAGTTGTCCGGCTTGGAAGACCGACGTCCCGGTGGCCGACGTGGTGCCGATCCCCTGGAAGCACTGCTCGACCACTGGCAGAAGGCCCTCATCGATCTCGGCTTCCGCAACCGACTGGTGAGCTACCGTCGAACGAAGTCCCAGGCCGGCATGGACATCACGGCCCCTGATCTGGCCGCCGTCCTCGATGCGCTACCTGCCGGATGCGTGTTCGCTCCGGTCCGGGAAACGGCTCCCGACTCCGTCGACGCCTCGTCCCTTCTTCCTGTCCGGTTCGACAAGCCGTCGCGCTCGGCGGAGGCCCTCGCCGGCAGTCGGCCGATCGACACGCCGGCCTCTCGCAGTGGAACCGGGCGGGCCGCTGAACGGCTCTCGCTCGTCACCTCCAAGGCGACCCAGGCGGAGCAGGACCGTCACCTCCGCCGCCTGGTGACGGTCGCGAAGGAGAAGTTCAACGACTACGGCCTGTGGGTGCTGCATCTGGGCATCGGGTTCCTCGAGTGGCTGCCGTCACCGTCGGCCGACAGCGTCCGGTCCCCCCTGGTCCTGGCGCCGGTGACGCTCCGCCGATGGAAGGGGGACTCCTACCTGTTGGAGCTGAACCCCGACGAGGAGGTGACCTTCAATCCGGCCCTCGCCATCAAGATGGAGGAGCTCGGGCTGGACTGGCCGAGCCCGGATCAGGTCGACCTTGCCGACGTTCCGGCGCTGCTGGAGCAGGCCCGTCGCAAGGCCTCGGGACGCAAGGGCTGGGCGGTTCACGACCGGGTGGTGCTCGATGCCTTCAACTCCAGCAAGGAGGCGATGTACCGCGACCTCAAGGACAACCGGGCCCTCATCCTGAAGAGTCATCTGGTGCGCGCCGTCGGTCTGGGCGGGGCATCGGACCTGGCCACGAGCACTTTCGACTTCGAACCGCTGCCACTCGACCGCATCGACCAGCTCCAGCCGCCGGAACAGGCCCCGCTGGTCCTGGACTCGGATTCGTCACAGCGCCAGTGCGTGGCTGCGGCCATCGAGGGCCGGAGCTTCATCATGGACGGCCCTCCGGGGACCGGTAAGAGTCAGACCATCACCAACATCATCGCTGGCCTGCTCGACCAAGGCCGGACGGTCCTGTTCGTCAGCGAGAAGGCCGCCGCACTCGACGTCGTGCGGAACCGGCTCAAGGACGTGGGCCTCGACGACTACGTCCTCGCCCTGCACAGCAACACCATGGGTCGCAAGCAGGTGGCCCAGGAGCTCGGACGGGCACTTGGTGCCCCGCCACGATCGTTCCCGGGAATCAGCACCAACCAGCGCTCGACCGCGAAGGGGCTCCGCGAGGAACTGTCGGGCTACGCCGCGGCGATGAACGAGCCCCGCA
This sequence comes from Kitasatospora sp. NPDC088742, assembly GCF_055584905.1. NCBI lineage: Bacteria > Bacillati > Actinomycetota > Actinomycetes > Kitasatosporales > Streptomycetaceae > Kitasatospora > Kitasatospora sp. NPDC088742. The sequence continues at coordinate 210,908 of NZ_JBVJLD010000001.1, read as the reverse complement.
CCGGCCTGGGCAGATCGCTCCACGCTGTTCTGGGCCGCATATCCCTCATGGAGGACGTCTACTCCTTGCGCCCCGGCCCGGCCTTCGTCCCGGGCGATCTGACGGAGGAGTTGCTGCACGAGGTCACCGAGGCAGCCGGCTGGATAGCCCGCGCCTGGCGCCCCGCAGTCGAGGGCGAAGCCTTCGTCTGGCGGGAACTGACCGGAGCACGCGGCGAGTTGGATGCGCTGGACAGGGCTCTGGAGGAGATCGACGGCATCCGTCGCACACTCGGACCGTACTCGGACCTGATCGACGCGATGGGGTGGGAGGGACTCCACGACATCGATCGGCTGACGGAACTCCTGCGGACCGCCGGACGGTGCCCCGCGCTTCCGATCGCCTGGCTGGGCCTGGAGTTCGCCGAACTCGGATCCGACGTCGCATCGTTCGTCGACCGGCTCACCCTGGCCGAGGCGACCGAGCGGAGCGCTGTGACGAGGCTCGGGCCGCGCTGGGGCGAGCTCACCGAGGTGGGCGCCGTTGCGGCAGCGACCGACTGGACCGTCTCCTCCGGTCTCCTGACCCCACCTCTGGATCTCGACCCGCTGACGGCCGATCAGGCAGCGACACTGATCACACGGCTGTCCGACGATGCCAAGGCCCTGGACCGGGCTGATCAACTCTCCACCGGCGCAGCCCGGATGTACGGGATCCCGGCCCCCGCCACCTGCCGGGACGCCCTGCGCCTCGCCCGGTTGGCCGAGTTCTCCGCCCTGCCCGCAGAGAGCAAGCCGCCCGGCCGCTGGCTCACCTCCGATGGCCTCATCGCCGCCCGTGCGGCCCTCGGCCGCCTGTCCGAGGCGGTCGCCGTACTCCGGTCCACCCGGACGAAGGCCCGACAGGTCTTCACCGAAAGCGTGTTGACCGAGGAGTCCTTGGAACAGGTCGCACAGCGCTTCGCCACCGTGCACCAGACCCTCTCGGGCAGATTCTCGTCCGCACGCCGGGCCGACAGCCGTCTTGTGCGAACCCTGCTCCCCAACAACGGCAAGTGTTCCAAGGCCGTCGTCACCGCGCTTCCGGACGCGGTCGCCTGGCAGAAGGCCCACCTCACACTCGCGCGGCTGGCCAGGGAGGAAGGACGGGCCCTCGCCCACCTGTGGCTGGGTGAGGATACCGACTTCGACACGGCTGCCGTTCTCCTCGACCGGGCGAGTCAGATCTTGGACCTCGCACCGCAGGTGTCGGACCCGGAGGCGTTGCGGGGTGAACTGGCCCACGGCGGCACTCCGCGTGACGCGGCACAGGTTGCCGCGACGCAGGCGGCGGAGATCCTCACCGCGTGGCGTCAGGCTCTGGTCACCCCACCCGCCGTGGGCACTCCGTACACCCTCGAGGACGAAGCCATGTCCTCGGCGGCGCAGTGGAGCCGTGACCAACTGCCGTTGCTCTACGCGGCTCGAGACGTTCTCCAGGCCGTCGGAGCGGCCTCCGGCCGCTGCGACTGGCAGCTGCGAGACGCACGGGGCGCACTGGTGCTCGTCATGGAGGCCGTCGAGCTGGACAGGGCCTTCCAGGCCCCTGCCGATCAGGACCGTCAACTGCTCGGCGAGCTCTACCAGGGCCGGAGCACCGACCCCGACGCCCTCCGCACGGCGCTCGCCTGGGTCGCCGAGATGCGCACGGCCTGCGGGCTCGTCGGCAACCAGGTCTTCCCGGACGAGAGCCTGTCCCCGATTCAACACGCTCGGCGGGATACCGAGTTGGAGCAGGCGGCCAAGAGCTGGTCCGGTGCGGGTGAACGGTTGGTCAAGCTGTTCACCGCTGAACGACAGGAGCAGCTCCGTCCTCTGCTGGCTAGGGACTTGGCGTCGGCCGAGTCCTTGCTCGCTCAGCTCGACGCCGACCGCGGTGGGCCGGACGAGTGGGCCGCCTTCCTGAGGGGCCGGCGCGTCCTCGACACCTGCCACCTCGGCGACCTGGTGAACCGGGCGGTCAGGGTGGAGGTGACACGGGACAGCTTCCCCTCCTTGGTAGAGAAGTCCGTCCTCCGTGCCTGGGCGGACCGCGTCATCGAGAACGACGGCCGACTGGTGTGGACCCGGTCGCAGGACCGTGACGACCGGGTGGCCGAGTTCCGCAAGGTCGACCAGCTGCTGCTCGAGGGAGCGCGGACCCAGGTCGCGCGCGCATGCGAGGGCCGACGTCCGTCCGCGCTCCGGGACACGGGCACGAGACTGCTGAACACCGAGGGACGCAAGAAGACCCGTCACAAGCCGGTGCGGACACTGCTCAGCGAGGCCGACACCGCGGTCCGGCACCTCAAGCCGTGCTTCATGATGAGCCCGCTGATGGTCAGCCGACTGCTCCCCCCGGACTTCGTGTTCGACGTCGTCATCTTCGACGAGGCCTCCCAGGTCCTGCCGCAGGACGCGGTCAACTGCGTCTACCGCGGCCGTTCCCTGATCGTCGCCGGTGACGAGAAGCAGCTCCCGCCGACGGCCTTCTTCACCGCGGGCGAGGACGAGGAGGACGACGACGCGGCTCCGGGCGAGGCGGACGACAAGCCGACCAGCTACGAGTCCCTGCTCACCCTGGCCAAGGGGAGCGGGATGCTCAAGAACCTGACGCTGCGTTGGCACTACCGGAGCAGGCACGAGCATCTGATCGCCTTCAGCAACCACGAGTTCTACGACGGGTCGATGACGACCTTCCCCGGTGCACTGGCCGACAGCCCCGACGTCGGTGTGGCCTTCATCCGGGCGGTGGACGGGCGATACCACTCGGGCACCGGTGCGCGCAACAATCCGTTGGAGGCCCGGCAGGTCGCTCGGCGGGTGATCGAGCACTTCGACACCCGACCGGGCCGGTCCCTCGGTGTGATCGCCCTTTCGCAGGCCCAGGCGGACGCCATCCGGGACGCGGTGGACGAGGCGAGGCGTGGTCGGCCCGACCTCGACGACCAGTTCTCAGAGGACCGCCTGGACGGGTTCTTCATCAAGAACCTCGAGACGGTACAGGGCGACGAACGCGACGTGATCATCATGTCGGTCGGCTACGGCCCGAACGAGCACGGCAAGACGTCCCGCAACTTCGGGCCGATGATCCGGGCAGGAGGCTGGCGCCGGCTCAACGTCGCGGTGACCCGGGCCCGTTACCGGGTCGAGGTCGTCGCCTCGTTCGATCCCGACGAGCTGCCCGAATCCGGCAGCGAGAGTTCCCGTTACTTTTCCCGGTACCTGAAGTACGCGAAGCACGGTCCGGCCGTCCTCGCCCAGGAGCGCGAGACGGAGGAGACCACGACGGACAGCCCCTTCGAGGACTCGGTGCTGGAGGTCCTGCGGAGCTGGGGCTACACCGTCAGCGCTCAGGTTGGTGTAGCCGGATACCGGATAGACCTGGGCATCCGGGATCCTCGGCGGCCAGGGCGGTACGCACTCGGCATCGAGTGCGACGGGGCGATGTACCACTCCTCCAAGGCGGCCCGGGACCGGGACCGCCTCCGCGAGTCGGTCCTCACGGGCCTGGGCTGGACCTTGCACCGGATCTGGGGCACCGACTGGTATCGCAACCGGCCGGGTGCCGAAGCCCGTCTCAAGGAAGCCGTCGAGCGCTGGGCCGGCTCTCCGGCGCCACGGCACGAGGCGTTCCGCTCCGTGGACGAGGCACCCGGGAACGAACCCGCTTCCGTGCGTACACCGGCTGTCCCTGCGCCGAGGGTCTCGAACGTTCCGGCAGCTGCCCCCGCCTCGCCTGAGATCGAGGAGTTGTCGGCACCGGCCAGGCAGCGGATCACCCACGAGCTGACCCAGATCCGGGCCGCGCTGGCCGAGCCCACGTCTACGGACCACCGCTCCGGGCCCCGCGCACGGGCGGACCAGCTCCGGCGGGACCGGGAGAACCGGTCGGACCTGGAGGCTCGTGCCGCGGTCCTGAAGGCATACCTCACCGGTGACCGCGCCGCCGCGGCCGACGTCGTCAGCCCCGGCCGACTGGTGTCCCTGCAGTTCGACGGCGACGACGAGGTCCTCGAGTACGAGATCACCTCGCGGCGGCCCTTCGAAGAAGAGACCGACCATCTCAGCCCGTTCACCGTTCTCGGCAAGGCGCTCGGCAACCGATCGGCCGGCAGCTCCTTCGAGTACGAGGAGAACGGACGGCGCCACCTCGTCCACGTCCACAAGGTGCGCGACTGACCGGCTGAGCGGGTGGCAGTCGTCCGTCGCCACCCGCTCAGCCGACCCCCTCCCCGGATCCCTCCCTCCGAACCGCCGGGCCCTCGACCGCCCTGAAGTCCGGATCTCACCCTGGTGCTGCCCTGAAGTCCGTCGCACACTGCGTAGGACGGTGGCACGCGATGGGCTGGGTCAGGCTCTGCGGGTGGGGGAGACCGATGAAGTACGTACCGATCCTGCGCGGCAAGGCGGGCGAGTTGCTGGCGCTGCGTCACATCAGCCCTGAGGTACGGAGCAGCATCCGGCCAGTGCTCGAGGTGGTTCCGGACGAGCGACTGTCCGACTCCGTACAGGCCTTCGCCCGTCAGCTTGGCGAGGACCTTCCCAAGGACCTCGTGGTCACGGTCGACTGCGGGCGGCTGTGGCAACGCGGTGCTGTCGGCACCGGGTTCTCCGGGAATGCGATGGCCTGGATCGGCGAGTACCTGGAGCAGTGGCTCCACCGGTTGGTCCCGGCTTTCCGGACGACCGAGCCGACCGGTTCGCTCGAGGAGATCGGGAAGGTACAGCGGACCCATGGGCAGGGCGGGTGCCTGCGCGTCGACCTGCGCGAACTGCCGCCCTCTCCAGCGGAGTTGACCGTCGCCGTGCATGACACGCTCGACGCCGTGGGGCTGTCGCCCGAGAGTGTCGACCTGCTCCTCGACACGGGTTTCCTCTCCTCTCAACAGGCCGCCGCCCACCTGGTGGGCCGCGTGCTCGGGGCCCTGGAGTGGGCCGGGGCGATGCCCTGGCGCCACATCGCGCTCGCCGGTGGCAGCTTCCCGGCCTCGCTGGCGGCGATCGAGCCCCACCTGATCGCCACGGTCCACCGTCACGAGGCGGACCTGTGGCGGGCGGTCGTCCAGCGCGGGTCCCACTTCCGCATCCCTGACTTCGGCGACTACGGCATCGTCCACCCACAGCCACCCAACCGCGGTTGGCGCGGCCGCCCGAACCTCCGCTACACCGTCGGCGCCGACTGGTACGTGCTCCGCGCCGCGAGCCCGGCCGCGAACGACGCTCTCCGGCTCTGCCGTCAACTTGCCGGATCCCGGCACTGGGACCCGCGTCACGGCTCGGAGTTGCCCTGGGGCGACGCTCAGATCCAGCACCGCGCAGGCGGGCTCACCACCCGCCCGGGCGGCGCCCGTGAATGGCGGGCCTAGGGCACGTCGCACCACCTCGCAACAGTGGCCCGCTCGGTCGCCGCGCACAGGGCACCGTGAGCCGGTCAGACGGCTCCAGACCGTCAGCTCCGAACTGCGGGCAACCCCGGGCCCGAATCCTCCTCGCGGCCCGGTGACTCTCATGACCGGACGACCGGACCATCCGAGGTGCGGCCGTCCGTTCCCGAACTCCCGAGCACCGAGAGGCCCATCGTGATCCTTCCTTCCTCCGTCGACACGCCGCCGCGTGGCGTACTGCTGGTGCACGGCGCCTGGCACACCGGGCACGCTTGGGACGGCGTCGCGGCCGGGCTGCGGGCCCGGGGTGTCGCCGTGTCCGTCGCCGAGCTGCACCGCGGGTCACTGGCGGGTGACATCGCCGCGGCCGAGGCGGCACTTGACGGACTGTCCGAACACGGCCCTGCCGTGGTGTGCGGGCACTCGTACGGGGGTGCCGTGATCACCGGGCTCGCGCCGGAGCGGGTCGGGCATCTGGTGTACCTCGCCGCGATGATGCCCGATCAGGGCGAGACCGCCCTCGGGCTGCTCGCCGGTGCGCCGGCCACCGGGCTGGCGGCCGCCATGACCGGTGACCGGGCCGGTAGCACGACGATCGATCCGGAGGCGGCGGGCGAGCTGTTCCACGGCAAGCTCGACGAGGCTGAACGCGCCCGCCACACCGCCCGGTTGGTCCCCCAGGTGATGGCCGCCGGGCTCGAGCCGACGACCGGTGTCGCCTGGCACCGACGGCCGAGCACCTACGTGCTCTGCTCGGAAGACCGCGCCGTGCACCCGGAGTTGCAACGGAAGTTCGCCGCCCGCGCGACCCACGCGCTCACCTGGCCGAGCGACCACGGGGCCTTCGCGTCCCACCGGGAAGAAACCGTCAAGCTGCTGCACCGCCTGGCCACCACAGGCCGGGAGCGCTGACCCCGTGTCAGGACTCCCGCAGGGAGCGGCCGGTCCTCGGCGCTACTGACTTCGGGGCGCCGGGGACGGGACCGGAAGGGTCCGCAGGTGGCGGACCGGTGAGCGGAACAGCGCGATGACGACGGCGGCGGAGGCGGCCGCGGCCACCGCGAGGGCCGCGTGGGCGCCGATCCGGCCGGCCAGCAGGCCGGCGGACAGGCCGCCGAGCGCGCCGCCGCCGAACAGCAGGGTGCGGAAGGCCGCCGTCATCCGCCCCATCATCGCCTGCGGGGTGAGGGTCTGACGCAGGCTCACGATGATGACGCCGGCCACCCCCAGGCCCAGGTAGGTGGTAAAGAAGGACAGGACGAACAGCGCGATCATCACCGGCCGGGGCCCGGCGGCCGCGGCGAGCAGCACGGGGCCGAGCAGCAGGGCCGACTGGGCGAGGACGTAGACGCGGCCGACCGGGTAGCGGGCGATGACCCGGCGGGAGAGCAGGGTCCCGATCAGGCCGCCGACGGAGGCCGTCGCGAGCACGGCTCCGATCGTGGTGGATCCGAGGTGGAGGTCATGGGTGCCGTAGAGCAGGAACATCGTCCACACCGTGATCATCGAGAAGTTGCAGCAGAATCCGGTCAGCGCCAGAGCGCGCAGCACCCGGTCGCGCATCACCCACCCGAGCCCGTCCCGCAGTTCGGCCATCAGGTGCCGTTCGGCGGCCGGCTTCGGCCGCGGCTCGGGGGTGCGGATCAGGGCCAGCGCGACCACCGACACCGCGTACGAGCAGGCGTCCGCGAGCAGCGCCACCGGGGCGGTGAGCCAGGACACCAGGACACCGGCGAGCCCCGGGCCGGCCACCTCGGCCGCCGAGGAGCTGGCGCCCATCTTGGCGCTCGCCTCGACGTAGTGCCCGGGGTCCTTCACCAGCACGGGCACGTACGACATCCAGCTGACGTCGAACGCGACCGAGGCGATGCCGACGGCGCACGCGACGGCCAGCAGGACGGGCAGGGTGAGGGCGTCCCACCAGTGGAGCAGCGGGACGAGGCCGAGCAGGGCCAGCCGGACGAGGTTCGCGCCCAACATCACGGGTCTGCGCCGTACCCGGTCGGTCCAGACGCCGATCAGCAGGGCCAGTCCGAGGTACGGGACGAGCTGGAGGAAGCGCAGCAGGCCGATCTGCTCGTCGGTGGCGCCGAAGGCGGTGATCGCGGTCAACGGGAGGGCCAGGTTGGTGACCTGACCGCCGATCAGCGAGACGCTCTCGCCGAACCAGAACCTGAGGAAGTCGCCGTTCTGCCAGAGGCTCGGCGCGGCGGCACCGCCGGACGCGGCCCGCTCGGAGACCAGAGGGGTCCGCGTCATCGGGCGCTCCCCGCCAGCTCGGCCACCGCGTCCGCCACGGTGTCCACTTCGTCCTCGGTGTTGTAGTAGTGCGGCGACAGCCGCAGGCACCACTCGACCTCCTTGTCCGCGAAGTCGAACTGCGCGAACTCCCGGTAGCTGAGGGCCGAGTTGATCCCGCGCGCGTCCATCGCCTCCTTGAACGGCCCGGCCTGCCACCCCTCGATGGCGAAGGTGACCAGCGCGGCGGGCGCCGGCCCGCGGTCCAGCGTCCGCACGCCCGGGACGGCTGACAGCCGGTCACGCAGCCGCGCCGCGAGCACGGGGGTGCGCCGTGCGACGGCTTCGGGGCCGACCCGCAGGGCGTAGCGGACCGCGGCGGCGCAGCCGAGCACGGTGGCGTACGGGAACTCCCACTCCTCGAAGCGGGCGGCGGTGTCGACCGGGCGGTAGTGGCCGGGGGCGACCCAGCGGGCGCCGTACATGTCGATGAACAGGGGCTCGTACCCCGCCCGCAGGACCCGGTCCGAGACGTAGAGGAAGCCCGAACCGCGCGGCCCGCGCAGGAACTTGCGGCAGGTGGCGGTGAGCAGGTCGCAGCCGATCTCCTCCACGTCGACCGGGAGTTGGCCGACCGACTGGCAGGCGTCGACCAGGTACAGCAGGTCGAGTTCCCGGCAGTGCCGGCCGATCTCCGCGACCGGCTGGACCAGGCCCGAGTTGGTGGGCACGTGGGTGACGGCGACCAGGCGCGGGCGGTGGGCGCGCATCAGCGCGGCCATCGCGTCGACGTCGACGCCGCTGCCGTCGGGGTGGTCGGGGGCGTGCACGATCCGGACGCCGTGGCGCTTGCGCAGGGCGAGGAAGGAGATCTGGTTGGAGATGAAGTCGTTGCGGGTGGTGAGGACGGTGTCCCCGGGGCGGAAGTCGATCGCCGAGAGGGCCTTGGCGTAGGCGTGGGTGGCGCTGCCGGCGAAGGCGATGTTGCCGGGGCGGGTGTGGAGGAGGTCGGCGACCGCCGCGTGGAAGTCGGCGACCTCGGCTGCCCGGGCGGCGGAGGCCTCGTACCCGCCGATGGCGGCCTCCAGGTGGAGGTGGTCGAGCATCGCCCCGAGCACCGGGCGGGCGAGCAGCCCGCAGCCGGCGTTGTTGAAGTGGACCACCGACTCGCAGCCGGGGGTGTCGGCCCGCAGAGCGGCGAGGTCGAGGAGCGGTTCCGCGCTGGAGGGAAAAGCGCTATCCTTGTTCTTCATGTCTGACGGTAGCAGTACTGGGATCCTGGCGGCCATCCTCCGGACCGAGATCGCCGGCCTCTCCCCCGGCGACCGCCTGCCCAGCAGCCGGGAACTGATCGCCCGTCACGGCGTCAGCCCGGTCACCGTCTCCCGGGCGATCTCCCAACTGGCCGCCGAGGGCGTGGTGGTGAGCCGTCCGGGCAGCGGCACGTACGTCGCCCACCGCCGGCCGCAGCCGGCCGACGCGGCCGCCGACACCTCGTGGCAGGCCGTGGCCCTGGCCGGGCGGGACTACGACGCCGGAGAGCCTGACGGCCCGTCCGATCCGCTGCCCGCCGACACCCTGCCGCTCTCCGGCGGCTACCTGCACGAGAGCCTCCAGCCGGTGAAGGCCCTCGGCGCCGCCCTGGCCCGCGCCGCCCGCCGTCCGGACGCCTGGCACCGCGCCCCGGCCGCCGGCCTGGCGCCGCTGCGCGCGGTCTTCGCCCGCCAGGCGGGCGGCGGTGCGAACCCCGAGGACGTCCTCGTCACCGGTGGCGGCCAGGGGGCGCTGTCGATGCTGTTCCGGGCCATCGCCGCTCCCGGCAGCCCCGTCCTGGTCGAATCGCCCTCCTACCCGGGCGCGTTGGCCGCCGCCCGGGCGGCCGGGCTGCGCCCGGTGCCGGTGCCGATGGACGAGGACGGCCTCCGCCCCGACCTGCTGGCCGACGCCTTCGCCATGACCGGAGCCCGGCTGCTCTACTGCCAGCCGACCTTCCACAACCCCACCGGCACCGTGCTCGCGCCCGAGCGCCGCCGGCAGGTCGCCGACGTGGCCCGGGCCGCCGGCGCGTTCGTCATCGAGGACGACTTCGCCCGTCACCTCGGCCACGGCGGCCCGGTGCCCCGCCCGCTGGTCGCGGACGACCGCGACGGCACCGTGATCCATCTGACCTCGCTGACCAAGCCCGCCTCTCCCAGCCTGCGGATCGGCGCGGTCATCGCCCGCGGACCGGTGATGCGCCGCCTCCAGGGGATGCGGCGGGTGGACGACTTCTTCATCGCCCGCCCGCTCCAGGAGGCCGCCGTCGAACTGCTCAGCAACCCGGCCTGGGACCGCCACCTGCACGCCCTCTCCAGCGCGCTGCGCGAACGCTGCGCGGCCCTGACCGCCGCCCTCGCCGCCGAACTGCCCGACTGGACCGTCACCCGGCACCCCGCCGGCGGCCTGCACCTGTGGGTCCGGCTGCCGCCCGGCCCGGCCGACTCCGCCGTCGCCGACGCGGCCCGCGCGCACGGCGTCTCCGTCGACGCGGGCCGCCGCTACTTCCCGGCCGAGCCCCCGGCCGCCGCCCACCTGCGGCTCGGCTTCGCCGCCACCGCCGACCCCGCCGACGCGGCCGAGGCCACCCTCCGCCTCGCCGAGGCGTTCCGGTCCGTCACGCGGGCGTGACGCGGCCCGGCTCGCCGCCGCCGGGGTAGCGGTGGAACTCACCCGCCACCCCGGCACGGCGCACGGCTTCTTCACCATGACCGGCACCGTCGACGCCGCCCGCACCGCCGGCCGCCAGGCCGCCCGGTTCCTGCGGGACCGCTTCGCGTCGGCCTGACGGACCCTCAGGACCGTCACCGCAGCGTGGGCTGCTCCAGGGTGAGTGAGTTGCCGGCGGGGATGTGGCCGCAGTCGGTGGGGGCTGTGCGGCCGGCGAAGCGGTCGTTCAGCCAGAAGAAGGCGGACGGGGCCCAGGCGACGGCGGTTCCGAGGTGGCTGAGGAGGTCGTACTGCTGGTAGGTGATCCGGCCGTTGCCGGTGGCGCAGTACTGGCGGGCGAGCGCCCGGACGTCCCCGGCGACCATGACGCCGTCGCCGGTCCCGATGCCGGCGGGGCTGGCGAAGGTGCCTTCCAGGACGCCGCCGTTGCCCTGGGCGATCTGGCCGGGGACGGTCGGGGTGGGGGCCGAGCCGAGGTTGACCCGGTTGACCGCGTCGACGAAGGCGGGCACCGAGTTGGGGTCGGCGTACTGCGGCTTGGCCATCTTCTTCCAGGTCAGCCCCGGGTAGTGGCCGACGGCGTCGATGATCGAGCCGTCCTCCAACTGCCGGTAGACCGACAGGCCGTAGTCGCTCAGGTAGGGCTTGAGGTCGATGCCGAAGGAGCGGGAGACCCCGATCACCGCCATCGGGATGACGCCGCTCCAGGCCAGCGAGCCGTCGACGTACTTCAGGTTGTGCGCCGGGGCCACCAGCAGGCCGCCCTCGGTGAAGCCGACCAGCTTGGCATTGACGTCCGGCGCGTAGGACGGGGCGAGCGCGGCCGCCCAGTTGGTGGCGATGGCGCCGCCGGAGTAGCCCAGCAGGCCGAAGCGGGTGCCGTCGTCCATGCCGGTGGCCGGCGAGCTGGTGGCGGCGCGGATCGAGTCCAGGGTGTTGGTCCCGTACTCCGGGCCGGCCGCGAAGTCGGCGCTCTGCCCCTCGGTGTCCGGGATGACGACGTTGTAACCCTGCGTCAGGGCCGGGATCAGGAAGAGCGATTCGGCATTCGGGATCAGCCCGCCGAGGCTCAGGTCGCCGGCGACGGCGCGGGACGGGCTGTCCTGCGGGTCGAGCGAGTCGTAGAAGGACTGGTAGGAGACCGCCTTGGTGGAGTCGCCGGTCAGGCTGCGCACCACGGTGGTGACGTTGGCGGCCGGACGGCCCTGGGCGTCGGTGGTGCGGTAGAGCAGCTGGATCGCCCGCACCGGCGTGGGCAGGCCCACGACGTGGTAGGCCAGGGTCCGGGTCTTCAGGACGGTGCCCGGCGCGAACGAGGCCAGCGGCGCGCTGCCGTCGTAGCCGTAGAAGGAGTCGGCGGAAGCCGAGACCGTGGCCGCCGAGGCCGGAACCGCGGCGGCGGCCAGGGGCGTCGCGGCCAGGGCGGCGGTGACGGCGACGGCGAGCAGCCGGGAGCTGTGCTTGCGCATGTGGGGTCCCCCGTGGGGTGGGTGGGTGTGAGGGTCCGGTGGACGGCGCGGTCGGGGTCCGTACACGTCGAGTGGTACACCGGTGGGCGTGTTACCAACTGGTAGGAAACGTCCCGGAGAACATGATGGCTGCGGTACGGCGGGGGTGTCCCCGGGCCGTGCACCAGAGATTCGCGAGGTGGATTGTGACGGCGTCCAGCCCGGCGGAGCGCGACCCGGCCCCACAGCTGGGCGGGACTCCCGTCCACGAACGGCTCCGGGCCGCCGCCACGGCCCTGGCACCTGCGGTGATGGCCCGGCTGGTCGAACAGCTGCCCGCCTACGAGGCACTCCCGTCCGAGCAGCTCCGCGGTGAGATCACCCGTGAAGTCGACCGCGGAATCCGGGCGTTCACCGAGACGCTGCGCACCGGCGAACTGCCCGGCGAGGCCGAACTCGCCAGGATCAGCGAGTCCTCGGCCCGCCGCGCGGACGAGGGCGTTCCGCTGGAGGCCGTGGTCGGGGCCTACCACTACGGCGCGCAGGAGTGCGCGGCCCGGGTCCTGGCCGCCGCCGGGCCTGACGACCTGTCGGACGTGCTGCTGGTCCAGCACCGGCTGCTCGACTACCTCCGGCTGGTGAGCTGCGCGGTGGCGGCCGGGTACGTCCAGGAGCGGCAGGCGGCGCTGGGCGACGAGCAGGTCGCCCGGCAGGAGCTGCTGTCGCGGCTGCTGGAGGGCGGCGACCCGCAGGCCGCGGCCGACCGGGCCGGCCTGCCGCTGCCGGTCGGCTACCTGGTCCTGGGCATCACCGTGGGCCCGCACCCCGACGAGCTGCTGCCCGGCGTCAACCACGCCGTGGCCGGCCGCCGCAAACTCCGGCGCCTGCGCCACGAACTGCAGCGGCGCACCGACGGCGACCTGCTCTCCCGGCTGTCCGGGAGCAGCGCCCTGGTGCTGATCCCTGACGGCGCGTCACCGGCCGGCCTCGACGGCGCGGGCCGCGAGCGGCTCGCCCGCCTGGTCGATCAGCTCGGCCAACGCTGCGGCGCCGAGCTGGTGGTGGCGGCGGCCACCGCCGCCCCCGAGGGCGTGGCGGGCGCCGCCCGGCTGGTGGGTGAAGTCCGGGACGTGGCACGGGCGTCCGGCCGCGGGCCCGGCCTCTACCTGCTCGACGACGTCCTGCTGGAGTACCAGCTGAGCCGCCCGAGCCCGGCCCGCGACCGGCTCGCCGCCCTGCTCGCCCCGCTGGCCGGGCGCTCCGACCTGCTCGACACCCTGCGCACCTACCTCGCCTGCGGCCTCGACCGCCGCCTGGCCGCCGCCCGGCTCCAGGTCCACCCCAACACCGTCGACTACCGCCTGCGCAAGGCCGCCGACCTCACCGGCCTGGACGCCGCCCGGGGCTCCGACCAACTGACCCTGCGCGCTGCCCTGGCCGCCCGCGACACGGCGCGGCACGGCACGGAGGACCCCGGCTGACCCGCCGTCAGGAGGCGGGCGGCGACGGCGCGGCGGCCCGCCCCGTCCAGGCTGGCGAACGGCTCGTCGGCGAGGTACGGGCCGGCGTCCTCGCACGGCAGCGCGGCGAGCGCCTCCCGGCCGAGCCGCAGGCACCGCTCCTCGCCGATCGAGGACGACGGGCTCGGCTTCGTGGCCGGGGCCCGGGCCGGGGTCGGGGTCGGCACCGGCACCCGCTCCGGCGCCGTCACATCGGCGAGGTCCTCGTCACGGCGCCGCGGGCGCGTCGGGCCCCGGTCGGCCGAACGGGTGCGGCGGGTCGCTCGGCTCGTCCGGGCCGCCCTCGGCGTTCCGGCTCCGATCCGCCTCGGCATCCCGTCGGTCCAGGGCCTCCGCCGTCGCGGGGTACTTGGCGCGGAGCCGGTCCCGGAGGGACTCGGCGGGCCGGCCGGTGGCAGCTCCCGCGTCGGGTGCCGCCTCCGGGTCGGCGACCACCGCTCCGGGTGCCCGCAGCCGCGTCAGCTCCGCCTCCAGCTCGGCGACACGGGCCTCGAGGCGCTGCACGTCCCGGGTGGCGTCCTTGTATCCCTCCAGGTTGCGCCTGGCGACCTGGCTGAGGGTGTCCACCCGGTCCGCGAAGGCGTCGCGTTCGGCCGCGATCGACTGCACGACCTGGCCGGCGACGACTGCGGCGATCCAGTCGGCCCACTGGTTGATGAGCTCGGTGCCCGGTCTGCCGGTCAACTGGGCATCCTGCAGGCCGTCGAGCATGGCCGGGCGGATGACCTCGGCGATGCGCTGCTGCGGGCCGGGCTGCTCGGTCACAGCTGCTCCTCGATCACGGTGCGGACGGCTCTGCCGACCTCACCGGTACGGATGCCGTCGGTCGACCGATCTTCCCATGCCCCGGCTGTCCGATCGACGCGGGTGCCCCCAGGGGGGGCACGGCACTAGCGTGCGTGAGAGGCGTGGTGACTTGTGATCAGGTCGCGGTACCAGGCGTAGGAGGCGCGGGGGGTGCGCTTCTGGGAGTCGAAGTCGACGTGGACCAGGCCGAAGCGCTGGTGGTAGCCCTCGGCCCACTCGAAGTTGTCGAGCAGGGACCAGGTGAAGTAGCCGCGTACGTCGACGCCTTCGGAGACGGCGGTGGCGAGGGCGTCTAGGTGGGAGGAGAGGTAGGCGATGCGGTCCTGGTCGTCGAGGTCCTCGGGGTAGGAGCAGCCGTTCTCGGTGATGGTGACCGGGGGCAGGGCCGCGCCGTAGCGCCCGCGCAGGCCGGTCAGGAGTTCGCGCAGGCCGTTGGGGACCACGGGCCAGCCGAAGGCGGTGCGGGGGACGCCCTCGATGGGGGCGTCGGCGAAGGGGAGGCCGGGGTCGGTGGGGGCGGTGATCAGGGTGGGGTTGTAGTAGTTGACGCCCAGTCCGTCCAGCGGGGCGGCGATCAGCGCGAGGTCGCCGTCGCGGACGGCGCCGCCGAGGTCGGCGGAGACCCCGAAGGCCGAGAGGTCGGGGTAACTGCCCAGCAGGACGGGGTCGTTGAAGAGCCGGTTGTGCAGGGTGTCGTAGGCGTCGGCGGCCGCCAGGTCCTCCGCCGAGGCGGAGGCCGGCCGGACCGGGGTGAGGTTGTTGGTGATCAGCACCGCCCCGCCCCGGGCCCGGAGTTCGGCGGCGGCCAGGCCGTGGCCGAGCAGCTGGTGGTGGGCCACCGGCAGGGCGTCGAGGAGGAGGGCGCGGCCGGGCGCGTGGTTGCCGAGGGCGTAGCCGTAGACCATGTGCACGAAGGGCTCGTTGAGGGTGATCCAGCTGCGCACCCGGTCGCCGAGGCGGTCGGCGACCACGGCGGCGTACTCGGCGAAGCGGTACGCGGTGTCCCGGTCGAGCCAGCCGCCACCGTCTTCGAGGGCCTGCGGCAGGTCCCAGTGGAAGAGGGTGGGCAGCGGCTCGATCCCGGCGTCCAGCAGGCCGTCGACCAGCCGGTCGTAGAAGGCGAGGCCGGCCCCGTTCACCGCGCCGCGGCCGGTCGGCTGGACGCGCGGCCAGGCGATGGAGAAGCGGTAGGCGTCCACGCCGAGGCCGCGCAGCAGCGCGACGTCCTCGGGCCAGCGGTGGTAGTGGTCGCAGGCGGTGTCGCCGGTGTGGCGGTCCCGGACGGTGCCCTCGCGCGCGGTGAAGGTGTCCCAGATCGACGGCCCCCGGCCGTCCTCCCGGACGGCGCCCTCGATCTGGTAGGCGGCGGTGGCCACGCCCCAGCGGAAACCGGGGGGCAGGTCGTGACGGTCCGTCATGAGGATCCTTCCGCAGTACGAGCATGGCCCCGAAAATGCGAGGGATGCTCATGTTAGGGAGATCCACCCGTCGAAGGCCAGAGCTCGGCCGACGGCGGTTCAGCCCACGCCGGGCCCGGGAGTGAGCAGACCGGTCAGGTGCGCGGCGGAGCGGTCCCAGCTCCACTCCCGCTCCGCCCAGCCGCGGCCCTCGCGGCCCATCGCGGCGCCCTCCGGAGTGGTCAGCAGCCGGACGACGGCAGCGGCCACCGCACGCACGTCC
This sequence comes from Kitasatospora sp. NPDC088742, assembly GCF_055584905.1. Lineage (NCBI taxonomy): Bacteria > Bacillati > Actinomycetota > Actinomycetes > Kitasatosporales > Streptomycetaceae > Kitasatospora > Kitasatospora sp. NPDC088742. The sequence continues at coordinate 195,126 of NZ_JBVJLD010000001.1, read as the reverse complement.
CGGCCGTCCACGACCAGACCGGTGCGGCCGTCGAGCACCGCGTCCGGCGCCCCGCCGGAATCCCCGGCGACCACCGGCAGGCCGCTGGCGGCGGCCTCCAGGTACACGATGCCCAGCCCTTCCGCCTCCAGCCCGGCACGGCGGGTGCGACAGGGCAGCGCGAAGACGTCGGCCGCCGCGTAGTAGGCGGGGGTCTGCGTGTGGTCCCGGCCGCCGGCGAAGACCACCGAGTCCTCCGGCAGCCCGGCGGCCAGCCTGCGCAGCCGCCGCTCGTCCGGCCCCTGACCGACGATCAGCAGGACGGCCTCCGGCACCGCGCGGCGGATCAGCGGCAGCGCGCGGATCAGCACGTCCTGCCCCTTCCGGGGCACCAGGCGGGCCACGCACAGCACCACCGCGCGGCCGTGCAGGCCGTGCCGGTCGCGCACCGGCCCGCCCCGATCCGCCGTCGGCCCGAGCCCCGGGCGGAAGAGCTCCGGGTCGACACCGGGCACCAGCCGGCTGAGCCGGGCACCCGGACCGAGCGCCGGGGCGATCCGGGCCCGGGTGTACTCGCCGAGGTGGGTGACCACGTCGACGCTCGCCCCCACCCGGCGCAGCAGCCGGCGGGCACCGGGCACCCGGGCCCACCAGATCTCGTGGCCGTGGGTGGTGGCCACGATGCGTTCGACGCCCGCCCGGCGCAGCGCCGGGGCCATCGCGGCGAGCGGGGCGGCGGCGCCGAACCACACCCGGTCGCAGCCGTGTTCGCGGACCAGCCGGACGGCGCGGTCGGTGACCCGGCGGGTGGGCAGCAGGGTCCGGGCGGGGTCGCGGACCACCGGGAACGGCAGGCCGGCGTCGAACTCGGCGGCGCCCGGTTCGGCCGAGGTGTAGACGACCACGTCGTGGCCCGGCATACGGGTGGCCATGGCGTGCATGAAGGTCTCGATGCCGCCCTGTCGGGGCGGGAAGTCGTTGGTGATGACGAGTGTGGTGCTCAAGGCGGCGGCCTCTCCGGGGTTCTGCGGCGGTTGACGGGGACTCAGGAAGCGATCGGGCGCGGCCGGACACCGACGCCGAGGCGGGCGGCGGACACGGCGGGGACGGAGGCGTCGGCCGGAGCGGCGAGCCTGGCCCACAGCGCGAGCAGCAGCGGCAGCGCGAGGTAGCCGAACCGTCCGGCGGGCGCGAACAGGAAGGCCGCGGTCAGTCCGAGGGCGAGCCGGTCCGCGGCGGCGACCAGGGTGCGGGGCGGGCGGACCAGGAGCGAGGCGGCGACCGCGGCCGCTCCGCAGAGCAGCAGCAGGGCGGCACCGTACTGGCCGGCCGGCCCGAGCTCGGCCAGCAGACGTCCGGGCAACGGGCTGGCGGCCGGGGTCGGGACGGCACCCCGCCCGGTGGGGAAGAGCAGCACCTGCTCGACCAGCGGGCCCGGCGAAGCCGCCAAGGCCGGCAGCACCAGGGCCGACGTCCCGACCGCCCAGGCCGTCAGGCACCGCACCGCCGGACGCCGCCCTCCCCTGGACGCCCGCCCGACCGTCTGACCGGCCGTCAGCAGGGCGGCCGCCACCGCGACGGCGGGCAGGGCGGTCCACTTGAGCGAGCAGGCGGCGGCCAGCACCAGCCCGGTGGCGACCGGCCGCTGCCGGGCCGCGAGGGCGAGCGCGAGGACGAGCAGCCCGGTGAGCGGCAGGTCGACACCGCTCACGCAGAGCGGCAGCGCCACCGGCGGAGAGGCCACCAGATACCCGGCCACCCGACCGGCCCCGCACGACGGGCCGCCGCGCCCCAGGACGGCCCGCGCACCGGCGAGGCAGAGCACCAGTGCGGCGGCGCACCACAGCCGGGGGTCCCCGAGCGCCGGGAGCACGCCCGGACCGTTGCCGAGCAGCCGGGCCGGCAGCCCGAACAGCGCCATGCCCGGAAGGTAGGGGTTGTAGTCGTCCACCACCAGCGGGTCGGCCAGGTACGGCGTCCCGGTCCGCAGCAGGACCTCGGCGGAGCGCGCGATCACCCCGACCTCGCTCTGCGCCTGACCGTTCGTCAGCAGCACGGCGAGCGGCACCAGGACGCTCCCGGCCAAGGCCGCTCCCAGCACCGCGGCCCCGCTCCGCGACCGCCCCGCCAGAGCGGCGGCCGCCAGGTAGCCGACGGCGGCGCAGGCGCCCCAGACCCGGTGCGGCGTCAGCCCGGACAGCGCGGCGAGCGCCGCCGCGTAGCCCGCCGCGGCGAGCCACCAGGTACTCCCAACTCCTCGGTCCGGCAAGGCGATCGATGGTGCAAGCAGTCGTTTCGGCACGGCTCCATTCCAGCCGCGCGCCCCCTCGCCGTCAGGGGGTCTGGGTCGAGGTCCGAAGGTCGGGTTTCCCCTACCGACAACGGCCGCGGCCCGGGTTAGGGTGCTTGATGATCAAGAACTCCAGAAAGGGCACGGATGTCCCTCCCCCACCAGGCCGCCCCGGCACCGCCGCCCGCGAGCGCCGTCCGCCGGGCACTCGGGCGGCGGCCGGCGGAGTTCCTGTTCTCCGCCTGGCCGCTGCGCTGCTGGCTGCACCTGCTGGGCGGCACGCTGTTCGGCTCCGGACTGCTGGTGGCGCTGGCGCTGCTGCTGGCCGCAGGGATCCTGCTCTCGGTGGCGGGGGTCGGTCTGCTGGTGCTGGCCGGTGTCCCGCTGCTCGCCGTCGCGGTCGCCCGGGTCGAACGGCGCCGGCTGCGGCTGGTGCAGCCGTCCCCGTTGGCCGATCCGCACGCACCGGCGCCCGCCGGCCGCGGCCTGCTGCGGCACCGGCTGACGGAGCGGGCCACCTGGCGGGAGTCCGGCTACGCGGCGCTGCTGGCGGTGGTCCTCACCGGCGCCGGGCTCGGGGTCCTTGCGCTGCTGGCGTTCTCCTGCGCCCTGGTGGTCTCCCCGGTGATCGTCTGGGCCTTGGCTCCGGAGACGGTGATGCTGATCCCGGGCCGGGCCGTGCCGGGGCCGTTCTCCGCGCTGCCGTTCAGCCTGGCCGGTCTGGCCGGGGTGGCGCTGTCGGCTTACGCGGCCGCCTGGCTGACGGCGGGTCAGGTGTGGCTGGCCACCGCCCTGCTGGCCGCTCCCCCGGGTGACCGGGACCGCGAGCGGGTGGTCGAGCTGACCCGTTCGCGGGTCCGGCTGGCCGACGCCTTCGAGGCCGAGCGGCGGCGGATCGAGCGGGATCTGCACGACGGCGCCCAGCAGCAGCTGGTGGCGCTCACCATGACGCTGGGCCTGGCCGAGCTGGAGCTCGGCGCCGCCGCCCCCGAGGCGGCCGCCCTGGTCGCCCGGGGACGCGCCGAGGCCCGCCGGGCGCTGGAGCAGCTGCGCGAGCTGGTGCGCGGCATCCACCCGCGGGTGCTGACCGACCATGGGCTGGCCGCCGCGGTGGCCGAGGTGGCGGAGCGCTCGCCCGTCCCGGTCCGGGTGGAGATCGAACTGCCGCGCAGACTACCGCCGTTGGTGGAGGCCACGGCGTACTTCACGGTGACCGAGGCGCTGGCCAACGCCGCCAAGCACAGCGGCGCGGCCACCGTCGGCGTCACCGGCACCCTGACGGAGGACCGGCTCGTCCTGCTGATCACCGATGACGGCCGGGGCGGCGCCGACCCCGCCGCCGGCACCGGGCTGTCCGGCCTGGCGGACCGCCTGGCGGTGCTGCGCGGGCGGCTGCTGGTCTCCAGCCCGGCCGGCGGTCCGACCAGGGTCCGGGTGGAGGTCCCGTGCTCCGGATAGTGCTGGCCGAGGACGCCGTCCTGCTCCGGGCCGGGCTGACCGAGATCCTCGACCGCAGCGGCCACCGGGTGGTCGCCGCCGTGGGGGACGCCCGGGCCCTGGCCGCGGCGGTGGCGGAGCACCGGCCCGACATCGTCGTCACCGACGTCCGGATGCCGCCGGACTTCCGGGACGAGGGCCTCCGGGCCGCGCTCGAACTGCGCTCCCGGCAGCCGGAGTTGCCCGTCCTGGTGCTCTCCCAGTACGTGGCCACCGCCTACGCCGCCCAGCTGCTCGGCGGCGCGCCTGGCGACGGAGGCGGTCTCGGGTACGTGCTCAAGGACCGGGTCGGCGAGGTCACCGAGTTCCTGGAGACGCTGTGCCGGGTCGCCGACGGGCAGACCGTCATCGACCCCGAGGTGGTGCGGGTGCTGCTGGCCCACCGGACGGCGGCCCGCCCGCTCGGCAGGCTCACCCCGCGTGAGCGCGAGGTGCTCGCGCTGATGGCGGAGGGCTACAACAACCAGTCGATCGCGGCCCGGCTGCGCGTCACCGAGGCCTCGGTGGTCAAGCACTCCGGCAACATCTTCATGAAGCTGGACCTGGACCCGGCGGAGGGCAACCGCCGGGTGCTCGCCGTCCTGGCGCACCTGCGGGGCGCGGAGGCCTGATGACGGGCCGTCAGCCCGCCGGGCAACATGAGCGCGACTCGCGTTGGGGATTGGCGTGCGGCATTCCGGATGCGGCAGAGTGGGCCCATGAAGCAGGAGACGGACAGCCCCGGCCAGAGCACCAGCCCGCCGGGCGCGCCCGTCCCGCCCCGGCGGCGGCCGGTGCAGCAGCGCAGCCAGGAGCGGTACGGGCGGCTGCTCGACGCCTGCGCCGAACTGCTGGACGAGGTCGGCGCGGGCGCGCTGACCACCAAGGAGACCGCGCTGCGGGCCGGGGTGCCGATCGGCACCCTCTACCAGTTCTTCTCCGGCAAGGAGAGCCTGCTCTCCGCGCTGGCCTCGCGGAACCTCGACCTCTACCTGGACCGCCTCGGCAGCCGTCTGGACACCGAGGCCCCGCCCGGCGTCCCCGGCTTCGTCCACCTGGCGGTCGCGGAGTTCGTCGCGATGAAGCGCGCGGTGCCGGGCTTCGGGCACCTCGACTTCGGCCTGGTGGAGGTGCTCGCCCCCGAGCGGCCGGAGGGCGACGGCCCCGAGGAGGGCGCGGTGGACGACCAGCACCTGCTGGACACCGAGCTCGACAACAACGCCGCCGTCGCCCAGCGCCTCCAGTCCCTCGGCGGCGGCCTGTTCGCCGGCCCCGGCCACCCGCTCGCGCTGCGGGTCGCGCTGGAGTGCGCGGACGCCGTGCTCAAGCTGGCCTTCCGGACCGACCCGCACGGCGACCCGGCGCTGATCGCCGAGTGCGAGCGCCTGCTCCGCTGCTACCTCACCGACCACCAGGCGTCCTGACCGGCCGTTGCAGCCTCCCCCGCCCCGCCGCACAGTGGAGACGGGACCAGCAACCACGCGGCGGAAGGAGCCGGACCATGCACGCGACAGCAGGCGACCACCTGGTGATCCACGGCAGGGCGGTCGGGATGAAGGACCGGGAGGGTGAGATCCTCGAGGTGCGCGGCACCCAGGGCGAGCCCCCGTACCTGGTGCACTTCGAGGACGGACACGAGGGCCTGGTCTACCCGGGCCCGGACTGCACCGTGATCGAGCGTCAGCAACCGACCCACTGACCGCCGGCCACCGGAGCACCATGACGGACACCCCGCCCGCCGACCTCCCCGCCCCGCTCGACTCGCTCGCCCCACTGCTGGACGGCTACGGCTACCCGGCGGTGGGGCTGCTGGTCTTCCTGGACAACTGCGGCGTCCCGGTGCCCGGCCAGACCGTGCTGGTGCTGGCGGCGGTGTACGCGGGGGCCGGGCGCCTGAGCATCGCGGGAGTGGTCACCGTCGCGGTGCTGGCGGCCGTGGCGGGCGACTCGCTCGGCTATCTGATCGGCCGCACCGGCGGGCACCGGCTGATCGAGCGCTGGGGCCGGTACGTGCTGCTCACCCCGGAGCGGATGGAGCGCGGCGAGCACTTCTTCACCCGGCACGGCGGCAAGGTGGTGACGGTGGCCCGCTTCGTGGACGTGCTGCGCCAGACCAACGGCATCGTCGCCGGGACCACCGGCATGCCCTGGCGCCGCTTCCTGCCGGCCAACGTGCTCGGCGCGCTGCTCTGGGTCGGCGTCTGGGCCTCGGCCGGCTACCTGGCCGGGGACAACATCGGGCCGCTCTACCGCCAGCTGGCCCGCTACCAGCTGGTGCTGCTGGCAGCGGTCGGCGTGGCCGCCGCCGGGCTGGTCGGGTACCGGCTCCGGCGGCGGCACCTGAGGCGCCGTCAGGACGGGCCCAAGGTCAACGGGCGGAGCGGATCGAGTAGTTGAAGTCCGCGTGGCCGTAGTGGTTCATCAGCCGCAGCCAGAACGGCATCAGCATCTCCAGCCCGCGCGAGGCGGTGATGTCGCCGAGGTCCAGCACCGACTCCTTCGGCCAGCCGAAGGCGTGCAGCACCTCGGTGACGTCGGCCTTGGCGGCCGGGTCGTTGCCGGCGATGAAGAGCTGGTGGTCGCCCGGCACCCGGCTCGGGTCCACCATCAGCTCGGCGTTCAGCGTGTTGAGCGCCTTGACCACCCGGGCCTGCGGGAAGTCGCGCTGGATCTGCTCGCCGATGCTGTCCACGTTCACCGGCTCCAGGCTGACCTCGCCGAGCGGCGAGAAGACCAGCGGGTTGGAGACGTCGATCAGCACCTTGCCGGTCAGGTTCTCGTCGCCGGCCGTGGCCAGCGCCTTGACCGCCACCACGCCGGAGACCGCGACGATCAGGAGCTCGCCGAAGGCGGCCGCCTCGGCGAAGGTGCCGTGACTGCCGTTCCCGCCCGCCTGCTGGGCCCAGGCCACGGCGGTCGGGTTCTGCTCGGTGCGCGAGCCGAGCATCACCTCGTGCCCGAGCTCGACCAGCTTCCCGCCCAGCGCGCGGCCCACCATGCCCGTACCGATGATCCCGACCCGCATCACACGACTCCCGTCCCTCAACCGGCTGTGGCCACAAACCCTACCGAGCGCCCATCGGCGGAGCGTGGCCGCCGGGCGAGCGGAGAGTGACGGAACGGTGCGCCCCCGGCCCGGCAGAGAGCCGCCAACACCCCCTGACCGGGCCGGGAAACCCACCACGGAACGACCCGCGCTCCGTTAAGTCCCTACTCGACCGTCACGCTCTTCGCGAGGTTGCGCGGCTTGTCGACGTCCCGGCCCAGCGCGACGGCGGCGTAGTACGCCAGCAGCTGGAGCGGGATGTTCAGCAGCAGCGGGTCGAGCTCGGGCTCGGACCGCGGCACGATCACGGTGTGGTCCGCCAGCTTGGCGTCCACCTGACGGTGCGCCACCGCGAGGACGCGGCCGGAGCGGGCCTTGATCTCGCCGAGGGTGGTGAGGTTCTTGTCCAGCAGCTCGTCGTCCGGCACCAGGGCGACGGTCGGCAGCTCCGGGTTGATCAGCGCGAGCGGCCCGTGCTTCAACTCGCTGGCGGGGTACGCCTCGGCGTGCACGTAGCTGATCTCCTTCAGCTTCTGCGCACCCTCCCGCGCCACCGGGAAGCCCCGCACCCGGCCGATGAACATCATGCCCTCGTGCTTGGCGTACTCCTCGGCCAGCGCCGCGATCTTCTCCTCCTCGGCGAGGATCTCCCGGATCTGCCCGGGCAGCGCCTTGAGGCCCGCCACGATCCGGCGGCCGTCGGCCGGGGAGAGGTCGTGGATGCGGCCGAAGTGCAGGGCCAGCAGCGCGAAGGCGATCACCGTGGAGGTGAAGGCCTTGGTGGAGGCCACCGAGATCTCCGGGCCGGCGTGCAGGTAGATGCCGCCGTCGCACTCGCGGGCGATCGCGCTGCCGACGGTGTTGACGACGCCGAGGACCCGGCCGCCCTTGCGCTTGATCTCCTGGACGGCGGCCAGCGTGTCGTAGGTCTCGCCGGACTGGCTGACCGCGACGTAGAGGGTGTCGGCCTCGATCACCGGGTTGCGGTAGCGGAACTCGGAGGCGGGCTCGCTGTGCGCGGGGATGCGGGCCAGCTCCTCGATCAGCTGGGCACCCATCTCGCCGGCGTAGTACGCCGAGCCGCAGCCGAGGATCTTCACCCGGCGGATCTCGCGCAGCTCGCGGGCGTCCAGGTTGAGGCCGCCGAGGTGGGCGGTGGAGAAGCGCTCGTCCAGGCGGCCGCCGAGGGTGCGCTCGACCGAGGCGGGCTGCTCGTGGATCTCCTTGTGCAGGTAGTGCTCGTGCCCGGCGGTGTCGTAGGAGTCGATCTCCCAGTCCACGGTGGAGGGCTGACGGGTCACCGTGCGGGCGTCCTCGGTGAAGGTGCGGAAGCCGTCGGCCTTGACCACGGCCAGCTCGCCGTCCTCCAGGTGGACCACCTGGCGGGTGTAGCGGACCAGGGCGGCCACGTCGGAGGCGACGAACATCTCCTTCTCGCCCAGGCCGAGAACGATCGGGCTGCCGTTGCGGGCGACCACGATCCGGTCGGGCTGGGTGGCGTCGAGCACGGCGATGCCGTAGGTGCCGACCACCTTCTTGAGCGCCGAACGGACGGCGTCCTCCAGGTCGATGCCCTCGCCGAGGTGGGCCGCGATCAGGTGGGACAGGGTCTCGGTGTCGGTCTCGGAGAGGAAGACCGCGCCGTCGGCGGTGAGCTTGGCGCGCAGCTCCTCGGCGTTCTCGATGATGCCGTTGTGGACGACGGCGATCCGCTCCGCGTTGTCCAGGTGCGGGTGGGCGTTGGCGTCGCTCGGCACGCCGTGGGTGGCCCAGCGGGTGTGGCCGATGCCGGTGGTCCCCTTGAAGCGGGCCGGGACGGCGGCGGCCAGGTCGGCGACCCGGCCCTTGGTCTTGCAGACCTTCAGCCCGCCGGACTTGCCGGTGACGGCGATGCCCGCCGAGTCGTACCCGCGGTACTCCAGCCGCTGCAGGCCCTCCAGCAGGAAGGCGGTGGCGTCCTTGGGACCGATGTAGGCGACGATTCCGCACATGTGGTGGTAACTCCTCTGATGTCGCCGCCCCCTGAGGCGGCGTCAGCCGTAGACGATCCGGCGCAGCTGACGGGTGGACAGCTCGGGCGCCGCGACCCGGCGCGCGGCGAGCTCTCCGGTCAGCCGGTCGAAGATCTTCTCGTTGGTCAGTCCTCGTGCCTGCAGCTCACCGTGGCGGCGGCGGACGTACTCCTCGGTGGTCTCGGAGAAGTACGCGAGCACCTCCGCGACCACTCGTACGGCCTCGCCCGGTCCCAGTGGGGTGGTCCGGGTGAGGTGGACGAGCAGGTCTTCATGAGGGTGCGGTGAGACGGACACAGGAGGGGAGCCTATGCGTTCGAGGTCGTCCAATCCAACAATCGTGCCCGAAATCGGGCAGGGATCCCCCTCTTCCACCCCATTGGTCGGTACCACGGGGTCGGCCGACCGGCTGGGTGCCCGCTGTGAGAGCCTGTGCCTTCGGTGACCGGGGGGCCCGTCCCTCGTTGACCAGTCGGCCGAGCCGACACTCCCGAATGGCCGTCAGAAACGCTCCGTTTCGGTCGAGAACAGCCAGGATGGGAACCGCCACCGTCCGTAGCGACCGCCGGGGGACCAGAGCACATGCAGCCGCGACTCTTCGCGATCATCACCGCCTTCCTGCTGGGCGCGCTCGGCCTCGGCTCGGTGGCCGTGACCGAGTGGACCCCGCCGGTTCCGAAGGCCGCGGCCTCCGCTCCGGCGGCCCAGCAGGCCGCGGTCGTCCCGGCGGCCGCCTCGCCCTCCCCCACCGGGGACCCGGCGGTCTGGACCCGGTCCACCCTGCGGAACAAGCTGATGGCGAAGATGGACGCCACCGACCCGGGCCAGGCCCTGGCCGAGCTGGACGCGATCAGCAAGAAGCTCCCCTACACCGTGCGGTTCTGCCACCCGATCGCCCACGAGCTCGGCCACTCCGCGGTCAAGCGCTACAACGCCGACTTCCAGAAGGTCATCTCCTTCCCGCACGAGACCTGCGCGGCGGGCTACCTGCACGGCGCGGTGGAGGAGATGCTGAACGCCTCCGCCAACCCGGAGGAGGACCTGCTCAAGCTCTGCGCCCCGGCCAACAAGGGCCCGTGCATCCACGGCGTCGGCCACGGCACGATGTTCGTCGCCAAGCAGGACGTGGCCAAGGCCCGCGCGCTGTGCAACAAGTTCCCCACCGACAGCCGGAAGATCACCTGCTCCGAGGGCCTCTTCATGCAGCTGTTCGGCCCGGACGAGGAGGACGAGAAGGCCAAGGCCAACCTCGACCCGGCCGCCCTCGCCAAGGACCCGCTCTACCCCTGCAAGGACCAGCCCTCGCTCTTCCAGTCGGCCTGCTTCTTCTACGCGCCGACCTTCTACCTCTCCTCGCACGACTACGCCAACAACCCCGGCGTCTTCGCCGACGCGCTCAAGTGGTGCCTCAACGGCCAGGCCTCCGGCGGCGCCCAGGACTGCTCGCGCGGGGTCGGCTCGCGGACCATGAAGTACAACCTGGACCGCGAGGACTGGGCCGCCGACCAGTGCGCCACCGCCGCCGACGGCTGGCAGCGCAAGGCCTGCACCCAGGGCCTGATGAGCTACTACACCGTCAACTACACCGAGTCCGGCGCCGGTGCCCGGCTCTGCTCGAAGATCACCAACAAGGAGATCCAGGGCTACTGCCGCTCGGCCGGCGGCCTCTCCAGCACCCTGGACTGACTCCCGTCACCCCCGCACCGGCCCGGGGGTGGCACCACGCACCCCCGGCGGTGTCCACCCGCCGGACGGCGGGGACCACCCACCCTGGCTGCGCGTACGATCGGCCGCACCGGGTACGTCGAGGAAGCCGTCCCTCCACAGCCGTCTGATGGAGCGCCAGCATGAGCACCACCACTCCGAACGAGGACTTCCGCAGCGCCGCCCGGGCCGTCGCCGACCTGGCCGCCGACCACCTCGCCGGAGTCGCCGACGGGCCCGTCTGGCAGCCGATGGCCGAGGCCGACCGGCGGGCCCTGCTGGAGCTCCCGCTACCCGAGGACGGCACCCCGCTGGACGGGCTGCTCAAGGTGATCGAGCGTCAGGTGCTGACCGCCCCGATGGGCAACGGCCACCCCGCCTTCTTCGGCTGGGTCAACTCCGCCCCGGCCCCCGCCGGGGTGCTGGCCACCCTGGCCGCCGCCGCGACCAACCCCAGCTCGGCCGGCGGCGACCACGCCGACGTCCACCTGGAGCGCGCGGTGGTCCGCTGGATCGCCGAGCTGGTCGGCTTCCCCGCCGCCGTCCCCTCCGCCGCCAAGGGCACCCCGGGCGGCATCCTCACCTCCGGCACCTCGATGGCCACCATCCTCTGCCTGGCCGCCGCCCGTCACCGGGCCGCCGTGCGCGCCGGGCACGACCTGCGCGCCGACGGCCTGGCCGGCCTGCCCCCGCTGATCGCCTACGCCACCGCCGAGACCCACTCCTGCGTCCGCAAGGCCGTGGAGCTGCTCGGCCTGGGCAGCCGCCACCTGCGCACCGTCGCCGAGGACTCGGACGGCCGGCTCGACCCGGCCGCGCTGGCCGAGGCGGTGGCCGCCGACCGCGCCGCCGGGCTGCTCCCCTTCCTCGTGGTCGCCTCCGCCGGGACGGTCGGCACCGGCGCGGTGGACGCCTTCGACCCGATCGCCGACGTGGCCGCGGCCGAGGGCCTGTGGCTGCACGTGGACGGCGCGTACGGCGCCTGGGGCGTGCTCGACCCGGTGATCGCCGACCGGTACGCGGGCATGCACCGGGCCGACTCGCTCGCCCTGGACCCGCACAAGTGGCTGGGCGTGCCGGTGGACTGCGGCTGCGCGCTGGTCCGCGACGCGGACGCGCTGCGCGACGCCTTCTCCCTCGTCCCCTCCTACCTGCGCGACGGCGCCGCCGGGGATTTCGGCTGGTTCTCCGAGTACGGGATGGAGCAGACCCGCCCGTTCCGCTCGCTCAAGGTCTGGGCCACCATCGCCCACAGGGGCCGGGCCGGGCTGGCCGCCGACATCGCCCGCACCAACGAACTCGCGCGCCACCTCGGGGAGTTGGTCGAGGCCGACCCGGAGCTGGAGCTGACCGCCCCGGTCCACACCTCCATCGTGGCCTTCCGCCACACCGGCGGCGACGCCGTCAACCACGACCTCCCCGCCGCCGTCCAGACGCGCGGCCGGACCTTCGTCACCGGTGCGCTCCACCGCGGCCGCGAGGTGCTCCGGGCCTGCCTGCTGAACCCGGCCACCACCGAGGCCGACCTGGAGCTGCTGCTGGCCGAAGTCCACGCCGCGGCCCGGGAACTGACGGAGCGTCCGTCCACTTCCTGAAGCGGGCCAAGGACCGTTCGAATGCCATCCGCAGAGATTAACCAACAGGTCACGGGGGATTCGTGATCGTGAAACACCGGCAGAGCACCATGTTTCCATGGACAGCACCTCTCACCCCGCCCAGCCGCCCTTCGAGCCCTCGCGGGCCCAGCGGCGCAGCGCCCGCAACCACCGCTGGCGCCACTCCACCACCGAGCTCGCCGCCGTCTTCGTCGCGGTGGCGGCCGCCGACCTGGTCGCCAACACGGTCGTGCACGGCCACGACGGACCGCTGCTGCTGGTCCTCTCGGCCCTCGCCCTGGCCGCCACGGCGGTGTTCCACGCATGGTGGGCACACCGGCATCCGCACGGACCGCCCGGCCCCGATCCCACCGCACCGCCGGGCGGTCCCGAGGCGGCCGAGGTGACCGGCCCGCTGCACGGCCACGTGCCCACCGCACTCTGGCGGCTGCGCGCCACCGTCTCCGACTCCCCCGGCAGCCTGGCCCGGATCTGCACCGCGCTGGCCGCCCAGGAGGTCTCCATCATCTCGATGCAGACCCACCCGCTGCCGACCGGCGCGGTGGACGAGTTCCTGGTCCGTGCCCCGCTGCCGGTCGGCCGTCCCGAGCTCGCCCGGGCCGTCGCGGCCGGCGGCGGCACCGACATCTGGACCGACAAGGCCGACGCCCACGACCTGGTGGACGAGCCCACCCACGTGCTCGCCCTGGCCACCCGTACCGCCCTGGACGCGGCCGAACTCCCGGTCGCGCTGCGGAAGTTGTTCGGCCGGTGCACGATCCGCCAGTTCCCCGGCGGCGGCAGCGGCGCGGCCGCCGGGGTGGACGGCCACCTGATGCGGCTGCCGGTGCCCTCCGGCGACCTGATCGAACTCAGCCGCCCGCACCTGCCGTTCACCCCCACCGAGTTCGCCCGGGCCCAGGCCCTGGTCGAGCTGGACTCCCTGCTCGGCCCCCGGGTCCCGCAGGTCCAGGCCCGCCTGCGGCTGCCCGCCGGCGCCGACCTGACGGTCCGCCGGGCCGACGCCTCCGACAAGGCCGCCGCCCTGGCCATGCACACCCGCTGCTCCCCCGACACCCTCCGCAAGCGCTACCACGGCCCGGTCCGCGACGCCGACCGCTACCTCGACCACCTGCTCGACCCCCGGCACGGCCAGACCCTGGCCGCCGAGACCTCCGACGGCCGGATCGTCGCCCTCGCCCACCTGATGTGGGACGACGAGGGCGCCGAGGTCGCCCTGCTGGTCGAGGACGCCTGGCAGCGCCGTGGCCTCGGCGTCGACCTGCTGCGCCGGATGGCCGCCCTCGCCCTGGAAGCCGGCGTCCCCACCGTCTACGCCGTCACCCACGCCGCCAACACCGGCCTCATCTCCACCATGCGCCGCCTCTCCGCCCCCCTCGACTACCAGGTCGAGGACGCCACCCTCGTCATCACCGCCCACCTCACCGAAGCCACCGAACCCCTCCCGGCCCCCTGGCCCAGCCGCTGACCACGCCTCGGCCCGGGACCTGAACGGACCGGTCGGTCCGGTCAGGTCCCGGGCCGTTGTCGAAAGCTGACGGGATCCTCACACCTGCCCGGCAGCATCCTTTCCATGATCGTCAACCGACCGCGTGCCGGGCTGCTCGCCGTCTCGCTCCTGCTCACCGGCTGCGCCGGCGGCCTCGCCGCCCCCGGGGCTCCGGCTCCCGCCCCGGCCGCCTCCCGGCCGCCTCCGGGCCGTCGCCCGCCGCGCGGGTCTACCGCGATGCCCCTACCCGCCGGTAGGGTTCGGGCTCCGTCCGAGAGCCCGGGGGAAGTGGCATGGGTGCCGTCACGCGTCTTGATCCGGTCCGCGAGCACGAGCGGACCCGCGCCGCGCTGGCCGCCGCCGTCGCCCGGCTGAGCCAACTCGTCTCCGGCGCAGCGGACTTGGACGCACCGTCCGGGCTCCCCGCCTGGAGCGTCGGCGACACCGCCGCGCACCTCGCCGCCGTCCACCTCGCCTACTCCGCCGCCGTGACCGACCAGCCCGTCGACTGGTCCGGCATCCTGCCGGAGCGGGAGGAGGGCCGGCTGGCGGAGCGGATCGCCGCCGTCAACGCCGGTGCGATCACCCTCTTCGACGGCGAACAGCGCGCCCGCATGGGCGAGTTCATCACCGAACGGGCCACCGCCTTCCTCGGTTCCACCGCCGGCCAGGACCCGGAGCGCGCGGTCCCGACCCCCTGGTACGGGCCGGACCGCTCGCTCACCCTCGCGGCCGCCACCGGCCTGGTGCTCAGCGAGACCCTGCTCCACGGTCTGGACATCGCCCGGGGCACCGGCGCCTCCTGGCCGATCAGCGGAGCGGAGGCCTCCCTGGTGCTGGGTCAGGCGATCCCCACCATGATGCCGCTCGCCCTCGATCACGCCCGTGCCCGTGGCGTCCGCCGCTCCTTCGACCTCGCCTTCGACGGCGGGCCGCGCCTCTCCGTGGTGGTGGAGGACGGCACCATGACCGTCACCCGGGACGCCCCGCCCCGCCCCCACGACTGCCGGATCACCGCCGACCCGGTCACCTTCCTGCTGGTCTCCTTCAAGCGGGCCCCGATGTGGAAGGCCATCACCACCGGCCGGATGCGGGCCGGCGGCCGCAAGCCCTGGCTGGCCACCAGCCTCAGCAAGCTGGTCGCCACCCCCTGACCCGGCCAACCAGGCGTCAGTCCGCCCACACCCGTACCAGGCAGCGGCCCGCGCCCGGCTCCGGCGCGTCGGTGAAGGCCGTCCGGCCGTGCAGCACCGCCATGTTGTCGACCACCAGCAGGTCGCCGCGGCGCAGCGGCACCCGCAAAGCCATCGCCGGGTCGGCCAGCACCTCCTCGAAGGCGTCCAGGGCCGCCGCCTGATCCTCCGTCACCGGCAGCCCGCGCTCCCGCCACCCCGAGGGCCCCGCCACCGCGACCGGCACGTCCATCAACGGCCTCCCCTCGCGGGCCCGCCCCACGGACCCGACAGCGCGAGGTTAGGGCCCCGGTCCCCGCCGGTCACCCACCTGACGCCCCGTCGGACGGACACGACCGGAAACCGCCCTACCCCTGGGCCGGAAGGTCCACCCGCCCGCCCTCGTGCGGCGCCCGCGCATACCCGTCGGCCCCGGCCGGCAGGGCTGCGACGCACGCCGCCGAACAGGCGTTGACCAGCAGCGGAAGCGCGTCCGTCCCCACCCGGAGCGTCAGCCACGCCTGGCGCACGCCGTCGTCGCCGACCGGCCGGGCGCAGACGCTGCAGGCACGGACGGCCGAGGTCCCCCACAACTGGGGGTCGAGGTCCGCCAGTTCCGCGCCCACGGAGTCCTGGACCGGCCGGAGCCGCGGGAAGGGCGGACGGAACTTGCTGTTCCCGAACAGGGAGCGCGTGCTCACCGTGCTGCGCAGCAGCCGGGCGCAGCGGGTTATCTCGTACGGGAACCAGTGCAGCCGGTGCGAGGTGTACGGCGTGAACTCCTCCAGCGCGGTCATCGCCCCGATCTCCGGCGGGAGGCGGACCAGGTTGCTGCCGTAGAGCACCAGGTGCCGGACGGCGGTCAGCCCGGCGATGCTCGGCGGCAGCGTGACGATCTGCCGCCGCTCCTGCGCGCCGAGCTCGGCCAACGGCCGGAACTCCTCGCGCCCGTCCTCCGCCGCCTCCTGCACCAGCTCCAGCAGCCGCAGCCACCCGGGCGCCGAGACGTCCTGCCGCTCACCGTGGAACCCCACCCGGGCCCGCGGCTGCACGGCCGTCTGGCTGAAGCACCGACAGACGTCCCGGGCCGCGCGCCGCCCATCCCCGTTCACCATGCCCCCACAGTAGGGCCACGGCCCGAAGCGTCGTCAGACCCGGGCGACCAGAACGTACCGTTCGTCGTCCACCGGGCCGCCCCACAACTCGGGCATTCCGCCGAGCGGTTCCACCCGCAGCTCGGTGACCAGCGGCCGGACCGCCGCCGCCAGCCCCTCCGCGCCGATCCCGCCCTGCCAGGGCAGCCGCTCGGCACCGTCCACGTACGGCTGCGCCGCCTGCCCCGACTCGCGCCACCGCCCCTCGACCAGCACCAGCCGACCGCCCGGCCGCAGGCGCCCGACCCACGCGCCCAGCGCGGCCTCCGGATCGGGCAGCGTCCAGAGCAGGTGCCGCGCCAGCAGGACGTCGAACCGCTCGCCGCCGGTCGGCGGCGCCGCCGCGTCCCCGACCAGGAACCGCCCCGGCAGCCCGGCGGCGGCCAGCTTCCCGCGCGCCCGCTCGACCATGGCCGGCGCCAGGTCGACACCCGTCACCCGGTGCCCGGCCGCCGCCAGCAGCAACGACAGCGAGCCCGTCCCACAGCCGACGTCCAGCACGTCGACCGCCCGCCCGGACGGCACCCAGGCCTCCACCAGCCGGGCCCAGGCCAGCCGGGCATGAGGGTCCGTCAACCCGTGGTCCGGCTCGTCGTCGAAGGTCGGTGCGGCAGCGTCCCAGTAGCCGGCGACAGCGGCGGTGAAGTCATCCATACCGGGCATCCTGCCAGCGCCCCCTGACACACCTCCGGCAACCGCGCCCCGCCCGTGCAACCGCCAGGCCGCCACAAGCATCCTTGCGGTGCGGGGGTGATCACATCCCTGCGGAGAACCACGGGGGTGGGAATGTTCCAGCTGTTCGGCACGGTCTTCGGTGTGGTCGGCCTCCTGTTCGCGGGCACCGGGGTGTTCCTCGGCGCCACGCTGGTGAACCGCGCGCGGGCCCGCTCCCGGGCGCTGACGGGCGGCCTGCTCGCCGAGGCGGTCTGCCTGGAGACGTACGTGACCCACTCGGGCGGGCACTCCACGCCGCAGAGCTCCGCACGGCACGTGATCCTCGGCTTCCGTACCGAGGACGGCCGGGACATCCGGATCGAGGACACCTCCCGGATCCCCCGCGTGGTCGGCGACCACGTGACGGTCCGTTACCTCCCCGAGCGCCCGCAGCACGCCGCCGCCACCGACGCCGCCGCCGGCCCGGTCGGCACCTCGGCGATGGTGGTGGTCGGCCTGGTGGTCTGCGCGAGCTTCGTCTGCGTCGGCGTGCTCTTCGCGGTCCTGGGCTTCGGCTTCAGCGCCACCGCCCCCGACTTCCCCGGCCCGCACTCGTTCCCCTCGGACTTCCCCGGCCCGGGCTCGTTCCCGTCCGGCTTCCCCAGCCGGTGAGCCGAGGCCGTCGTGCGCCGTGGCGTGCCCTCGTGCGCCGGTGACGAGGCGGAGACTTCTCGGCGGACGTGCTGCCGCTGGTGGCCGCGCGGGCCGAGCGGCCAGGGACGCGCCGTACTCGCTGCGCGCCCCGGCCGTCGGCGTGGCGGCGATCGGGGCCGCGTACCTCGGCTGGTGCCAGTTCGTGGCCGGGCGGTACGAGGCGGCCGTGCAGACACTCGACCGCGCGGTGAGCTACGCCTGCGAGCCCAGGGAGGCCGACCGCCTGCCGCTGGAGACCGACCGGCTGGGCGAGGCCGTCGACTACGCCGACGTCCCACTGGGCGGCTACCGGCAAACACCGGGCCGGCTGGCCCTGCGCCGGGGCGTGGTGATGCTCGCCCAGGGCCGCGTCGCCCCGGCCCGGCGCCAGATCGAACAGGGCTACGCCGCCATGCCCGCGGAACACCAACGGGCCTACTCGGCACGCCAGTGGATCGAGGCGGTCACCACCACCCACCCACCCGACGACCTGGTCCTGCCACCCCACCGACGCGGCAGACCGGCCGCCTCCTCCCCCGCCCGGCACCCCCACCCCGACCCCGGTGAGGTCCCGCGTGGCGCGCGGGCCAGGTGTCGCCGGCGGATGTCAGGATCCCCCCATGGAGATCGACGAGTTCTGGCAGATCGTGGAGGCCGCCCGGCAGCGGCCCGGCCCGGTGGACGAGGCGTGGGTGGCCGAGCTGACGAGGCGTCCGGCGGCGGAGGTGGTCGCGTTCCAGGGGCACTTCGACCGCCTGCACGACGCGGTGTACCGCTGGGACCTGTGGGCCGCCGCCTACCTGCTGAACGGCGGCTGCTCCGACGACGGCTTCACGGACTTCCGGGCCGGGCTGATCGCCCAGGGCCGCGACTGGTACGAGCGCGCCGCCCACTCGCCGGACAGCCTCGCCGACCACCCCGTGGTGCTGGCGGACGCACCGGACGCGGACTGCGACGAGTTCCTCCAGGAGCTCGTCAACTACGCCGCCGCCGAGGCGTACACCCGGCTCACCGGTGACGCGGAGGCCTTCTACGCCGCCGTCGGCTCCTCGGCCACCTACGAGCCGGACCTGGGCGAGGGCTTCGACTTCGACGACGACGCGGAGATGGCACGCCGCCTCCCGCGCCTCGCCGCCCTCTACCTCTGAGCGCCTCCGGGCAAGCTTTGCCAAACGGTCGACCGACGCACGCCGCGCACCCGGTAGTTTCCGAGGCACCCACCGATCGCCCCACAGGTGGCCCACCCCCCTATGGGCCGGGCCACCTGCCGAAAGGACGTGCCGTGCACCAGCTCGACCTCCCCGCCACCGCCGCCCGGCTGCCCGCCGCCTGGGCCTCCCACGTCCTCGCGGAGGTGGGCACCGCCGCCGTGAAGCTGCTCCGCATGGACGGCCGCCCGCTGGAGCCCGAGGTCCACCCCACCCCCGAGGTCCTGCTGGTCCTCGAAGGCCGCCTCGAACTCCTCGCCGGCGACGCCGAACTCACCCTTCGCAGCGGCGAGTTGTACCACCTCCCGGCCGGGGTGGAGCACGCCGTCCGCCCCGGTAGCCACGGCACCCTGCTGATCGTCGAGGTACCCGAGGCGGCGGCCTGATCCTCCGTCAGCCCTTGTGCCGCTTGGCGTACCGGTCACCGGCTCCGCCCACGGCCACGCCGACCGCCATCATCAGCACGTAGCCCAGCACCTCCCAGCCGGACGGCACCAGGTAGCGCACGAAGCCCATGAAGTGGATCCAGCCGAACAGCTCGTGCAGAAGCCCCGAGGCGCCGCCGACCAGGAGGACGAAGGCGAGCAGGTTGGTGACGGCGGTGACCGGCGGGGTCTTCGACTGTCCGGAGGGAGAAGAGGTCATGCTCCGACGCTAGCCTCGCCCGTGCGCGCCGGGTATCGGCCGGGAGTCGCGGGCCCCGTCAACGAAAGTCGGAGTGCCTACCTGCCGCAGGTCAGGTCCTTCGCGGGGAGGCGGCCCGTGGTGAGGTAGCGGTTGACGGTGCTGTCCGCGCAGGACGGGCCGTTGACCACCACGCCGTGGCCCTCGCCGCCCGCGACCGTGACCATGCGCGCGCCGTGCAGGGCCCGCCGCATGCCCTTGGCCATGGCCAGCGGCGTCTTGGGGTCCCACTCGTTCTGCACGATCAGGGCGTTGACGTCGTTGTCCACCACGGTGGCGGGCTCGCGGGCGGCCGACTTCCAGAAGGCGCACGGCTGGATGCCGGCCACCAGGTCACCGGCCAGGGGACGGGCCGCCTTGTCCCGGATCGCGTCCCGGCGGTACTGCTCGGGGTCGCGCGGCCAGCTCCGGGTCTCACCGCAGAAGACGGCCCACGCGACGGCGATCGCGTTGTCCGTCGGCGTCTCGGCGGCAGCCGGGGCAGCGGCTACACCCGCACCGCCCGCCGCTGCCGCCTTCAGCGCGACGACCCAAGGCGTCACGCTCGCGACCCGGACGAAGTCCTCGTACCGCAGGCGGATCGCGTCACCGCTGAAGGTCTCGCCTCCCACCGTGATCGGCGTACGGTCCGCCCGTGCGACCAACTCCCAGAAGCCCGAGCGGACTTCGGCGGCGGTGGCGCCCAGCCCGTAGTCGGCGTTGCGCGCGGCGGCCCACTCGGTCCAGCGGGTGAAGGCCAGTTCGGCACCCTCGGACCAGGCGCGGAAGGAGCCCCGCCAGGCGAGGGCCGGATCGGTCGCGCTGTCGAGCAGGAAGCGGTCCGCCCGCCGGGGGAACATCTGCATGTAGACGGCACCCAGGTAGGTGCCGTAGGAGTAGCCCAGGTAGGAGATCTTCTTCTCCCCCAGGGCCGCGCGGATCGCGTCCATGTCGCGTGCCGTGTTGCGGGTGGTGATGTGCGGCAGCACGTCCCCCGAGGTGGCGCGGCACTTGTCGGCGACCGACCGCGCCCGGGCCACGTCCTGGGCGAACGTCCCCTCCGAGTACGGGTGGAGGACGGTCATCTCGTCCTCCGTCAGACCGCAGCCGATCGGCGCGCTCCGCCCGACCCCGCGCGGGTCGAAACCGATCAGGTCGAACCGGTCCCGCACCTCCGCCGACAGCAGCGGCTCCACGTCCGCGGGCAGGGTCAGCCCCGGGCCGCCCGGCCCGCCGGGGTTCAGCAGCAGCACACCGTGCCGCTTCGCCGCGCTGCCCGCCTCGACCCGCGACACCGCGATCTCGATCGTCCGGCCGCCGGGGTCGGCGTAGTCCAGCGGCACCTTGACCTTGGCGCACTCCAACGCCGCCGGCCTCCCGGAGTCGCAGCGCTCCCAACGGAGTTGCTGCCGCCCGAACCCCTCGACCGGCCCCTCAGCCGCGACCGCGGTGGCCGGCACCAGCGCCGCCATCACCGTCGCCGCCGCACCCACCGTCAGAGCGGAGAGCATTCGTCCGTCTCGCAGAACCACATCGGCCCCCTGTGTGGAATCGGCACCCGGAATCAGCACCTTCGAATCGGTGCCCCGGAACACCCTCAGTCTGGTTCCGCCGCGTCAGCGCCCCGTACGACGCGGGGATGGGCCGATGATCCGACTCCCGGCGTACCCGGCCTCCGCACCCCCCTACGGGAGCGGGCGGCGCGACCCTGAGACGACCTCCACCGCCGGCACAGCTCGGGGGTTGACGCGCAAAAGTGTGAGTGGTTTATTACTCATATGCAGACGGGACGCCAACGCCAACTCTCCACCGCCGACGAACGCCGCGAGACGGTGCTCCGCACCGCCATCGGCGCCTTCGCCGCCCGGGGGTACTTCGGCACCACGACCACCGAGGTCGCCAAGGCCGCCGGGATCTCGCAGGCGTACGTGTACCGGCTCTTCCCGAGCAAGGAGGCGCTCTTCGCCGCCGTGGTCGAGCACTGCTTCGTCCAGGTCAGGGCCGCGCTGGAGCGCGGGGCGGCCGAGGCGAAGGGCAGCGCGGCGGAGGTGGTCCTGGCCTCGATGGGGGACGCGTACGCCAGGCTGATCAGCGACAACGACCTGCTGCTGGTCCAGCTGCACGCCCAGGCGGCGGCGGTCTCGGTGCCGGCGGTGCGCGAGGCGGTCCGGGCGGGTTACGCCCGGGTGGTGGAGTACGTGCGGGGGGCCTCGGGCGGGGACGAGCGGCAGGTGCAGGAGTTCTTCGCGGTCGGCATGCTCTGTCATCTCATCGTCTCGCTGGACGTCGAGTCGGTGGACGCGCCGTGGACGCGCACGCTCAGCGCCGGGATCACGCACTACTGAGAGAACGAGGCGGTCCGCACGGGCCGCCGTCTTCAGGCCCAGAGAGTGAGTGGTCAACCACTCATCAACAATCCCGGGGGGACACCATGCACCGCAAGGCACTCACCACCCTCGCCACCGCCCAGTTCACCGTGGTTCTCAGCACCTCCGTGGTCAACGTCGCCCTGCCGCAGATCCGCGACGGAGCCGGCCTCTCCCCCGACGGGATGGCCTGGGTGGTCAACGGCTACGGGCTGGCGTTCGGGGCACTCCTGCTGCTCGGCGGCCGGGCCGCCGACCTGCTGGGCGCCCGCCGGGTCCTGACCGCCGGACTGGCCCTGTTCGCCGCCGCCTCCATGGCGGCCGGACTCGCCGACGGGCCCTGGCTGCTCATCGGCTCCCGGGCCGCCCAGGGCATCGGGGCGGCCGCCGCCGCACCGGCAGCGCTCGCCCTGCTGGTGCGGCTCTTCCCACCCGGAGCCGGGCGGGCCAAGGCCCTAGGGGTCTGGGGAGCGGTCTCGGGGGCGGGCGGGGCGGCCGGGGTGCTGCTCGGCGGGGTGCTCACTGCGGCGGTCGGCTGGCGTTGGATCTTCCACGTCTGCGCGCTGCTCGCGGCGCTGGCCCTCGCCGCCGCCCTCCGCAGCGTCCCGCCCGATCCCGCCCCGCGCAGTGACGGTCCGTCAGCCGGCCTGCCCGGGGCGCTCACCAGTGCCGCCGCGATCGTCGCGCTCGTCCACGGCGTGACCTCCGCCCGCAGCTCCGGCTGGACGTCTCCCCCGGTGCTCGGCGCGCTCGCCACCACCGGCCTGCTGTCCCTGCTCTTCCGCCGGATCCAACGGCGCGGCTCCGCACCACTGCTGCCGCCGGGCCTACTCCGGCAGGGCACGGTCGGCCCGGCCAACCTCCTGATGGCCCTGCTCGGCGCCGTCTGGGTCGGACTGTTCTTCTTCCTCCCCCTCCTCCAGCAACAGGTGCTCGGCGCGGGCCCCTTGGCCACCGGCCTCGCCCAACTGCCGCTCGCCGCCGCCAACATGGCGGGCGCCGCGCTCGCACCGCGGCTCGCCAGGATGCTCGGCGCCCGCCGGACCCTGACCGCCGCCCTGCTCGCCCAGGCGGTCGGACTGCTCTGGCTGGCCCTGCTGGCCGCCCCCGGCACCTCCCTCGCCGCCCTCACCGGGCCGACCGTGCTGATCGGCCTCGGGCTCGGCACCGCCTTCGTCCAGCTCACCGGCGCGGCGGTGGACGGTGTCCGGCCGGAGCACACCGGCGTGGCCGGCGGGCTGGTGAACACCACCCGCCAACTGGGCGGCGCCATCGGCCTGGCCCTGCTCTCGACCTTCTCCGCCACGACCCCGGCCGACGCCCACCGCACCGCCTTCCTGCTGGCCGCAGCCCTGGCCACCACGGCGGCCGCGCTCACCCCCTTCCTCCTCAAGACCACCGCCACCGAAGGAGCCACCCGATGAACGTTCAGATCGACCGCACCGCCCCCGCCGTCGTCGAACTCTCGACCACCGTCCGGGCCCCGCTCACCCGCCTCTGGGACCTGCACACCGACATCGCCGCCTGGCCCGCCTGGCTCCCCGACGTCAGCGCCACCGAGACCGACGGCGGCCCGCTCACCGTCGGCTCGGTCTTCCGCTGGCACACCCACGGCCTGGACATCACCTCCACCGTGCTCGAGCTGGTGCCCGGCGAGCGCATCGTCTGGGGCGGCCCGGCCCACGGCATCGAGGGCGTCCACGTCTGGACCTTCGAGGAGACGGCCGAGGGCGAGGTGACCGTCCGCACCGAGGAGTCCTGGAGCGGCGCCCCCGTCGACGCCGAACCCGAGGCGCTCGGCCAGGCCCTCCGCCAGTCGCTGGAGAGCTGGCTCACCACCCTGCGCACCACGGCCGAAACCAACTGACGCTCCACCGACGCCCGGAAGGACCGAACCACCATGACCTCCACCGCCAAGCCCCCGTACCTGACCGGCCACTACACCCCCGTCGCCGACGAGATCACCGCCACCGGCCTCACTGTCGAGGGCACCCTGCCGCCCGAGCTGACGGGCCGTCTGATCCGCAACAGCCACAACCCCAAGCCCGGCATCACCCCCACCCACTGGTTCAAGGGCAGCGGCATGGTGCACGGCATCCGGCTCCGCGACGGCCGCGCCGAGTGGTACCGCAACCGCTGGGTGCACACCCCGGCCCTGGACGGCGCCCCGTACCTGACCGAGCACGGCCCGGACCTCACCGCCAGCACCGCCGGCACCCACGTGATCGAGCACGGCGGCCGCCTGCTGGCCCTCTCCGAGGCGGCCCTGCCGTTCGAGCTGACGCCCGAGCTGGAGACCGTCGGCGCCTTCGACTGGGAGGGGAGGCTCACCTCCGCGATGACCGCCCACCCCAAGGAGGACCCGGCCACCGGCGAGCTGCACTTCTTCTCCTCCTCGCCGTTCCCGCCGTACCTGGTCCACCACGTCTCCTCCCCCGACGGCAAGGAGCTGCGCAGCCAGGAGGTGCCGGGCGCGACCGCCGCGCTGAAGCACGACTTCGCGCTGACCGAGCGGTACGTGGTCTTCCTGGAGGGCTCGGTCACCTTCGACCCGGCCGAGCACTCCGGCATCCCGTACGGCTGGAGCGACGCCCAGCCCAGCCGGATCGGCGTGCTGCCGCGCGGAGCGGGCGGGGCGGCACGGGTGCGCTGGTTCGACGTGGCACCGGGGTACGCGATGCACCTGGCCAACGCCTACGAGGACGCCGCCGGACGGATCGTCATCGAGGGCCCCTCGGTGGGGCGGCAGGGCTGGCAGCGCTCCTGGAACTGGTGGGTCGGCGCTCCGGACCGCGGCGCCGAGCCCAACTCCGGTGCGTACGCCACCCGTTGGACGGTGGACCTGACCGCAGGACGGGTGGCCGAGGAGCGGACGGACGACCTGGTGGTGGAGTTCCCGACCATCAACGACGCGCTGACCGGGCAGCACCACCGCTACCAGTACGCCCTCTCCTTCCCGGACGACCTGGGCATCGGCAACCACTCCCTGGTCAAGTACGACCGCACCACCGGCGCGCGCCGGCTGCGGCCCTTCGGGAACGGGCAGCTCCCCAGCGAGGCGGTCTTCGTCGAGGCGGCGGACGGCAGCGGGGCCGAGGACGCCGGCTACCTGCTCACCGTGGTCAGCGACCTCAACGCGGACGCCTCCCGCCTCCTCGTGGTCGACGCCTCCGACCTCGCCACGATCGCCACCGTCCACCTCCCCCGCCGGGTCCCGGCCATGATCCACGGCTCCTGGATCCCGGACGCCGACCTCGGCCGCTCCTGAGCCGGCCAGCCCTGCGGACGGGTCCGCGCCAGGGCCCGGAGGCCAGTAACCGCAAGGGCCTCCGCCCCGGAACCCCACCGGGCCGGAGGCCCTGCGCGGTTGGCTGACGGAGAGTCGGTAGGCTGAACCTCGTCCCAGCCGCGATAGCGGTGCCGCGCCAAGGAGGAACGACTGAGCATGCCAGGCCCCGACTCGGAAGCCGCAGCCGTGCGCGACGCCTCGCTGCCCGCCCGCGCCAAGATCGCCGTCACGGCCGGCCGGATGGCCGCCGCCCTGTCGCAGAAGGCCGGCCGGGGCAGTGGTTCGGTGATCGGCGGGAAGATCGCCCTCAAGCTCGACCCCGACCTGCTGGCCACCCTCTCCGACCACCTCGACGTGGTGCTGGTCTCGGCCACCAACGGCAAGACCACCACCACCCGCCTGATCGCGGAGGCCCTCCGCGCGGCCGGCCCGGTGGTCTCCAACGCCCTCGGCGCCAACATGCCGGCCGGCATCACCGCCGCCCTCGCCGGTGGCGGCGACGCCCGCTTCGGCGTGATCGAGGTGGACGAGAAGTACCTGGCCGGGGTCGCCCGCGACACCCGCCCCAAGGCCATAGCGCTGCTCAACCTCTCCCGCGACCAGCTGGACCGCGCCGCCGAGACCCGCATGATGGCGGAGAAGTGGCGCGAGGGCCTCAAGGACACCGACGCGGTGATCGTGGCCAACGCCGACGACCCGCTGGTGACCTGGGCCGCCTCCTCCTGCCGCAAGGTGGTCTGGGTGGCCGCCGGTCAGGCGTGGAAGGAGGACGCCTGGTCCTGCCCGTCCTGCGGCGGTGTGATGCAGCGTCCGGGCGACGACTGGTTCTGCCAGGACTGCGGCTTCCGCCGTCCGCAGCCCCACTGGGCGCTCCAGGGCACCCATGTGATCGACCCTCAGCGCGGCGCCTGGCCGATCCAGCTCCAGCTGCCCGGCCGGGCCAACCTGGCCAACGCGACCAGCTCCGCCGCCGTGGCCGCGGTCTTCGGCGTCGCCCCGCAGGTGGCGCTGGAGCGGATGCAGTCGGTCACCGCGGTGGCCGGCCGCTACGACGTGGTGCAGTACCTGGGCCGCGACGTCCGGCTGCTGCTGGCCAAGAACCCGGCCGGCTGGCTGGAGACCTTCTCGCTGATCGACCAGCCCCCGGCCCCGGTGGTGCTCTCGGTCAACGCGCTGGACGCGGACGGCACCGACACCTCCTGGCTCTGGGACGTGGACTACGAGCGCCTGTCCGGCCACCCGATCTTCGTGATGGGCCAGCGCAAGCTGGACCTCGCGGTCCGGCTGGAGGTCGCGGGCCTCCAGTTCCACGTGGTGGACACCCTGGAGCAGGCCGTCCAGATGGCCCCGCCCGGGCGGATCGAGGCGATCGCCAACTACACCGCGTTCCAGCAGCTCCGGAAGGCGGTGGCGAACTGATGTCGAACCCGTACCAGGACCCGAACTACACCCCCCAGGTCCACCCTCAGCAGCCCGTCCAGCCGCAGCAGCCTCCGCAGGCCCCGCCGCCTCAGCAGCAGCCGTACGGAGGAAGGTCCCAGCGGATGACCGAGAGCACCCTGCGGCTGGTCTGGGTCTACCCCGACCTTCTGTCCACCTACGGCGACCGCGGCAACGCGCTCGTGGTGGAGCGCCGGGCCCGCCAGCGCGGGCTCAACGTCCAGCGGATCGACGTCCGTTCGGACCAGGCGGTGCCCACCAGCGGTGACATCTACCTGATCGGCGGCGGCGAGGACCGCCCGCAGCGGCTGGCCGCCGAGCGGCTGGCGGCGGACCAGGGCCTGGTCCGGGCGGCCGAGAACGGCGCGATCATCTTCTCGGTCTGCGCCGGCTACCAGATCCTCGGCCATGAGTTCCTCAACGACCGGGGCGAGCGCCAGCCGGGCCTCGGCCTGCTGGACGTCTGGACCGGCCGCGGCGAGGGCTCCCGCTGCGTCGGCGACGTGCTCGCCGAGACCGACCCGCAGCTGAACCTCCCTCAGCTCACCGGCTTCGAGAACCACCAGGGCGTCACTCACCTGGGCCAGGGCGTGCGGCCCTTCGCCACGGTGCAGGTCGGCAACGGCAACGGCACCGGCGACGGTACCGAGGGCGCCTGGCGGGACACCGTGTTCGGCACCTACCTGCACGGGCCCGTGATGGCCCGTAACCCCCAGGTGGCCGACATGCTCATCAAGCTGGCGCTGGACGTGAACGCCCTGCCGCCGGCCGACACCACCTGGTACGACGCGCTGCGCGCCGAGCGGATCGCGGCGGCCCGTCAGCCCGCCTGACCTGTCCGCTGGTTGGGCGGGGGCTGCTGCCCCCGCCCGATCCGGGCCAGAATAGAGACCTCGAACGCACACCCTCCTCGGCGTTCGGTGCAGTACCGCGGGGGCCACTTCAAAGGTGACGTGGCCCGCGTCGGCGCCTGCCCGGCCGGACACGGGCGCCTTTATGGTGGAAGTCCGGCTGTCCCATCTGCTCGGGAGTTGCAAAACAATGCGTATCGGAGTGCTGACCAGCGGCGGTGACTGTCCCGGCCTGAACGCCGTGATCCGTTCCGTGGTCCACCGGGGGGTGGTCGACCACGGCGACGAGATCATCGGTTTCCAGGACGGTTGGCGTGGACTGCTGGAGGGTGTCCACCGTCCGCTGACCCTCGACTCGGTGAGCGGCATCCTCGCTCAGGGCGGCACCATCCTCGGCTCCTCCCGGGTGCAGCCGAGCCACCTGCGGGACGGTGTGGAGCGGGCCAAGCAGCTCTGCGCCGACCTCGGGATCGACGCGGTCATCCCGATCGGCGGCGAAGGCACGCTGAAGGCCGCGAAGCTGATGAGCGACGCGGGGCTGCCGGTGATCGGCGTGCCGAAGACCATCGACAACGACATCGCCTGCACCGACGTGACCTTCGGTTTCGACACCGCCGTCTCGGTCGCCACCGATGCGCTGGACCGGCTGAAGACCACCGCCGAGTCGCACCAGCGGGTCATGGTGGTCGAGGTGATGGGCCGTCACACCGGCTGGATCGCGCTCAACGCGGGCATGGCGGCCGGCGCCCACGCCATCGTGGTGCCGGAGCGGCCGTTCCACATCGACAAGCTGACCGCGGTGGTCGGCGAGCGCTTCGACCGCGGCAAGAAGTTCGCCATCGTGGTCTGCGCCGAGGGCGCCAAGCCCGAGCCCGGCTCCATGCACTGGGAGGAGGGCGTCAAGGACATCTACGGCCACGAGCGGTTCACCGGGATCGCCAACCAGCTCTCCCGCGAGCTGGAGCACCGCCTGGGCAAGGAGGCCAAGCCGGTCATCCTCGGCCACACCCAGCGCGGCGGCACCCCGACCGCCTACGACCGCGTCCTCGCCACCCGCTTCGGCTGGCACGCCGTCGAGGCCGCCCACAAGGGCGCCTTCGGCCACATCACCGCGCTCCAGGGCACCGAGATCAAGCTGGTCCCGCTCGCCGACGCGGTGGCCGACCTGAAGACCGTCCCGTCCGAGCGCTACGTCGAGGCCGAGACTGTCATCTGACGCTCCGTCGTGCGCCGAAGGGCGGGTCCTCCTCCGGGGGGACCCGCCCTTCGGCGCTCATCGGACCAGGCTCCGCAGGACGGGCACGCTGACGCCGAAGCCGGTCAGGCCCGCCAGGACCGCGCCGGCCACGGGCCCCCCGCTGAGGAAGGTCAGGCCCCCGACCACCAGGCCGATGAAGGCCGCGGCGAGCAGGACCAGCGCGGTGTGCAGGGTGAGGAACGGGGTGGGCTGCGGGGTGGGCTGCGGGGTGGGCTGCGTCATCTTCTCTCTCCTTCTGAGCGGCCGGGGCACCGGCGGTGTCCGCGGCCGACGAGAGGAGCATGCGGTTGATCCCGGTTGTCCCCGAGCGCGGGCGGCATCGCCCCAGGTAAGGTCCGGACAACAGCGGGTTGTACCGGGTTGTACCGCCCGGGGGGTGGGGGTGGACGGTGCCGGAACGCAGCCGTGGCGGCCGACCGTGGGGTGAGCTCAAGGCGCAGACGCCCGAGGGCGCGGCGCTCGCGCGGTTCCTCCGGGCGCGAATCGACGCGAGCCCGCTGACCATGACGGTGGTCGCGCAGCGGATCAAGTACTCCAGCACGCAGGTCAGCCAGTTCCTGTCCGGGGCGCAGCTGCCGGAGCCCGGGTTCGTGGTCTCGCTGGTCAGCGTGACGGTGCCCGAGCCCCGGCAGCGCGAGGCGCGGCTCGCGGAGGGCGAGCGCCTGCTGCGGGCGGCGGCCCGGCCGGCTCCGGCCACCGGCGCCGGGCGGGGCGAAGACCGGGGCGTGCAGGGCGAGTTGGAACGCGTACGGGTCCAACAGGTGGAGACCTACGAGCGGTTGACCCGGGCCCTGGAGCAGCAGGCGGAGCTGCACGCGGCGGCGAGGAACTCCGCGCAGCTGGTGATGGTGCTGGTGACGATGATCAACACCCTGGAGGGGCGGGTCGCGGGCCTGACGGCGGAGCGCGACAAACTGCGGGCGGGGGCCGACCACCGGCGGGAGCTGGAGGTGACGCGGCAGCAGCTGGACCGTGCGCGGGACCAGGAGCGTCAGGCACAGGAGGAGCTGGAGCGGGCGCGGGACAAGCAGCGCAAGGCCGAGGACCTCGCCGCCCGGGTCCAGCAGCAGGTCCTCCAGCTCACCGAGCAGCTCGACCGCGTCCGGGCCGCGTCCGGTGACGACCCCGGTGCGGAGCCTGCGGCGGACGCCACCACGCAGGCCGCCTCGACGGCGGACCCGGTCGGCGACGACATCGCCCGGGCCCTGGCCCGCGCCGCCGCGGTCAACGACGCCGACACCGAGACCCTCCGGCGCATCAGCGACGAGCTCCTGACCGGGCCACCCGGCCCGGCGTCACCCGGCCACCGGCCGGAGTTGCCGCGGGTTGTCCCGGACAACCCCGACAACCCGCCGACCGGCGCCGACCGCCTCGACGACCACCTCGGCGACGACCTCGACTCGTACCACGAGCGGGCCCACCGGCTCGAGGACTCCGACCGCAACGCCGAGGCGGCCCAGGTGTACGTCGAGTTCCTCCGCGCCAACGCCCGGGTGCTCGGCCCCGACCACCCCGATGCCCTGACCGCCCGTCACAACCACGCCTACCACCTCGGGAGAGCGGGCGAGCACACCAAAGCCGTCCGGCTGTTCGCCGAACTCCTCCACGACCGCACCCGCGTGCTCGGCCCCGACCACCCCGACACCCTCCTCACCCGCCACCACCACGCGTACCAACTCGGCGACGTGGGCGAGCACACCGAAGCCGTCCGGCTGCTCGCCGGACTCGTCCACGACAGCACCCACGCGCTCGGCCCCGACGACCCCGACGCCCTCCTCGCCCGCCACAACCACGCCTACGAGGTCGGGGTCACCGGCAGGCCGGCCGAGGCCGCGGAGCTGCTCGCGGTCCTCGTCAACGACCGCACCCGGGTGCTCGGTCACGACCACCCCAGCACGCTCGCGACGCGGCGCCTGTTCGCCTCCCAGCTCGGGGAGAGCGGCGAGCCGGACGACGCGATCAGGCTACTGACCGTCCTCCTCGCGCACGACACCCGGGCACTCGGGGCCGGTCATCGCGAGACCCGCAAGGTGCGCGAGGCGCTCACGACCTGGACGTCGCGCATCCATGACGGCGACGGCGAGCGCGCCCTGACGGTCCGTCGGGCGGTGGACGGTTAGCGTACGGGGAGAGCCCGCCACGACCGAGCGACCGACCGGAAGGACACAGGCCCGATGGAGATCCTCGCCTACGGAGTCCAGGCCGACGAGCAGCCGATGCTGCGCGCCGCCTTCGAGGACGGCCACCGGCTGCGCACCCTGGCGGTCTTCCTGAACGCCGACACCGCCCCGCTGGCCGCCGGGTACCCGGTGCTGAGCACCAGCGTCAACTGCGAGCTGGACGCCGAGGTGCTCGGCCTGCTGGCCGAGGGCGGCACCAAGCTGATCGCCCAGCGCTCCACCGGCTTCAACAACATCGACCTCGAGGCCGCGGCCAAACTCGGCCTCACCGTCTCCCGGGTCTCCTACTACTCCCCCTACGCCGTGGCCGAGCACGCCTGGACCCTCGCCCTCGCGGTCAACCGCCGCCTCTCCCGGGCCGCCAACCGCTCCCGCGAGTTCGACTTCCGGCTGGACGGCCTGATGGGCCGTGACATCCACGGCATGACGGTCGGGGTGATCGGCACCGGGAAGATCGGCGAGTGCTTCGCCCGGATCGCGGCCGGTTTCGGCACCGAGCTGCTCGGCTGGGACATCGCGGAGAACCTGGCCTGCCGGGAGCTCGGCATGACCTACGTGCCCCGCGAGGAGCTGCTGGAGCGCAGCGACCTGGTCAGCCTGCACGTCCCGCTGCTGCCCGACACCCACCACCTGATCGACACCGCCGCGCTGGCCCGGATGAAGGACGACGCCATCCTGGTCAACTCCAGCCGGGGCGGCCTGGTGGACACCGCCGCCCTGGTCGAGACGCTCCGCGACGGCCGGCTGGCCGGGGTCGGCCTGGACGTCTACGAGGAGGAGACCGGCGTCTTCTTCTACGACCGCTCGGTGGAGGGCATCGGCGACGACGTGCTGGCCCGACTGATCAGCTTCCCCCAGGTCCTGGTCACCTCCCACCAGGCCTACTTCACCCGCACCGCCGTCGGCCAGATCATCGACGCCACCGCCCGCAACGTCGACGACTTCGAGGCCGGCCTCCGCAGCGAGAACACCCTGGTGCCGAAGATCCCCTGACTCCGCACGCCCCGGTGGTGGCCGGGACCGGCCGGGAGCGGTACACCTGGGCACATGGCCGCGAATTCGGATCCGCCCCGGACGGACGCCGTCCCCACCGGCGGCGGCCTGCGCAGCCGGCTGCGGCTCGTGCTCGGCCCGCGCAGCGTGGCGGGCCAGGTCTTCGTCCTCCAGGTCCTGATCGTGCTGCTGCTGGTGGTCACGATCGGCGTGGAGTCGGCGCTGCAGGACCAGCGGGACAGTGCGGCCGAGGCCCGGCAGCGCTCGCTCGCGGTGGCCGAGGCCTTCGCCAACTCGCCGGGGATCGCCGAGGCGCTCCGCTCCCCCGACCCGACCGCCCTGCTCCAGCCGAAGGCCGAGGCCACCCGGATCAGGACGGGCGTCGACTTCGTGGTCGTGCTCGGCCCCGACGCGATCCGCTACACCCACCCGATGCCCGACCGGATCGGCAAGAAGTTCGTCGGCACCACGGCACCCGTGCTGGCCGGGGAGTCGATCACCGAGGAGGTCAACGGCACCATCGGCCCGCTGGTGCAGGCCGTGGTCCCGGTGCGCGACTCCGGGGGCCAGGTGGTGGGCATGGTCTCGGCGGGGATCAGGACCAGCCGGGTCAGCGACAGCGCCGACCGGCAGCTGCCGGTCCTGATCGGCAGCGCGGCCGCCGCCCTCGCCCTGGCCACCGTCGGCGCCGCGCTGGTCAGCCGCCGGCTGCGCCGGCAGACCCGGGGCCTCGGGCCGTCCGAGATGACCCGGATGTACGAACACCACGACGCGGTGCTGCACGCGGTCCGCGAGGGCGTGCTGATCGTCGACCGGGAGGGCAGGCTGCTGCTCGCCAACGACGAGGCGGAGCGGCTGCTGGGCCTGCCGGCCGCCGCCGAGGGGCGGCACGTCACCGAGCTGGGCCTCGACCGCCGGATGGCCGAGCTGCTCGCCGCCGGGCAGTCCGTGACGGACGAGGTGCTGGCCGCGGGCGACCGGATGCTGGCGGTCAACGTCCGGCCGACCGACCTGCACGGCGGCCCGCCCGGTCTGGTCGCGACCCTGCGCGACTCCACCGAGCTGCGCGCCCTCACCGGGAAGGCCGAGCTGGCCGGCCGCCGGCTCAAGCTGCTCTACGACGCGGGCCTGGCGGTCGGCACCACCCTGGACGTGAACCGGACCGCCCAGGAGCTGGCCGAGGTGGCCGTGCCGGCCTTCGCGGACCACGTCACGGTCGACCTCGCGGAGTCCGTGCTCCGGGGCGAGGAGCCGGCGGCCGGGGCACCGATGCGCCGGGCCGCTCTGAGCCCCGACCACCCCGACGGCCCGTTCCTCCCGGTGGGCGAGCCGGTCCCGCTGGTCCCCGGCACCCCGCGCGCCCGCAGCCTGCGCAGCGGGCTGCCGGTGACCGAGACCGACCTCACCGAGGCCCTCGCGGCCTGGCACGGGCACAACCCGGAGCGCGCGCGGCAGGTGCGCGGGCACGGCGTGCACGCGCTGCTCGCGGTGCCGCTGCGGGCCAGAGGCGTGGTGCTCGGGATCGCCACCTTCTGGCGGGCCGAGCGGCCGGAGGCCTTCGACCAGGAGGACGTCGCGCTCGCCGAGGAGCTGGTCGCCCGCGCGGCCGTCAGCATCGACAACGCCCGCCGCTACACCCGCGAGCACACCATGGCCGTCACGCTCCAGCGCAGCCTGCTGCCGGGCGGTCTGCCCGAGCAGGACGCGCTGGACGTGGCCCGCCGCTACCTGCCCGCGCAGGCCGGGGTCGGCGGCGACTGGTTCGACGTGATCCCGCTGCCCGGCGCCCGGGTCGCGCTGGTGGTCGGCGACGTGGTCGGGCACGGGCTGCACGCGGCCGCCACCATGGGCCGGCTGCGCACCGCGGTGCACAACTTCTCCTCCCTCGACCTGCCGCCCGGCGAACTCCTCAGCCTGATGGACGACTTGGTCAACCGGATCGACCAGGACCAGGCCGGCGAGCACGGCGAGGCACCGATCACCGGGGCGACCTGCCTGTACGCGATCTACGACCCGGCCTCGCAGCGCTGCACCGTGGCGCGGGCCGGCCACCTGCCGCCCGCCGTGGTCCACCCGGACGGCACGGTGGAGTTCCCCGACATCCCCGCCGGGCCTCCGCTCGGCCTGGTCGGACTGCCGTTCGAGACGGCCGAGTTGGAGCTGCCCGAGGGCACCAGCTTGGTCCTCTACACCGACGGCCTGGTCGAGGCCCGCGGCCGCGACATCGACCTCGGCCTGAACCTGCTGGCCACCGCCCTCGCCCGGCCCGGCCGCGACCCGGAGCAGACCTGCGAGGACGTGCTCGGCGCGCTGCTGTCCGCCGACCCCACCGACGACATCGCCCTGCTGGTCGCCCGGACCCGCGCCCTGACGGACGGTCAGGTCAGGGTCTGGGACGTGCCCTCGGAGCCCACCGCCGTACGCGGGGTCCGCGCGGACGTGGCCCGGCTGCTCGGCGAGTGGGGCCTGGACGACCTCGCCTTCACCACCGAACTGATCCTCAGCGAGCTGGTCACCAACGCCATCCGCTACGGCCAGGCCCCGATCCGGGTCCGCCTGCTGCACGGCCGGTCGCTGATCTGCGAGGTCTCGGACGGCAGCAGCACCTCACCCCACCTGCGGTACGCGGCCACCACCGACGAGGGCGGGCGCGGGCTGTTCCTGGTGGCCCAGTGCTCCGACCGCTGGGGCACCCGGTACACCGAGAGCGGCAAGGTCATCTGGGCCGAGCAGCGCCTGCCCTGATCAGCGGACGGTCAGCGGACGGTCAGGGTGCCCTTCATGCTGGTCGGGTGCAGCGTGCAGAAGAAGGGGTAACTCCCCGGCGTGGACGGGGCGGTGATGGTCTTGGACTGACCCTTGCTCAGGGTGCCGGTGTCGAAGCCGCCGCTGCCCGTGGCGGTGAGCGTGTGCGCGGCGCTGTCCTGGTTGGTCACGGTGATCCGGGCCCCGGGCGCGACGGTGAGGTCCGCCGGGGTGAACTTGAAGTCGCGGATCACCACGGAGGCGGTCGTGGCGGGCGCGGAAGCACTCGCGGAAGCGGAAGCAGAGGCCGACGCGGAGGTGGAGGCCGACGCCGAAGCGGAGGCGGAACGGGACGCCGACGGGCTCGCCGAGGCGGAGGGGGTGGGCGTCGCGCTCGACCCGCCACCGCCGCCCTTGTCGTCCGAGCAGCCCGCCGCCCCGAGCAGGAGCACGGCCACGGCCGCGACCGTGGCGTACCGACGGGAACGGCCAAGGGCAGAGTGGGTCGGCATCGGATCGTCCTCCAGGTGTGACCGGCGTCGGGCCGCACCATCAGCGCACACCGACGGCCCTGACACACCGTCGCCCCGCCTGGGCGCCGCCGGGTTTCACCCGACCGGCGGCGGGCCCAGGGGGTCGAGGTCAGCCCTGGAACGCCGTGTTCAGGGTCTGCCAGAGGGGCTTGGTGGCGTAGGGCAGCATGTCCTCGGCGTAGTACCACCAGAAGTGGCCGCCGGCGTAGTAGGGCAGGTCGATCTTGAGGCCGTAGTAGTACGTCAGCATCGACCCGGCCGCCGCCTGGGTGGTGCCGGTGGCGGCGTCGGGCAGGCCGACCTCGCCGAAGCCGAGCTTGGCGTTCGGGTAGAGGGCGTGCAGCTGCTGGAAGTAGGAGGTCCAAGTGGCCGCGCTGGGACGGATGTTGTTGCACTGGCCCTCGTAGTAGCTGAGGGTCACGTAGTCCAGGCCGTTGCGCATGTCCTCCGGCACGTACTGCTTGGTGAAGGCGATCGGGTCGAGCTCGGTGGGGCCGTTGCCGCAGCCGATGTCGTAGTAGAGGGTCAGCGCGCTGCGCTTGCCGGCCGTCTCGACCTGGCGGTAGGCGTCGGTGATCTTGGTGGAGACGTCGGCGTAGCTGCCGAGCCAGTTGCCGTTGACCTCGTTGCCGATCTCCCAGAGGTCCACCTTGTCGCCGAAGGCCTTCAGGTACTGGGCGACGCGGTCGTGGTAGGCCTGGGCCGAGAAACTCTTCACGTACTCCGAGTCGAGGATCTCGCCCATGAGGTAGCTGACGGGCTGGAGTTGGTTGACCGCCGCGGTGTAGGAGCCCGGGCCCTCGGTCTCGTCGAAGACGAGACGGGTGGTCGGGGTACGGGCCAGGTGCCGCGAGGAGTCCACCAGCGCGGAGAGCTCCGAGACGTCGTCGGCGGTGACGCCGTACAGCCGGTCGGGCAGCGCGCGCATGCCGGCGGGCGCGGGCGTCGCACTCGGCGTGGGCGTGGGCGTGGCGCTCGGCGTGGGCGTGGCGCTCGGCGCGGGAGTCGGCGCGGGAGTCGGGCTGGGCTTGGGCGTCGCGGTCGGCGTCGGCGTCGGGCTCGGTGTGCGCGTCGGCTGGTAGCGCCAGTGGCCGGACTGCGTGGAGGTCCGGGCGGCCTGGGCGCCGGAGGCCTGGGTGCTGATCACGAACGGGAGGGCGAGCAGGCCGGCTGCGGCCGCCGCGCCGACCCGTACAGGGGTGGCAGAAAAGCGCATGGACAGGTTCCTCTGCGACGCCTGCGAGGTGAGCTGTCGGGTTCGGGCCGGAGGTACGGCCCGGCCGCGCTGTGGGAGCGGCTTCACCCCGAGCCTGCGGCCACCGCGGACGCACGTGCGCGGGCGGGGGGCAGCAGGCGGCTGACCTGGTTCCCCCGCTCCCGTCCGTGTCCGTGCTCGAGTGACCGCCGGCGGGTGGACGGGATTCGGCGTCCCACCGGCGGGGCCCGCGCGGAGCGGGCGACTCGGAGCAGGCTAGCAGCCGTCCCGGCACGGACAAGACGGTGAAGGACGCTGTAGCGCAGCTCACAGAGCCGCCCGCTCCGCGCGGCGAGGGGTCAGCTCGTCCAGTGCGGGGAGCGCAGGCCGGCCGGGGTGGAGCGGAAGCCGCAGGAGCGTTCGTAGAAGTCGACGTGCTCGGGGTCGTAGTCCACGTGCACCCAGTCGCAGCCGGCCCGGAAGGCCTCCTCGGTGACCTCGTCCACCAACCGCTTTCCGATGCCCAGGCGTTGGTACTCGGGGTGGACGGCGGTGTCCAGCACGAAGGCGTGCTTGCCGCCGTCCCACACCGCGTGCACGAAGCCGACCAGGCGGTCGGCGTCGAAGGCACCGATCCAGCTGAGGCTGTGCCGCTCCAGGCGGCTCGCCCACGGGGTGACGGTGAGCTCCTCGTCCGGGACCGCCGGCCCGTCCGGGCTGAACGCCCGTTCGTGCAGTGCGGACAGCTCCCTGTCGTCGACCCCGAACCGGACCTTCAACTCGACCTCGGTCACGCCGATTTCACCTATTTCCGCTCTGTACCGTCTTCCAGCAACCGGGCGATCCCCGCAGCGAGGGCCTCCGGTGTGTCCGCGAGCAGCGTACCGATTCCCAAGCGCTCCGCCGCGCCGGTGACTTCGGGGTTGTCGTCGATCAGGACAGCCCGCTCCAGGGTCCGGCCGCAGCGTTCGGCGACGGCGGCGAAGAACTCCGCGGTGGGCTTGACCCGCCCGACCCGCCAGGAGGAGGCGATCACGTCGAACTTGCCCAGGTGGCCGTGGGCGCCGTCCTTGACGGCGTCCCAGTGCTCGGCCTCGTTGTTGGCCAGCACGAGCAGCAAGTCGGGCCGGTGGCGGCGGAGTTCGGCGATGGCGGCGAAGGCACCCGGACGGGGGACCACGCAGTCCCGGTAGAGGGCGTCCAGCCACTGCGGGTCCACCCGCAGGCCGGCCGGTGCCCCGGCCGCCACCAGGGCGTCGGCCAGTACGTCGTGGACGTGGGCCAGGCCGACCTCGTAGGCGGCGTCCCTGGCGTCCAGTTCGGCCAACAGCCGTTCCGGGTCGGCATGGTGACGGTCCGCCAGCTGCTGGAGGAAGTCGGTCTCCTCGGTGACGTTGTTGAAGATGACGCCCCCGGCGTCCATCAGGATCGTGTCGGCCATACCCGCTCCACGTTCTCGCGCATCCAGTCGAGGTTGGCGGCCAGCCCGGCCGCGAGGTCGTACTTGGCGGCCCAGCCGGTGGTGCGGGTCAGCTTGGCCGGGTCGGCCTGGAGCTTCATGACCTCGCCGGGGCGGGGCGGTCCGTGCAGGATCTCGCTGCGGGAGCCGGTGAGTTCGACCACCAGGCGGGCGGTGTCGGTGACGCTGTGGTCGACACCGGTGCCGATGTTGTAGGCCTCGCCGGTGCCGGGGAGGCGGCCGAGGGCGAGGAAGGCCTCGACGGTGTCGGCCACGTAGGTGAGGTCGCGGGTCTGCTCGCCGGTGCCGTTGATGGTGATCGGTTCGCCGCGCAAGGCCTTGGCGAGGAAGAGCGGGACGGCGTCGTAGACGTGCCGGGGGCCGTAGCAGTTGAACGGCCGGACGATGGTCAGCGGGGTGCCGTAGGTGTGGGAGTAGGACCAGGCGAGCCGGTCGCAGGCCACCTTGGAGGCGGCGTACGGGGTGGCGGGCATCAGCGGGTGCTGCTCGGTGATGGCGTCGGGCTGGGTGCCGTAGACCTCGCTGGAGCTGGTGACCAGCAGGTGTTCGGGGCCGGTCAGCCGGGCGGCCTCCAGCACGTTGAGGGTGGAGCCGAGGTTGGTCTGCACGACGCTGGCGGGCTGGTCCAGCGAGGCCGGGACGTAGGCGTCCGCGGCCAGGTGGAACCAGGTGCTCGCCTCGATGCCGCTGAGCACGGTGACGGCCGAGGGCCCGGCCAGGTCCAGGTGGACCAGGCGGTGCAGGGCCGCGACGGCGGGGGCGGGGAGGTTGCGCAGGCGGTTGGTGACCTGGGTGCCGGAGACCCGGCGGACCACGGCGGTGACCTGGGCACCGAGGCCGATCAGGGCCTCGGTGAGGTGCGAGCCGACGAAGCCGTCGGCCCCGGTCACCAGGACCGGGCGGCCGGCCCAGTAGCGCTCGGCCGATTCGGTGGACGACATCAGTGGGGGTGCCTCACTCGCTCGCAGGGATGCGGGACAGCGCCGCGCGGGACGCCTCCGCCAGGAAGCCGATCTCCTCGGAGGTGCTGGTGAGCGGCGGCGCGAGGATGACCCCTTCGCCGCTCCCGTCCGGGTTGAAGCCGTTGAACGGGTAGAGCAGCAGCCCGGCCTCCCGGCCACGGGCCAGCGCGGCCCGCTGGGCGCCGGGCACCAGCTCCACCGCGTGGAAGTACCCCACCCCCCGGGTCCGGACCACCGCCGGGAGGTCCTCCAACGCCCGTACTGCGGCGGTGAGTTCACCTCCCCTGGGGGTGGAGGGGTCGAGCGCGCCGAGGTCCTGGAGCACGTCGAGCACCGCGAGTCCGACGGCGGCCTGGAGCGGGCTGGCGGACATGGTGCCCATCAGCGGGAGCGGGCGCCCCGAGGAGCGCAGCGAGTCCACGCCCGCCTCGTTCACCAGCACGGCGGAGAGCGGCAGGTACCCGGCGGACAGGCCCTTGGCGAGCACCACCAGGTCGGCCGCGCTGCCGGGGTCGTGGTCGGCGCCGAGCGGCAGGCCGGTGCGGCCGAGGCCGGTCAGCACCTCGTCGTGAATCACCAGCACGCCGTACTCGTCGCAGAGCCGGCGCAGGGCGGAGAGGTAGCCGGGCGGGGGCGTGTAGGCGCCGCCGGTGGTGCCGTTGACCGGTTCGATCAGGACGGCCGCGACGCTCTCGGGGCCGCGCTGCAGGATCGCGTCGCGGACGGCGCTCACGCACTCGGCGCGGCACCGCTCGTACGGGCAGCCGCGGTGGTGGCCGGGGTAGGGCGGGTCGAAGGCGGGGCCGAGGCCCAGGGCGTCGACCGGTTCGGGGCGGCGCCGCCGGTGGCCGGAGAGGCCGAGGGCCAGCGCGCTGTTGCCGTGGTACCCGAGGGTGGCGGTGAGCACGTGGTGGCGGCCGGTCCCGCCCCGGGCGCGCTGGATCGCCTTGGCGTAGGTGACGGCCAGTTCGACGGCGGCGGTGCCCGAGCAGGCCAGGCTCACCCCGTCCCCGGCCCGTCCCACGGCGGCGGCGAGCCGTACGGCCAGCTCCTCCTGGAGGGCCGGGCGCAGGGCGCCGGGCGAGGCGTAGGTGGCGACGGAGGCCTGACGGGTCATCGCCTCCAGCACGTGCGGGTGGGCGTGCCCGATGTTGACGCAGACCAGGCCGCTGGCCGCGTCGAGCAGCCGGCCGCCGTCGGCGGTGTGCACCCAGGCGCCCTCGGCATGGGTGTAGTCGACCGGTGGCACGGGTTGGAAGGTGGACAGCAGCACGGACTTGCTCACGGTGGGGAGGCTCCTTCCGGCCGGATCGGGCCGACCGGCGACGGGGGCGGGCGTGGGGGACGGCGGGGGCGGGCGCACGGACCGGGGCACCTCCGGCCGGCCCCGGTCCCCCGTCCGCCCCGGGCCGGCCGGCCGGCCGGTCTCAGACCAGCGCGTGCCAGGCCGGTGCGGGCCGGCCGCTGAGCAGCAGCAGCGCCTGGTGGGCGAACATGCTGCTCCAGCTGTTGCTGTGGGCCTGCTCGGCCCGGGGCCAGTAGAGGACGGCTGACCGGTCGTCAGGGTGCTCGGTGGTGCTGGCGGCCAGGGCCTCGCCGGCGGCGCGCAGGCCCTTGGGCTCCAGGCCGAGCAGCAGGGCCAGCCGGACGGCCTGGGAGAGCACGTCGGACTGCCAACGGTCGCCGACCGGTCCGCCGTCGCGGTGGGCGTAGGTGGGGAAGCCGCCGTCGGGGAGCTGCTGCTGCCAGACCCACTCGACGATCCCGGCCGCCCGCTCGCGCGCCGCCGGGTCGCGCCGGGCCTCGGACCAGACCCAGAGGCCCTCGGCCGCGTAGCAGGCGGCGTGCAGGCTGACCAGTTCGCTGCCGGGGCAGGTCTCGACCGGCGCGGTGCCGCTCGGCGGCGCGAGCTCGCCGGCGGTGGCGGCCAGCCGCTCGGCGGCCTCGGCCGCGCCGGGGACGCCGTGCACGTCGGCCGCGACCAGGGCCTGGAGCACCTTGAGCAGGTGCGCGCGGCCGGAGTTGGACCAGGTGGGCTCGGTGCCCTCGGGCCGGGCTCCGCCGATCATCGGGCCCTCGGCCAGGTGGTCCAGCAGCTGAGCGGCGACGGTCCGGGCGGCGGCCACGGTCCGCCGGTCGGCGGTCCGCCGCCCGTACGCGAAGAGCCCGTTGGTGATCATCGCTAGGTCGAACAGGTAGACCCCGTCCGGCCGGTCGAAGCGGCAGGTGTCGTCGCCGCGCTCGATCCGCTCGGCGAGCCAGCGGGCGGCCGCGTCGGCGCGCCCGCGCTCGGCGGCGTCCAGCTCCTCGTTGGCGAGGAAGGTGAGCACGTACCCGGTGATCTCCGGGTAGGGCGTGGAGAGTTCGCCGTCCGCGGTGTGCCAGCCGGCGTAGGCGCCGTCGGGGTGCTGGGCCTGGCCGCCGCGCAGCCAGCGGGCCACGCCCGCCGCCAGTGCGCCGAAGCTGGCGGCGGCCGGATCGGCCCCCGGGTCGGCCGGGGTCCGGCTTCCGGGCACGGGTGCGCCCGGGTGAGCGGGTGTCAGGTAGCCCGGCGTCAGGTCGTCCGAGCTCAGGGCCTGGTCGGTGGTCCGGTCGGTGGTCTGGTCGGTGGTCGTCATCACGTCTCCTCTGCCCGCTGGGTCCGCGTCAGTTCCTGGCCAGCGCCGACAGGTAGGCGGCTTCGTGTCCGGCGGCGACCGCCGCGGAGGAGAACCGGGCGACGGCCTCCGCCTGGGCGTCGTCCAGCAGGGTCCCCAGGTCGGTGCCGATCACCCGGCCCATCTGCCGGGCCAGCGCCTCGACGTCGCGGGCCGGGTAGAGGAAGCCGGTGCGCTCGTGGTCGATGACCTCGTCGTGCCCCTCCACGTCGGAGGTGATCACCGGCTTGCGGCTGGCCATGCCCTCGACCAGGGCGATCCCGAAGCCCTCGTGCGAGGAGGGCAGCAGCACGGCGTCGGCGGCCGCGAAGATCTCGGGCATGCCGTGCCAGGAGACGCCCTCCTCCCAGATCACCCGCTCCGCGACGCCGAGTTCGGCGGCCAGCGTGCGCAGCGACTCGACGTAGACGTCCACGCTGCGGCCGGTCGGGGCGGTCAGCACCAGCCGCACGCCCGGGTGTTCGGCGGCGACCAGGGCCAGCGCCCGGACGGCGTCCTCGATGCACTTGCGCGGGACGGGGCGGGCGGGCACCAGGAAGAGCGTCTCCTCCTCGGCGACCCCGTGGCGGTGGCGCCACTCGGCCCGGGCCGCCTTGTCCTCGCGGAAGCGGTCCAGGTCGGTGCCGAACTCGACGACGCTGATGTCCTGGTCGGGGAAGCCCGCGTCCAGCGCCCAGCGCCGGTACGCCTGCGAGCCGCAGACCATGGCGTCGGCCCGCAGGTTGTCCACCAGGCCGCGCTGGAGGGCGCGTTCGATTCCGTACTCGCCCCAGAGGTCGAAGACCCGCTGCCCGGGCATGTGGGTCTCGAAGAGGGAGACGGCGAGCTTGGCGGTGATCACCGGGCGCAGCAGGCTGACCAGCAGCGCGGGCACGTAGTTGAAGACGTGGATCACGTCGGCGTCGGTCGCGGTCAGCTCGCGGTGCAGGCTGGTGAGGGCCTCCTTGGCGTCCATCCGCTGGCAGGCGGCCACCAGGCCGTTCACCTCGCGGACCCGGACCGGGCCCTCGCGGTAGAGGGCGCGCTCCGGTCCGTCCTCCACGGCCTCGGTGCAGACGGTGACGGCGTGTCCGCGCGCGGCCAGGCCCTCGGCGAGCTGCTGGAGGTGGGTCTCGCCGCCGCCGACCACGGGCGGGTACTTCTCGGCCACCAGAAGGATCTTCATGCCAGCGCCTCCAGGGCTGCACGGAGCGCGGCGACGGCCGCCGCGCGGTCGATGCCGGGCGGGCAGCCCAGCAGGAGCCCGCGCTCGGCGACCTCCAGGGTGTGCCGGTAGGGCTGGTGGACGACGGTCTCGTACCGGTCGAAGCAGGGCTGGTGCGCCTGCGAGGCGCCCAGGAAGCCGCGGAAGTCGATGCCGTGGCGCAGCAGGGTCCCGGCCACGTCGGTGTGGCGGCGGCCCTCCGGGGCCAGCACCGCGACGGCGAACGGGGAGGCGGTGGGCGCGCAGGGGTCGCCGAGCACCTGCCAGCCGTGGTCGGCCAGCACCTTGGTGAGTGCCCGGGCGGTC
Organism: Kitasatospora sp. NPDC088742; assembly: GCF_055584905.1. Classification (NCBI taxonomy): domain Bacteria; kingdom Bacillati; phylum Actinomycetota; class Actinomycetes; order Kitasatosporales; family Streptomycetaceae; genus Kitasatospora; species Kitasatospora sp. NPDC088742. Next base: position 152,511 of record NZ_JBVJLD010000001.1, on the reverse strand, counting down.
TCCCGGCGGGCCTCGGCCAGTTCGGCGTGGCGGGTGAGCTGCACCCGGCCGAAGGCGGCCTGAAGGTCGGTCAGCTTGCCGTTGTAGCCGAGCCGGAGGTGGACGTAGCGCTCCTCGGGGGCCAGCGCGCGCCCGTCCACCGGGTAGGCGAAGCGCTCGCCGCGGTAGTCGGGGCTGCGGCCGAAGGCGCGCAGGCTGCGCAGCATGGCGTCGGTCTCGGCGTCGTGGGTGGCCGCGACGCCGCCCTCACCCATCGTCAGGTGGTGGCCGGCGTAGAAGCTGAAGGTGGCCACGTCGGCGGCGGCGCCCACCGGCGTGGAGCCGTGGGCGGCGCCGAGCGACTCGCAGCAGTCCTCGATCAGGAAGACGCCGTGCCGGCGCTTGATCTCGGCCAGGCGGTCGACCGGGAGGGCGACGCCGAGGGCGTGCGGGATCAGCAGGCCACGGGCGCCGTGCTCGGTGACGGCCTGCTCGACCAGGTCGAGGTCGAGGTTGAGGTCGCCCTCGGCGAGGTCCACGAAGACCGGTACCAGGCCGAGTTGGACCACCGGGGAGACGGCGGCAACGAAGGTCGCGCCGGAGACCACCACGCGCTCGCCCGGCGCGATCCGGCCGAGCTCCAGCATGGCGGCCAGGGCCAGCAGGTTGGCGGTGCTGCCGGAGGTGACGGCGGCGGCGTGGGCGAAGCCGAAGGTCTCGGCGAACTCGGCCTCGAAGGCCTTGGTGATGCGGCCGGTGGCGAGGTCGCCGGAGCGCAGTGCGCCGACCACGGCCTCGATCTCCCGGTCGTCGTAGACCGGGCCGCCGAACGGGAGGTGTACGTCGTCTGACGAGTTGTCGGAAACTTCCAGAGCACGGCTCACACAGGACCCCCAATATCTCCCGGCTCCCTGCCGGAGCGCGGACATGACGACGGGACGGCTGTTGCGGTGGTGCCAAGTAGCTTGCGGTAAAGCTCAGTTCGTGAGGTCGACGCAGGGCTGCGGGTCGACCACGTGCATCCTGATCTCGCCGAAGTAGGACTCGCCGCCGGGGCCGGGCACCCAGGCCTGGTCCGGGTCGGGCAGCATCTCGGTGACGGTCACCGTGATGTCCTCCTTGGTGGACCTGCGGGCCGCCCGCAGCGCCGCGCAGAACGCGGAGACGAAGAGCGGGCTGGTCAGGTCCAGGTAACTGGGCTTGGTCTCGGTGGAGATCTTCACGAAGCAGCGCTCGGGCAGCCCGTGCCGGCGGCGCCAGCGCCGGGCCGCCAGGAACTCCTCCTGCTCGCCGCGCACCGGCAGCAGGTCGGTCTCCTCCGCGGTGGTGCGCCAGGTCTCCCGGAACAGCACCAGGCGGTCCAGCGTGATCCTGGGCGTGTGCCCGCCGGCCGAGACCAGCTTGAAGGCGTCCGCGGTCTTCATCGCCAGGAAGGCCGAGAGCACGTCCAGCAGCGGGAGTTGCCGCTCCCCGACGGTGGCCAGCACCCGGCCGTCATGCAGGGCGAGCCGCACCTCGGCGATCGAGCTGGTCCGGTCGAGCTCGGCGCCGGGCGCCGGGGAGAAGCCGAGCATCCGGTCGTCGGAGGCGTACTCCACCGGCACCGTCCGGCCCGCGTTGCGCGGCCACATCACCGGGAACAGCGGCAGCACCCGGGCGCCGCCCTGGTCCTGCGCCAGCCGCTCCACCACGCTCTGCGGATCGTCCAGCGACCAGCCGAACAGCCGCCCCTCCATGGTGCCCACCGAGGCGTGCAGCTCCCCGAGCACCACCAGGAAGTCACCGTCGTTCAGCGCCCGCACCGAGGGGGCGCAGACGTGCAGGTCGGGGCTGTGCACCCGGCCGCCGGCCCAGCCGGGGCCGGTGGCGGGGAACAACTCCCGTACCCGCCCCGCAAGTTCGGCGGTGGAGAGCAGCAGCTCGGGCCGCCCCGATCCGGCCCCGTCCAGGCCGAGCAGCTCCGCCCAGCGGTCGACGAACTCCTTCATCACCACGTCCGCGGGCTTCTCCCCCGAGCCGAGGAAGAGCCGCAGCGTCGGTGTCCAGATCTCGGCCAGCGTCAGGCCGTCCGGGCCGTCCGGGTGCTCCCGGACCAGCCGGGAGAGCTCGCGGTCGTAGGCGGTGGCCATCGCCACCGAGAGCCAGCGGGCGGCCTGGAGCACCACGTCCAGCGGGGCCGCCACCTCGTCCAGCAGGTCTGCTCCCAGGGCGAGTTCGAGGTCCCGGTCGGTGTCCTCGTAACAGAGGCCGCGCCCCGCGTAGGCCACGCCGCTGCGCCGCCGCGCCTCCCGGCCGGTGATCGCGGTGAACTCGCCGCTCAGCCGCTCCTGCGCGGCCGCTAGCGCCACCGGGTCACCGGCGGCCGCGGCCACCGCGTCCCGGGCCGCGCGCAGCCGGGCCAGCCCGGCGCCCGCCCGCTCGCGCAGGGCCGGTTCGCCGATGGCCGCGATGCGCGCGTCCAGCACGTCCTCGCTGGCCGAGCCGACCGGTACGTTCGCGTCCCAGGTGAGCAGCCTGCGGCGGGCCAGGCCGGCCAGCACCCGGTACACCTCTTCCTCGCTCAACCCCTCGGTGACGTCGGCGAGTTCACGGGCGATCAGGACCGCGGGACGGGTGCCGTCACACCTGCTCAGCACCTCGGCCTCGCGCTCGGTGAGCGGCGCCGCCGACTGGCCGGGCCTGGTCACCCGGCCCTGCTCCAGCAGGTGGTGCGGGTGCCGGGCCGGTGGCAGCCAGCGGCGCAACTCCGGGTCGGTGGCCAGCCATTCGCCGTACGCGATGACCGCCCAGGGCTCCAGGAAGACCACCCGGCGGTCCACCAGCCCCGGGCCCGGCACCGCCGTGGTCCGCGGCCGCTCGGGTTCGAGGGTGATCCACCGGGACGGCCCGAAGAAGCCGATGGTCTCGGCCTTGGCGCAGTAGCGCTGCCAGAACTTCGACAACTGCTCCTCGCGGTACCGCCGTTTGGCGTTCCGGCGGATCGGTTCGGGGTTGCGCAGCAGGGAGTCCAGCAGGCCCGCCACGGCGGGGCTCTGCCAGGTGATGGCCTCGCGGAGCAGCGGCTCCGCGGCCACCCGGTTCACCTCGCTGGAGAGCGCCGCCACGGTCTTCGAGAAGAGCACCTCGAAGGCCTCGCGGTCCGCCGTCCCGTCGATGAACTCGTCCGCGCCCCGGGCGCATTCGGGGGAGGCGAACCGGACCAGGCCGGAGGCGGGGAAACCGGTGCTGCGTAACAGTGCCTCGCGCCAGGCCGACCACTCAGTGTTGCCGAGCCTGACGTGGAACGTCGATGTCATGCGTGACTGCCCATCCTCGGCGGGTTCGATTCGAGCTGATGCCAAAGGAGTTGGACCATCAGATCGTCGGTGACAGACGCTCGCTACAGACTAACCTTTGATCACCGAGTGTCAATCCCCTTCCGAGAGAAGGTCAATGAGGCCTTCGACGGCCACCCGACCTCGCTATTTCGCCATGTTCGGACCAAGAGCGCTCCGCTGTCGTACACTGGCCGCTCGTGATCATGTCTGGCAGCACCGCTCCTCGTTAGGAGAGATCTGCGTGGCACATGCCGAGCCGTCCGGCCCCGGCCGCATCATCGACGAATTCCTCCTCGCCGCCGAGCGGCGCCCCGACCACCCCGCCCTGGTCAGCCCCGCCGGCACCCTGACGTACCGTCAGCTGTCAGGGGCTGCCGAGGCCGCCGCCGCCGCGCTGCGCGCCCACGGTGTCGGGCCCGGCACACCGGTGCGCCTGCGCGGCCCGGTCGGCGGTCCGCTGGCCGCCCACCTGCTCGGCGCCTGGCTGCACGGCGCGGTGGTCTGGCTGGACGGCGACGACCCGGCGGCCGTGGACGGCCCCACCGAGGAAGTCCCGCTGCTGACCGTCTCCTTGGGGCACACCGACGAGGAGACGAAGCAAACCACCCGTCAGCTCCTCCCGGCCGACCTGGCCGCCGCGCTGCGCCTGCTCCCCGCCCACCGGGCGGAGCTCGCCGAAGCCGGCGGCGGCTACCTGGTGCGCACCTCCGGGAGCACCGGCCGCCGAAAGGTGATCCTGGGCAGCCAGTCCTCGCTGGCCGCCTTCGCCGCCTGGCAGCGCACCGAGTACGACTGGTCGCCCGAGGACCGGGTGCCGGCCCTGACCGGCCTCAACTTCGACGTGGTCTACCGGGAGTTGGTCACCACCCTGACCAGCGGCGCCACCCTGCTCTGCCCCCCGCCCGACCTCGCGCCCAGCCGGGTGCTGGGCTGGCTGGGCTGGCACGACGCCACCGTGCTGCACGTGGTGCCCTCGCTGGCCCGCTACTGGCTGACCGCCGCCCGGGCCGCCAAGACCGGTGGCGAGGCCCCCCGGCTGCGCGCCACCTTCTTCGCGGGTGAGCCGCTGGACGCCCAACTCGCGGTCCGCTGGCGGTCGGAGACCGGTCCGGAGCAGCAGGTGGTCAACCTCTACGGCCCCTCCGAGACCACCCTCGCCAAGTTCCACCACCGCGTCCCGGCCGACCGGGCCGACGGCGCCGTGCCGGTCGGCCGGCCGCTGCCCGGCACCCTCGTCACCATCGTCGACCCCGAGACCGGCGCCCGGCAGCCGGAGGGCACGGCGGGCGAGGTGGTCATCGCCACCACCCACGGCTCCTTCGGCTACCTGGGCGACCCGGGGCCGGAGGCGGCGGTGCGGTTCCGGCGCACCGGCGGCCTGGTCACCTTCCGCACCGGCGACCTCGGCGCCCTGCGGCCCGAGGGCCTGGTGCTGCTCGGCCGACTGGACAGCCGGCTGAAGCTCAACGGCGTCTGGGTCAACTGCCACGAGGTGGAGAGCGTGCTGCGCACCCACCCCGCCGTGGCGGAGGCGGTGGTGCTCGGCGAGCGCAACGGCCCGGCGCTGCGGCTGGGCGCGCTGGTCGTGCTGCGCGGGCCCGTGGAGCCGCAGGCGCTGCGCACCCACGTGCTGCACCGGCTCGGCAGCCCCGCCGTCCCCGCCCGCCTGGTGCCGGTGGAGCGGCTGCCCAGGCTCGCCACCGGCAAGACCGACCGCAACGCGCTGCGCCGCCTGCTGGCCCGCACCCCCGCCGAGCCCGCTGCCAGTGCGACCTTGGAGGCGCTGGTGGAGCGGATCAGCCTCACCGCCGCCCGGCTCTCCGGCACCGCGCCGGACTCCGGGCGCGACCTGATCGACGGTGGCCTGGACCTGACCGCCGCTGCCGAGCTCTGCGCGGAGCTGGCCGCGGAGTTCGACGTGGACTGCTCCCCCGAGGACGTCTTCGCCCACCCCGCGCCGCAGGACCTGGGGCGGCTGCTGCTCACCCGGGCCCGGCCCGGCCGGGAGGGGTGAGCGGCTCCCGTGACGCACCCCGAGACGCACTCCGACACTCACCCCGAAACGCAGGCCGAAACGCAGGTCGACGTTCACACCGAAACGCTCCACGGCCTGCGCCAGGTCGACCCGCGGGAGTGGGACGCGCTGGTCGGCGAGGGAGCCTTCTACTCCTCCCACCACTGGCTGCTGGCCCACGAGTCGATGCCCGGCCTCGCCACCCGCTACGTCCTGCTCCGCTCGGGCCCGGGCGAGGGGTCGGAGCTGCTCGCCGCGGCGCCGGTCAGCTTCACCAAGTACGAACTCACCGAGTCCTACGGCCAGCAGCGCTTCGGCGAGGCCTTCGGCCGCGGCCTCCGGTACGCCCTGCTGGGCGCCCGCCGGGGCTACCGCAACCCCCTGCTGGTCTCCGGCTCCGTCCCGGCCGAGCGGCGCCCGGCCCTGGTCGCCGAGCTGGTCCGGGCCGCGCTGGAGGCCTGCGCGGAGCTGGGCGCGCAGGCCCTGGTCGCGCCCTACCTGCCCGAGGAGGCGCTCGACGCGCTGACGGCGGCGGGCACCGTGCAGCGCTCGGCCCCGGCGCCCTCGGAGGCGGTGCTCTCGCTGGGCGGGGGCGGCTTCGAGGACTACCTGGGCACGGTGCCCAGCCACCGGCGGGTGAGCATCCGTCACGAACGCGCCGCGCTGCGGGAGTCGGGCCTGACCCCGGCCGTCGAGGAGGTCCGCCCCGGCTGCGCCGAGCAGCTGGCCGGCCTGCTGGCCCAGGTGGAGCGCAAGTACGGCAGCCGGGCCACCGTCCCGGGCCTGCGCCGCTACCTGGCGGACACCTTCGAGAGCGACCCCGGGCACGCCCGCCTGTTCACCTGCCGCAACGCCGAGGGCGCCCTGGTCTCGGCGATGCTCGGCTACGAGTGGCGGCGGGGCCTGTACGCCCGCGCGACCGCGACCGACTACGAGCTGCTTCCGCCGGGGGCCTTCGCCTACTTCAACGTGGTCTACTACGAGCCGGTCGAGTACTGCCTCTCCCGCGGCCTGTCCGGCATCTACTTCGGCCTGGACGCCATGAGCACCAAACGGGCCAGGGGCTGTCGGGAGCTCCCGCTCCGGCACGCCCTGCTCACCGCCTGATCGCGCAGCCGTCACTGCCCGGTCGGACATCTGACGCCTCGTCAACTCACCTCCACCGCAAGAGCGGTGATAGCTTGGCCGTGATCGGCCAACGGGGAGAGACACGAAGCAGCGGAGTCCGGACCGGATCCTTCGGACACAACCTGGGAGTTTGCCACCGTGAACAGCTCAGCCAGTCGCGTCGTCCCGCTCCTGCCGGAGCAGTGCCGCTTCCTCACCCGGGAGCTCCCCGGCGCCCACCACTGGAACCAGGTCGCGCTCTACTCGATCCCGGCCGAGCTGACCGCCGCCGTCGCCGCCACCGCGATCCGCTGGGTCGTCAACCGGCACGAGGGCCTGCGCCTGCACCTCGGCGCGGACGGCGGCGCCGGCGGCACCGGCCTGGTGGTGCCGGAGTACGCGGAGTTCCCGGTCGAGGACGTCGACCTCTCCGACGCCACCGACCCGCAGGCGCTCACCGCCTACTGCACCGAGGTCCAGGAGAGCCTGAGCCTGGAGCGCGCGCCGCTGGTCCGGCTGGCCCGGATCGCCTGGCGGGACGGCGGCTTCCGGCTGCTGATCGTGGTGCACCACTTCGTCGCGGACGGCGTCGGGTACGGCGTGCTGGCGAGCGAGTTCGAGACCGCCTGCCGGGAGCTGATCGCCGGCCGCCCGCTCCCCGAGACAGCGCCCGCGGTCGGGGCGCACGAGTACGCGACCTGGCTGTACGACTACGCCCACACCCCGGAGATCGTGGAGCAGCACGGGAGTTGGCTGAAGATCGGCCGCCCCTGCCCGCCGGTGCACCGGGAGAAGCCGGGCGAGAACACCATGGCCACCACCGAGATCGCCACCGTCTCGATGAGCCCGGAGGAGACCGCCGCGCTGATCCGCGGCGCCAGCGTGGCCGGGCGCAGCTCCGGTCTGCTGGAGACCGTGATCGCGGCGCTGGTGCCGGTGCTGGACAGCGGCGAGGGCCGGCTGCGGACCAACATGATCGGCCACGGCCGGCACGGCCTGCCCGGTCAGCCGCAGGTCCGCCGGACAGCCGGCTGGCTCTCCACCCGCTACCCCGTCACCCTGGAACTCCCGCAGGGCGCAACGCTGTTGGCCCAGCGCGACAGCATCGGCGAGCAGCTGGCCGCGGTGCCACTGGCGGGCAGCGGCTTCGGACTGCTGCGCTACCTCAACGAGGACCGGGAGAGGCGGTCGGACCTGGCGGCGCTGGGCGAGCCGGACGTCACCGTCAACTACCAGGGCCGGACTCGTCCGACCGACCCGGCCGCGCTGCTGCAGCCCGCGCCGGAGTCCCCCGGGCCGGACGAGACCAGCACCGGTCTGCGCGAACACGTGCACGGCGTCGACCTGTTGGTGGACGAGGGCAAGTTCACCGTGGTCTGGTTCTACAGCACCAACCAGTTCACCCCGGACACCGTCACCGGCTACGCCACCGAGCTCTGCGACCGGCTCCGGTCGGGCCTGGGCCTGTGAACGGGGCGGCCACCGCCGGGCCCGTGCTGCTGCTGGTCGGGACCGGCCCCCGGGAGTACCGGGAGGCGCTGCTGCGCTCGCTCGCCGGGAACCGGCTGTGGCTGCTCACCGACCGGGCCCCGAGCTGGCAACTCCCGTACCTGGCAGGGCACACGGTGATCCCCGCGCTGAACGCGGCCCGGGTCAGCACCAAGCTGGACTTCCTCACCGCGGTGGTGGACGGGCTGGCGGCGGAGCACGGTGTCCGGGGCGTGCTGACCTTCGAGGAGATGTTCCTCTCCGCCGCCTCCCGGCTGGCCGACCGGCTCGGCCTGCCCTCGCTCGGCGAGGGCGTCGCGGAGAACTGCCGGGACAAGCGCCGCACCAGGGAGCTGCTCACCGCGGCGGGCCTGCGCCAGCCCGGGTACGGCTCCGCCGCCACGGTGGCGGAGGCCGCCGCGCTGGCCGAGGGGTTCGGCTACCCGGTGGTGGTCAAGCCGCGCGGTCTGGCGGGCAGCATCGGGGTCGTCCTGGTGCGCTCCGCCGGGGAGTTGGCGCAGGCCTTCGCCACCGCGGCCTCGGCCTCCCGGACCGGGGCGCGGCACCACGGCGACGTGGTCCTGGTCGAGGAGTTCCTGGACGGCCCCGAGGTCTCGGTGGACTCGGCGGTGGTGGACGGGCGGCTGGAGCCGCTCTACATCGTGCTCAAACGCTTCGGCCCGGCCCCGTACTTCGAGGAGACCGGGCAGACCGTGCACGCCGACGACCCGCTGCTCAAGGACGACGAGCTGACCGGGATGGTCCGCGCGGCCGTCGAGGCGCTCGGCCTGCGCAACGCGATGACCCACACCGAGATCAAGCTGACCTCCAAGGGCCCGGTCATCGTCGAGGTGAACGGCCGGCTGGCCGGGGACTTCATCCCGCACATCGCCAGGCTCGCCACCGGTCTGGACGGCGCCGCCATCGCGGCGGCGCTGGCCTGCGGCGAGCCGCCCGACCTGCGCCGCACCGAGCACCGCAGCGCGGCGCACCACCTGCTGTACGCCGACCGCGACGGGACCGTCGGCGCGGTCACCCTGCCCGCGCCCGGGTCCCAGCGCTGGCTGGTGGACAGCGGTCCGCTGCTCGCCCCCGGCACCAGGGTCACCGTGCCGCCCCGCGGCTACATGGCGCGCTGCGGCTTCGTGATCGTGGCCGCGCCGGACCGGGAGGCCTGCGAGGCGGCCCTGGCCGAGGCGGTCGGCGCGATGTCGGCCACCGTCACCCCGGCCGACGACAGCCCGGCCACCGTCACCCCGGCCGGCGAAAGCTTCTGACAGTCCGCCGCACCCCGTCCGGCGGTGCGGCTCGCAACGGTGTGACGCTCTCGGGGAGGAAGCGGATGCCACTGCGTGTGGGAGTGGTCTACGGCACGCGGCCGGAGGCCATCAAACTGGCCCCACTGGCCCTGGCCCTGGAGGCCGACGAGGGGTTCGAACCGGTCCTGGTCTCCACCGGCCAGCACCGGGAGGTGCTCCAGGAGATCGGGGAGCTCTTCGGTCTGAAACCCCGTCACGACCTGGCGGTGATGCAACCGGGCCAGAGCCTGAGCGCGATGGCGGGCCGGGTGATCCGGGAGATCTCCGAGGTCTTCCGGCAGGAGCGGCTGGACGTGGTGGTCGTCCAGGGCGACACCAGCAGCGCGTTCGCCGCCGCGTACGCCGCCGTCTGCGAACGCATCCCGGTCGCCCACCTGGAGGCCGGCCTGCGGACCGGGAACCGGCAGGAGCCGTTCCCGGAGGAGATCAACCGGCGGCTGATCTCCCAGGTCTCCGACCTGCACTTCGCCCCCACCGAGCAGGCCGCCCGCCACCTGCTCGACGAGGGCTTCGACCCGGCCGACGTCCACGTCACCGGGAACACCGTCATCGACGCCCTGCGGCTGACCCTGGAGCGGCCGGTGCGCTTCCGCGACCGGGCGCTGGCCCGGATCGCCGCCGAGCGCCGGCTGCTGCTGCTCACCATGCACCGGCGCGAGTCCTGGGGCGCCCCGATGCGCCGGGTGGCGGGAGCGGTGGCCCGGCTCTGCGAGGCCGATCCGGAGCTGCGGGTGGTCGTGCCGCTGCACCCCAACCCGGCGGTGGCGGAGGTCTTCCGGGCCGAGCTCGGCCACCGCGACCAGGTGCTGCTCTGCGAGCCGCTCGGCTACTCCGAGTTCGTCGCCGTGATGGAGCGGGCGGCCCTGGTGCTGACCGACAGCGGCGGCGTCCAGGAGGAGGCCCCCTCGCTCGGCACCCCGGTCCTGGTGCTGCGCTCGACCACCGAACGCCCCGAGGGCGTCGCGGCGGGCTGCGCCGTGCTGGTCGGCACCGAGGCCGAGGCGATCGTCCACCAGGTCACCCGATTGCTCGGCGACCCGGTCGCCTACGAGGCCATGCGCCGGCCCGGCATCACCCTGTACGGGGACGGGAAGGCCGCCCAGCGCTGCCTCGACGTCCTGCGAGAGCTACCGAGAGGAACGGCATGACGCTCCGTCTGCTGCTGGAACCGCAGCAGGGCACCACCTACGACGAGGTGCTCGCCTTCGCCCGCCGGGCCGAGGAGTTGGGCTTCGAGGCCCTGATGACCTCCGACCACCTGGTCCGGATCGGCGATCCCGCCCCCGGCTCCGCCCTGAGCCCCGTCCCGAGCCCCGGGCCGCTGCACGCCTGGACCACGCTGGCCGGGCTGGCCCGGGACACCACGCGGATCCGGCTGGGCACCATGATGTCGGCGGTCACCTTCCACCAGCCCGCCGTGCTCGCCCTGGTCGCCGCGCAGGTGGACCAGATGAGCGGCGGCAGGCTGGAGTTCGGCCTCGGGGCCGGCTGGTACGAGCGCGAGCACCGCGCCTTCGGCCTGCCGTTCCCGCCGGTGAAGGAGCGCTTCGAGCTGCTGGAGGAGGCGCTGGAGGCGATCACCCGCCTCTGGGCGGCCGAGGGCGAGGTCGACCACGCGGGCCGGCACGTGCGGCTGGAGGCCAACCCCGGGCTGCCGAAGCCCCGTCAGCACCCGCGCCCGCCACTGCTGGTGGGCGGCACCGGGAAGCGGGTCACCCCGTGGCTGGCCGCGCGCTTCGCGGACGAGTACAACGTGCCCTTCACCGACCCGGACGGGGTGCGCGCCGCGCGCGGCCGACTGCTCGACGCCTGCGCGCAGACCGGCCGGGACCCGGGGTCGGTGCTGCTCTCGGCCTCGCTGGTGCTCTGCCCCGCACGGGACCCGGAGACGCTCGCCCGCCGGGTCTCGGACACCGGCGAGCCGGTGTCCGAGATCGAGGGCTACGGGGCGGTCGGCACGCCGGAGCGGATCGCCGAGGTGCTCGCGGAGTACCGGGCGGCCGGGGCCACCCGGTTCTACGCCCAGATCAACAACCCGCGGGACCTGGAGGTGCTGGACCTGCTGGCGGAGCTCTGAGGCTCCGTCAGCAGGCCCGTTCCGTAGCTCCGGCAGAGCCTCAGTCGGATTCGCGGATGCCGAGCACGTGGGCCACGGTCCCGGTGCTCGGCGCCAGCACCAGGCTCTGGAAGAACAGCCAGGACAGGGTGGCCGAGGGCGGTTCGGGGAACAGCGGCGAGGCCGGGAAGAGCCGGTCCGCCGCCGCCCCCACCAGCCAGTCCGGCAGGTACAGGCGGCGGGTGTCCGGGGCGTACCCGGCCACCGGCCCGTCCGGCACCACCGTCACGGTCAGGTCGTCCACCCGCCCCTCGGCCAGCGAGGCGGCGTACATCAGCAGGTCCCGCTCCAGGTCGTCCAGGAAGCCGGGACGGCCGGCGGCGGGCCGGACGGGCTGCTGCCAGCCGTCCTGCGGCTCTGCGGCGGACTCGGCGTAGCGGCGCCGGATGCCCGCCAACACCTGTGTGGGGAAGGCGACTTGACGCCGGTACGCCCACTTCTCCACCTCGGGGAGGTGGGCGCCGCTCCAGTCCAGGAGCGCGGCGCTCTCCCGGGCGTCCGGCTCGGCGGAGTGCACGCGGAATGAACTCACCCGAAGCTCCTGTCAGTACTTGGTGGCGAACCGGGTGTGCGGCCGCAGCGGGCGCCCGTACCCGAACCGGGAGAGGTCCAGGCCCGGGTCCGTGCCCTCCAGCAGGTCGGCGACCAGCCGGCCGGTGACCGGCGCGAGCAGCACGCCGTTGCGGTGGTGGCCGGTGGCCACCACGATCCGGTCGTCGTGGACCAGGTCGACCACCGGGAGCTCGTCCGAGGTCATCGGCCGGAAGCCGCTCCAGGTCTCCTCGATCCGCCACTCGGCGGCGGCCGGGATGACGGTGCAGAGCCGGTTGAGGATCGCGCCGATCACGCCGGCGGTGTTGTCCGCGGTCGGCCGCAGGTACTCCTCGCTGGTGCCGACCACGTACTCGCCGGGCGAGCGCTCGACGACCGAGCCGCAGCCGCCGCTCGGCATGAAGATCACGCTGTCGATCAGGCCCGGCTCGCCGGAGAGCCGGATGATCTGCCCCTTCACCGGGCAGACCGGCACGTCCAGGCCGAACATCCGCCCCACCGTGCCGCTCCAGGCCCCTGCGGCCAGCACCACGCGCTCGGCGACCACGTCGTCGCCGTCCCCGGTGGTCAGCCGGAACCGGCCGCCGTCGTCGGTCACCCTGGTCAGGCCGCCGCGCAGCTGCGGTACCCCGGTGTGCGTCTTGAGGGCGCCGAGCAGGGCGCGCGGGTTGACCACCGCCTCGTTCCCGATCCGGATCGCGCCGTTGAACGCGACCGGCGTCAGGGCCGGTTCGCGCTCGCAGACCTCGGCGCGGCCGAGCCAGTCGCAGGCGATGCCGAGCTTCTCCATCCACTCCGTCCGCTCACGGAGGCTCTCCTCGCGTTCGGCGAGGTCGAGCAGGGTGAAGTCGGTCGGCCGGTAGCCGACCTCCTCGGGGGTCAGCCCGAACTCCTCCAGGAACCGCGGGTAGTGCTCCAGCCCCGCCCGCAGCAGGTCGTAGAACTCGCCGGGCATCCACGGGTCGTACTCGCAGGCCGGGGTGAGCATGCCGACCGCGGCGTGCGAGGCCTGGCCCTCGGCCGGCCCTCCGATGACCGCGGTGGGGATCCCCCGCCGCTCCAGCTGCACGGCGGTCGACAGGCCGATCAGCCCGTCCCCGACCACCGCGGTGTCCACCTGGGTGTAGCCGTTCATCACGTCCGCCCCTTCACCTGCGCGCTAGCGGGCACCCGCCCCGACGATGTAACCGGCCAACTCACGGATGGTCGGCTGCTCGTAGAGCTCGGTGATGCCGACCTCGGACTCGATGGCCTCGTCGATCGCCACCAGGATCTCCAGGGCGACCAGCGAGTCGCCCCCGAGCTCGAAGAAGTTGTCCTCCACGGTGATCTCGCCGACGTTCAACGCCCGCGTCCAGACGGCCAGGAGGAACTCCTCCACGCTCTCCCGCGAGGTGCTGTCGACCGAATCGGGAATCGCCGGTACACCCACTGTTGCTCCTTGTTCGACTGAACGACGTTGTGCACAAAGGCTGTTCGAGCTCCCTCGCGTCACACTAGCCCAGCCGCGCGCGAGTTGTCCGGTACACATCGGATCGAATGATCAGGGGGCGACGGATCCGGCCACGTGGCCGGCCAGCGCCAGGTTGGTGAGGGTCGGATTGGCCGCCCCCGCCCTCGGGAACAGGCACGGGCCGGCCACGTGCACGCCGGGCACCCCGCGCAGCGCCCCGGCCTCGTCGACCAGGGCCCCGCCGAGCGCCAGGCCCGAGCTCTCGTGGTCCAACTCGCCTATTCCGGCCAGGTATCCGACCGCCGTTCCCGGCTCGGCGGCGGCCCGAGCCAAGGCCTCGTCGAAGCCGAAGCCGAAGTCGGGGCCGACACCGGCTCCCCGTACGGCACCCAAGCCCAGCCCCTCGGCCAGCCCGGCCAGCAGCTCCCGCTGACGCTCCGTCAAGGCGTCGAGCAGGGCCCGGGCCTGGCCGTCCAGCGACACCCGGCCGTCCGCCAGCACCGCGGCCGCCCCGGGCGGCTGCTCGCCCATCGCCCAGGCGTCCAGCAGCACCCCGCCCTCGGTGGGCAGCGACTCCACGAACAGGTTGGAGGAGGCCTCGGGGTGGAAACCGGCGTACACCGAGGCGTCCAGGGGGCCGTGCCCCGGCCCCGGGCGCACCGCGACGAAGCCGCTCGCCACGTGGTCGACGATCCTCAACTCGCTCCGCGCGCCCAGCAGTCCGTCCACCAGCCGGGCGTTCTCGAACAGGCCGGCCGCCAGCACCACGCCGTCGGCGGCCAGCCGCTCCCCCGGCAGGTGCAGCAGGAATCCGCCGCCCGGCCGGGCGGTGATCCGGGAGACCGGGCTGTCCGCCCTGATCCGGGCCGGGTCCACCGCGCCGATCGGCGAGTACGCCGACCAGCGGCCGTCCCGGCCGAAGCGCACCGCGCGCGGGGTCGGCACGGCCCGGTGGCCGGCCTTCTCCAGCTCCGCCAGCAGCCGCTCCTCGTCCTCCGACCGCGGCTCCGCCAGGGCACCGCCGGACCAGTGCGCGAGCTCCTCCTCGACCTCGGGGTACCAGCGCTCCTCCAGCGCCCGCCTCACCGGCTCGGGCCAGTCGGCCAGGGCCCCGGGCTCGATCCGCAGACAGATCCCGCGCCAGTACAGGCCCCGCCCGCCGACCCGGGCGCGGTACCCGGCCTGCGGTCCGTAGGGCGAGCCCGGCGAGCCGTCGAAGGGCCGGAAGACCGGATCGGCGGCCGGATCGCCCAGCCCCTCCGTCTCCGCGGCTGCCCCGACATGGGCGGTCCCGAGGTCCGGGCCGGCCTCCAGGAGCACGTGCTCGACCCCTCGCCGGCCGAGCTCACACGCCACGGCCGCACCACTCAGGCCCGAACCGACGATCGCCAGCATCCCGTCACTCCCCACCCAGGCATCGGCTTGTCGGACCGAGTCCACGTCAATTCCGACGCCCCGTCAACCACGTACCGGGCACCTGCCGGGAGACGGCCGAAACGGAACGATCTCTTGCGGAAGTGGCCCCAACGAGCCTGTTGAACAAGGAGGTTGACATGTTACAGTTCACGCCGCCGATCTTGCTCGGCAACGGCCGCCGGTGGACCACCGGGCGCGGCCGGCCGGGCGAAGCAGAGCATGGGGGTTGTGTGATTCGTGCACTGAACACTCCAGGATGTGAGCCATGATCGAGGTCGAGAAGCTCCGGCGCGAATTCCAGACCGGCAAGGGGCGGCGCAGAGGCAGCGCGGTCGCCCTGGAGGACATCAGTTTCACCGTGGGCACGGGCGAGACCCACGGCCTGCTCGGCCCGAACGGTGCGGGCAAGACCACCCTCACCAAGATCCTGAGCACCATCCTGCTGCCGACCTCCGGCTCCGCCCGGGTCGACGGGCTGGACGTGGTCTCGGACACCGTCCGGGTGCGGCAGAAGATCGGCATCGTGTTCGGCGGCGACCGCGGCCTCTACGACCGGATCACCGCCCGGCAGAACCTGACCTTCTGGGCCACCCTCTACCGGGTCAAACCCGCCGTGATCAAGCCACGGGTGGCCGAGTTGCTGGACCGGCTGGGCCTGACCGAACGGGCCGACGAACCGGTCGAGCGCTACTCCCGGGGCATGCGCCAACGCCTGCACCTGGCACGGGGGTTGATCGGCGACCCGAGCGTCCTGCTGCTGGACGAACCGACCGTGGGCATGGACCCGGTGGCCGCCCGGGAGTTCCGCGAGCTGCTGCTGCAGCTGCGCTCCGACGGCCGCACGATCCTGATGACCACCCACGACATGCGGGAGGCCGAGGCGCTCTGCGACCGGATCACCCTGATCGACCACGGGCGGATCCTGCTCACCGAGAAGACCGCCCAGGTCGGCCGGGTGCTCAGCGGCCACGACCGGATCGACGTCACCCTGGAGCCCGAACAGGCCTCCATAGCCGACGAGTTGAAGGCACTGCCGGGCGTCGAGCGGGTCGACCGGCTGGACCAGGACGGCGTCCACCGCGTCCACGTCCGCTCCGCCGAGGACCTCAGGGGCACCCTGCAGTACCTGCTGGACCACGGGGTGACCGCCCTCCAGACCAGTCAGCCCAGCCTGGAGGACGTGTACGTGCAGCTGGTCGGCGGACGAGGGCTGACGGTATGAGCCTGCGCGTCATCGCCGCCGCCGCCTCGGTCCAGTGGCGCACCAGCATCCGCGCCCCCGAGCACCTGATGATCGTGCTGATCAGCCCGGTCTTCTCGGTCATCTTCCTCTCCATCGTCGACCAGGCCGGCCGGCCCGACCTGATGACCTCCACGGTGATCGGCACCGGTCTGATGGGCATCTGGTTCGTCGCGGTCTACGTGGCGGGCGGCGTCATCCTGAACGAGCGCTACATGTCCACGCTCCAACTGGTGCTCGCCGCACCGAGATCGTTCACCCTGGTGGTCTGCGGCCGCATCCTGCCGGTGATCCTGATCGGCGCCTTCGCCCTCTTCGAGTCCGCGCTGATCGCCAACCTGGCCTTCGGCGCGCCGCTGACCGTCGAGCACCCGTGGATGGCCGCCGGCGCCCTGCTGGCCACCGTCTACGCCACCGCCGCGACGGCCACCGCGCTCTCCGCGCTCTTCATCCTGAGCCGCAACATCCACTCGTTGGAGAGCATCATGACCTATCCCTTCTACATCCTCGGCGGGGTGCTCTTCCCGGTCACCATGCTGCCGGACTGGACCGAGCCGATCGCCCGCGCCTTCTTCCTCTCCTGGGGGTCGGACCTGCTGCGCGACTCGGTCACCCGCACCACCGTCGAGGACGTCCCGGCCCGCTTCGGCGTGATCCTCGGGCTCGGCACGGCGGCCCTGGTGATCGGCGTGCTGGCCGTGAACCACACGGTCGCCAAGGTCCGCCGGACGGGCTCGGTGAGCCTGGCATGAGCGACCTGCGCGTACTCTCCGCCTCGCTCCGGGTCGGCCTCTCCGAGCTGCCGACCACCTACACGCCGCTGTCCTGGCTGACCAGTTGGCTGATCCGCTCGATGTTCCAGGTGGTGTTCTTCGCCCTGCTGGGCAAGTTCGCCAGCTCGGACGCGCAGGCCCAGTACATCCTGCTGGGCAACATCGTCGGGGTGATCGCCCTCGAGGTGATGATGATCAACACCACCGCGGCGCTCGACTGGTACCAGGGCACCCTGCCGTTCCTGGTCTCCGCCCCGGCCAACATGGGCGCGATCTACCTCGGCCGCGGGCTCCAGTGGGTGGTCACCGGGACGGTGAGCTGCAACCTGATCTTCATCGTCACCTCGCTGTTCTTCCCGGTGCCCTGGTCCTGGTGGCAACTCCTGCCGCTGACACCGCTGTTGCTCCTGATCGGCCTGGGCACCTACTGCTTCGGCTGCATGACCGCGGCGGTCGCCTTCCGGCACCCCAAGTACCGGGGCTTCTTCACCAACCTCGGCTTCCTGATCCTGGCCGTCTGCTGCGGGGTCAACGTACCGGCCTCCTCCTTCCCCGCCCCGGTCGAGTGGCTCTCCCAGATCCTGCCGCTCACCCACGGCCTGGCGGCCGTCCGGGCCGCGCTGCACGGCGGCCAGGCCGCCACCGCGATCGGTCAGGCACTGCTCGAACTCGCGGTCGCGGCAGGCTGGTTGCTGCTCACCCGGCTCACCTTCCAGGCGCTGGCCGCCCGGGGCCGCCGGGACGGCTCACTCAGCTTCACCTCCTGACCGGGCGTCACCTCCCCGCGCCACCACGACGGCGGCGCGGGGAGCGCCCGGAGCACCGGGACGCACGGCCCGCGCCCCGCGCGCTTCCGTGAGCCGCCGCGAGCCGTCTGGACCGCGCGCCCGGGCTCGGCGAACCTCCCACGGGGGGCCGATCACCGCCCTCCGCAGCGGACTCGACCCCCGGGGGGATCACGTGAGACCGACCGTGCTGGACACCACCGGAGCCCGGCTCTTCGAGCAGGCCGAGGAGTTGAGGGCCGCCGGCCCCGCCGTCCGGGTCTCGCTGCCCGGCGGTCTGACCGCCTGGTCGGTCAGCCGCGGCGAGCTGGTGCGCCGACTGCTGGTGCACCCGGACGTCTCCAAGGACGCCCGCAAGAGCTGGCCCGGCTACCGGCCGGGCGCCATACCCTGGCTGACGGTCTGGGTGGACCTGGTCTCGATGTTCACCAGCGACGGCCCCGACCACCACCGGCTGCGCTCCCTGGTCGGCCAGGCCTTCACCCCGCGCCGGATCAACGCGCTGCGGCCCGCCGTGGAGAAGATCACCACCGAACTGCTGGACGCCCTGGCCGCCCTGCCGCAGGGTCAGGAGGCGGACCTGCGGGCCCGGTTCGCCTACCCGCTGCCGACCAGGGTGATCTGCGACCTGTTCGGCGTGCCCGAGGAGCAGCGCCCCGCGATGCTCCGGGTGATCGACTCGGTGCTGGACACCACCGTCACCCCCGAGGAGTCCGAACGGATCGGCCGGGAGCTGTTCGCCGCGATGGGACGGCTGATCACCGCCAAGCGCGAGCGGCCCGGCGACGACCTCACCAGCGTGCTGCTGGCCGTCCACGGCGAGGACGGCGACCGGCTGAGCGAACAGGAGCTGGTCTCCACCCTGATCCTGCTGATCGGGGCCGGCTCGGAGACCACCGTCTCGCTGATCGGCCACGCGGCGCAGGCGCTGCTCGCCCACCCCGAGCAGCTGGCCGCCGTCCTGGCCGACCCGACCCGCTGGGACGACGTGATCGAGGAGACCCTGCGGCTGCACTCCCCCGTGATGCACCTGCCGCTGCGCTACGCCACCGCCGACATCGACCTGGAGGGCGAGACCGTCCGGGCCGGGGACCTGCTGATCATGGCCTTCGGCGCGCACGGCCGCGACCCCGGGGTGCACGAGCACCCCGGCGAGTTCGACATCGACCGGGCCGACAAGCAGCACCTCGCCTTCGGCCACGGCATCCACTACTGCCTGGGCGCCCCGCTGGCCCGGCTGGAGGCCAGGATCGCCCTGCCCTCCCTGTTCGCCCGCTTCCCCGGGCTGCGGGCGGCCCCGGGCGCGGAGTCGGCCCCCGCCCAGCCCTCCTTCATCACCACCGACCGGCTGAGCCGCCCGGTCCTGCTGGCCTGAGCCTCCGGCCCGAGCCGCCGGCCTGCGCTGCCCGTCCGCGCGAAGGCGCCCCCACCCCTGCCCGGGTGCGGGCGCCTTCGCGCGGACGGACCATGAAAGCCGAGGAGAGCGGTGGCCGTGACGAACGAACAGCCCATTCCGGCCGCGGACGATCTGGTCGTGCTGAGCGGAGTCGACAAGCACTTCGGCGAGCTCCACGTCCTGCGGGACATCGACCTGACGATCGCCCGGGGCGAGGTCGTGGTCGTGATCGGACCCTCCGGCGGCGGGAAGTCCACGCTCTGCCGGACCGTCAACCGGCTGGAGACCATCGACAAGGGCACCATCACCATCGACGGCCGGCCGCTGCCCGCCGAGGGCCGGGCGCTCGCCGCCCTGCGGGCCGACGTCGGGATGGTCTTCCAGTCCTTCAACCTCTTCGCCCACAAGACCGTGCTGGGCAACGTGACACTCGGTCAGGTCAAGGTCCGCAAGAAGGACCGGCACACCGCCGAGGCCCGGGCCCGGGAGCTGCTGGAGCGGGTCGGCGTGGCCGAACAGGCCGACAAGTACCCGGCCCAGCTCTCCGGCGGGCAGCAGCAGCGGGTCGCCATCGCCCGGGCGCTGGCGATGGACCCCAAGGTGATGCTCTTCGACGAGCCCACCTCCGCCCTCGACCCGGAGATGATCAACGAGGTGCTGGAGGTGATGCGCCGGCTCGCCCGGGACGGCATGACGATGGTCGTGGTCACCCACGAGATGGGCTTCGCCCGGACCGCGGCCAACCGCGTGGTCTTCATGGCCGACGGCAGCATCGTCGAACGCGCCGAGCCCGAGCAGTTCTTCACCGACCCGCGCAGCGAACGGGCCAAGGACTTCCTCTCCAAGATCCTGCACCACTGACGGAGCCGTCCGACCGGCAGGGATGATCACCATGACGTACCGCACGACAGCACTCGCGGCGACGGCCGCGCTCCTGCTCCCCCTCGCGCTGGCGGGCTGCGGGGACGACAAGAACGACGCCGGCGGCGGCAACCACAAGATCACCGTCGGCATCAAGTTCGACCAGCCCGGCATCGGTCTGAAGACCCCGGACGGCACCTACACCGGCTTCGACGTGGACGTGGCCACCTACGTCGCCAAGCAGCTGGGCCACGATCCGAAGGACATCGTCTGGAAGGAGGCGAAGAGCGCCGACCGCGAGACCCTGCTCCAGCGCGGCGACGTGGACTTCATCGCCGCCTCCTACTCGATCACCCCGGCCCGCTCCGAGAAGGTGGACTTCGCCGGCCCGTACCTGCTGGCCCACCAGGACGTGCTGGTCCGCGCCGACGACAGCTCGATCACCCAGCCCTCCGACCTGAACAGCAAGAAGCTCTGCTCCGTCACCGGCTCCACCTCGGCGCAGAACGTCAAGACCAAGCTGGCCCCGCAGGCCCAGCTCCAGGAGTACGGCGGGTACTCCGAGTGCCTGACCGGGCTGGAGAACAAGGTGGTGGACGCGCTGACCACCGACGACTCGATCCTGGCCGGCTACGCCTCGCAGTCCCAGTTCAAGGGCAAGTTCAAGCTCGGCGGCTTCAAGCTGAGCAACGAGAACTACGGCATCGGCGTCCAGAAGGGCAGCGCGCTCAAGGCCCAGATCGACACCGCCCTGCAGAAGATGGTCTCCGACGGCTCCTGGGACAAGGCCGTGCAGAAGAACTTCGGCCCGGCGAACTACAAGAACGAGCCCGCGCCGCAGATCGGCGTGGTCGTCCGCTGAGGCGGCTCCGGTGTTCGACTTCCTCGACGGGTACGACCTGCTCGGCGCCTTCTGGGTGACGGTGCAGCTGACCCTCTACTCCGCCCTCGGCTCCCTGGTCTGGGGCACGGTGCTGGCCGCCTTCCGGGTCAGCCCGCTGCCCCTGGCCCGGGGCTTCGGCACGGCGTACGTGAACGTGGTCCGCAACATCCCGCTCACCGTGATCATCGTCTTCACCTCGCTGGGCCTGTTCCAGACCCTGGGCATCTCGCTCGGCGCGGACGACTTCACCTCCGTCAACTTCCGGCTGGCGGTGCTCGGGCTGACCGCCTACACCTCGGCCTTCGTCTGCGAGGTCGTGCGCTCGGGGATCAACACGGTGCCGGCCGGCCAGGTCGAGGCGGCCCGGGCGCTCGGCCTGACCTTCCCTCAGGTGCTGCGGCTGGTGGTGCTGCCGCAGGCCTTCCGCTCGGTGGTCGGCCCGCTGGCCAACGTGCTGATCGCGCTCACCAAGAACACCACGGTGGCCGCAGCGATCGGGGTCGCCGAGGCGGCCGCGCTGATGCGGGAGATGATCGAGAACGAGGCCCAGCTGATCCTGATCTCCGCGGTCTTCGCCTTCGGCTTCGTCTGCCTCACCCTCCCCGCCGGGCTGTTCCTCGGCTGGGTGGGCCGGAAGGTCTCGGTGAAGCGGTGAAGGACCCGACGGACCTCTACGACGCACCGGGCCCCCGGGGCAGGCGGAACAACCGGCTGCTCGCGGTGGCCTTCCTGCTCGGGCTCGGCGCCCTGGTCTGGTGGGTCGTCAGCAGCCTGGCCGCCAAGAACCAGCTGGAGTGGGAGAAGTGGCGGCCGTTCGTCACCGACGGCCGGGCCTGGGAGACCTACCTGCTGCCCGGTCTGGAGAACACCCTGATCGCGGCCTCGCTGGCGATGGTGATCGCGCTGCCGCTGGGCGCGCTGTTCGGCATCGCCCGGCTCTCCGACCACCGGTGGGTGCGGCTGCCGGCCGGCGTGGTGGTGGAGTTCTTCCGCGCCGTCCCGGTGCTGATCCTGATGCTGTTCGCCAACGCCGCCTACTCCGAGTTCACCGACATCAGCCCGGACAGCCGCCCGCTCTACGCGGTGGTCACCGGCCTGGTGCTCTACAACGCCTCGGTGCTGGCCGAGATCGTCCGGGCCGGCATCCTCGCACTGCCCAGGGGCCAGAGCGAGGCCGCGATGGCGATCGGGCTGCGCAAGGGCCAGGTGATGCGCTCGGTGCTGCTGCCGCAGTCGGTGACGGCGATGCTGCCGGCCATCGTCAGCCAGCTGGTGGTGATCGTGAAGGACACCGCGCTCGGCGGCGCCCTGCTCGGCTTCTCCGAGCTGCTCGCCTCGGTCCGCCCGATGAGCGCCAACTACGGGGCCAACACCATCGCCAGCTTCACCGTAGTCGCCGTGATCTTCGTGATCGTCAACTTCACCCTCACCTCCTTCGCCTCCTGGCTGGAGCGCCGGCTGCGCCGCGGCCGCCGCTCGACCGGCGCGGTGGTGGCCGCCGACGCCGTCGAGGACCTGGCCGCCACGGGGGGTCGGGTGCAGGGGGAGGATAAGCGGCGCCTAGGCTGACCCCCGAAGCAAATCGGACGAACCGGACCTGACGGGCCGTCCGGCGGTGACGAGGGAAAGCAGGACCCGCCGATGGGCGAGGGTATGAGCGGGATGGACCACGGCGGGATGCATCACGGCGGGATGGAGCCGCTCGGCCCGTTCACCCCCGGCGCGGCCCTGACCTGGTCCACCGACTGGCCGTTCCTGATCGGCTGTCTGCTGGCGCTCGGCCTGTACGGCGCGGGCGTGGTCCGGCTGGCCCGGCGCGGCGACCGCTGGCCGGTGGGCCGCACTCTGGCCTGGGTGCTCGGCGTCGGCACCGTGCTGCTGGTGACCAACACCGGGCTGAACGACTACGGCATGGCCCTGTTCAGCGCCCACATGATCCAGCACATGGTGCTCTCCATGCTCTCGCCGATCCTGCTGCTGCTCGGCGCCCCGATCACCCTGACGCTGCGCTCGCTGCGCCCGGCCCCCAAGGGCAGCGGCCGCGGCCCGCGCGAGCTGCTGGTCGCGCTGCTGCACAGCCGGTACGTGAAGATCATCTCGCACCCGGCGGCCACCATCCCGCTCTTCGTGGCCAGCCTGTACGCGCTCTACTTCACCCCGCTGTTCGACTTCCTGATGCAGTACCGGATCGGGCACCTCGGGATGATGGTGCACTTCCTCGCGGTCGGCATGCTGTTCTTCTGGCCGATCATGGGCGTGGACCCGGGCCCGAACCGGCCCGGCTACGTGATGCGGATCATCGAACTGTTCATGGGGATGCCGTTCCACGCCTTCTTCGGCGTGGCGGTGATGATGGCCACGCACCCGCTGGTGAAGACCTTCGACACCGCGATGGCCCCGCCCGGCACCGACCTGCTCAACGACCAGAAGATCGCCGGCGGCATCACCTGGGCGTTCGGCGAGATCCCGACCGCCCTGGTGCTGATCGCGCTCACCCTCCAGTGGGCCAAGTCCGAGGAGCGCCAGGCCCGCCGCCGCGACCGCAAGGCGGACCGGGACGGCGACGCCGAGCTGGCCGCCTACAACGCCTACCTGGCCTCCCTCGACAAGCGCGGCCGGAGTGCCGCCGAGACCGGCTGACCCCGCGTCAGCGAGGAGCCCCCGTCGTCCGCGGCGGGGGCTCTTCGCGTCCTCAGGCCCGGCGGGCCAGCCCGGCGACCAGGATGTCCAGCCCGAACTCGAAGCGCTCGTCCCCGACGTTGCGGGTCAGCTCGCCCGCCAGCGCCGTCACCAGCGGGTAGCGCTCCGCCGGGATGGACTCGAAGTAGGAGCGGACCCGGTCCGAGTACTGCTGCACCTGCTCGGGGGCCAGATCGCCCCGGGTGGACTCCTCCACCGCGGTGGCTGTGACGAGGAGCGAGAGCACGTCCACCCCGTAGGAGGCGGTGCGGTCGTCCAGGCCGCCGGCCTTGAGCAGGCCGAGCACCGCCTCGGCGTTGTCCAGCGCGTGCGGGCTGACCGGCACGTTGGCCGCCATCGCGGCCCGGGCCAGATCGCCGTGCGAGGTGAGCACCTTGCGGGCCCGGCGCAGATGGTCCTTCAGCTGCTCCTGCCAGCGCGCCGGGTCCGGCTCCTCGATGGCGATCTCGGCGTAGACCCGGTCGAGCAGCTGCTCCAGTAGCTCGTCCTTGTTGCTGACGTGCGCGTACAGGCTGGCCGCCCCGGTCTCCAGCTCCTGGGCGACCCGGCGCATGGAGAGCGCGTCCAGGCCCTCGGTCTCGACGATGCCCAGCGCGGCCTCGACGATCCGGTCCCGGCTGAGCGGGCGGCGCTTGGCGGCGCGCTCCGGGCCGGACCAGGACTCGGGCAGACGGGTCATGCGCGCAACCTCCGGATTCACTGCGGGACGTCCCTCACCTTACTTGACACGAACGGCGTTCCACATCTAGAACAGTGTTCGTGACGACAAACACTGTTCGACAAGACGAACACCGTTCCACCGAGAGCGCGGGCCACCCCTACCGCTGGGCCGGGCTCGCCCTGGTGCTGCTGGTCGAGGCCATGGACCTGCTCGACGCCACCATCACCGGCGTCGCCTCCCCGGCGATCCTGCGCGAGCTAGGCGGCGGCGAGTCGCAGATCCAGTGGATCGCCGCCGCCTACACGCTGGCCTTCGCCACCCTGCTGGTGACCGGCGCCCGGCTGGGCGACATCTTCGGCCGCAAGCGGCTCTTCCTGCTCGGCGCGGCCGGCTTCACCCTGGCCTCGGCCGCCTGCGCCGCCGCCACCGGGCCGGGCGTGCTGATCGCCGCCCGCGCCGTCCAGGGCGGCTTCGCCGCGCTGCTGATCCCGCAGGGCCTCGGCCTGATCCGGGCGATGTTCCCGCCGAAGGAGCAGGGTGCGGCCTTCGGGCTGTTCGCCCCCGTGCTCGGGCTCTCCTCGGTGCTCGGCCCGACCCTGGGCGGCCTGCTGGTGGACGCCGACTGGTGGGGCACCGGCTGGCGGCTGGTCTTCCTGGTCAACCTCCCGCTGGGCGTGGTCGCCGTCCTGGCGGGCGCGCGTCTGCTCCCCGCCAACCGGCTGACCAGGGCGGACGAGACCGTCCGCCTGGACCTGCCCGGCGCCGCCCTGATCGGCCTGGCCTCCGTCCTGCTGGTCTACCCGCTGGTGCAGGGCCGGGAGGCCGGCTGGCCGCTCTGGACGTACCTGAGCATGGCCGCCGCCGTCCCGGTGCTGCTGCTGTTCGCCCGTACCCAACGCTCCGTCAGGGCGCGCGGCGGCTCACCGCTGGTCGAGCCCTCGCTGTTCCGCCGCCGGGCCTTCACCGGGGCGCTGGCCACCGGGGTGGTCTTCTTCGGCGCCTTCGCCGGCCTGATGCTGGTGCTCACCCTCCACCTCCAGCTGGGCCTCGGCTGGACCCCGGTGCACGCCGGTCTGACGATGATTCCGCTCTCGCTCGGCCTGGTCGCCGGGGCGGTGCTCTCCGGCGCGGCGCTGGCGCCCAAGTACGGCCGCCGGGTGCTGCACGGCGGTCTGCTGACCGCCGCGCTCGGCGCCCTGGCGCTCTGGCTCACCGTGCTGGCCGGCGGTTCCGGCCTGACCACCTGGCAACTGCTGCCCGCCCTGGTGCTGGAGGGCTTCGGTCTCGGCCTGATCATGGCGCCGTTCTTCGACATCGCGCTGGCCGGGGTCGAGGAGCACGAAGTCGGCTCCGCCTCGGGCGTGCTGAACGCGGTTCAGCAGCTCGGCGGCTCGATCGGCGTCGCGGTTCTCGGCACCGCCTTCTTCTCCTGGGCCGCCGCCGACGGCTCCGCCCCCGGCGCCGGCCGCACCCTCGGGCTGACCGCGCTGACCCTGCTGGCCGCCTTCGCGCTGGCCTTCCTGCTCCCCCGGCAGGCCCGGCCCGAGCAGCAGCACCACCAGTGACGCGCCGACCGACGGGTGGACGGACTGGGCCGGCCGGGCCAGTCCGTCCACCCGTCGGAGCGGGAACTGCGCAGGGTGGGTGGTGACCTGCCCGCAGGGTCCGTCCCGACCCGCCCGACAGAGGAGATCCATGCGCACCGCACTGCTCCACCGAGGACTCCGGGCGGCGGCCGTCGCCGCCCTCGCCCTCACCACCACCCTGACCGCCGCCGCCCCGTCGACGGCCGGCACACCCGCCACCGCCCCGGTCCCGGTCGAGGTCACCATCGGCCCCGACGGCATCCAGGCACCGGACACCGCCCCGGGCGGCCTGGTCACCTTCCGCCTGACCACCCCCGACCCGGCCGGCCGCTCGCTCCAAGTGCTCCGCCCCAAGGACGGCTTCACCCTCGACCAGCTACTGGAGGGCTTCGCCCAGGCCGTCTCCGAGGACGACCAGGCCGTCGCCGCCCACGGCATCACCCTCGCCGAACAGCGCGGCGAGGCACTCGGCGGCGTCCACGCCACCCCGGCCGTCCCCGGCACCGCCACCACCGAGATCACCCCGGGCACCGTCTACCTGATGGACTTCACCTCCTTCCTGCGCGACCCGCAGCACCCGGTGCTGCGCGCGCTGGAGCTCTGTGACGGACCGTCGGCCACCCTGGCGCACTACCCGGACGGCATCGTCATCACCCACGAGACCCCTGGGGGCCCGCGCTTCCAGACGGAGGGCGTCACCCGCGCCGACGGCCACTACCTGGTCCGCAACGCCTCCGACGAGCTCCACGAGCTCGCGCTCATGCGGGTGCCGGACGGCACCACCGACGAGCAGCTCCAGGCGGTCTACGACGCCATCCTCGCCGGCAACCCGCCGGCCCCGACGCCCCCGCAGCCGATCGTCGGCCTGGGCGCCATCTCCCCCGGCCGCAGCGCGCTCTACCACGCCGAGGGCCTGCCGCCCGGCAGCTACGTCCTGCTCTGCTTCGTGCCGGACCACGAGAACGGCCTGCCGCACGCCTTCCTCGGCATGCACAAGGTGGTCGTCCTGACCTGACGGTCCGTCGGCTCGGGCCGCTGCCTCGGCCGTCGCCTCAGCCGATGCCCTGGCGGTCCGGGGTGAGGGCGAACTCGCGGTCGTCCACGTCGGACACGTGATGGGCCACCGCCCGCTCCAGCAGGTCCCGTTGGGCCAGCAGGGGCGGGCGGCGGTCGTCCGGGGTGATCCGCAGCAGGTCGTCCAGGGCGGCGGCCAGCCGCCGGGTCACCTGCGGCTGGCCGGCCCCGCAGATCCGGATCTCGGTGAAGGCCAGGTCCACCGTGCACTGCCAGTCCGGGATCGGCTGCACCAGCCGGACGGCGCCGTCCTTGTCGCGGTAGCGCAGCTCGCCGAACGGGTACCCGGCCAGCAGGGCCAGCAGCTGGTGGATGCGGTCCACCGCCTGCACCGCCGTGGTCGGGTCGTTGACCGCCGGGGAGAGCGCCCGGATCGCGATGTCCACCAGCTGCCGGAAGCCGAAGCTGAGGTCCTGGTGCATGGTGCGGTCCACCCCGATGTTCAGTGCCCCGGTGATCCGGCGCGGACGGGGCGGGGTGCCGCCGGAGACCACCACCGTGGGTGTGCCGGGCGCGATGAAGTCCCCGATCCGGGGCACCAGGTGGAACACCGCGCCGTGCCGCCGGGCGATCCGCACCAGCCGGCCCAGGCTGACGTCCCGCAGCACCCCCGAGTCACCCTGGTGCAGCAGCGTGACGGCGCCCTCGGGCGGGTCCAGCCGGGGCCCGGTCTCGGGGGCCATCCAGCGGTAGGTGGTGAGCACCGAGACCGACTCCCTGGTCACCCGGTCGATCACGTGCGGCACCCGCAGCAGCCGCATGGTGGACTGCACGTAGAGCACGAACAGCCCCAGGCTCAGCATCACCAGCAGGACCGCCACCAGGGTGGAGACCACCGGCACGGTGGTGACCTTGGCAGGGTCGGTGGTGTCGTCGTAGCCCAGCTGCACCAGCAGGGTGAACAGGAAGGTCGCCAGACAGGTGGAGAAGGTCGCCTTGGTGATCCGGGAGCGGACGTACAGCCGCAGCACCCGGGGGCTCATCTGACTGGCCGCCATCTGGAGCGCCACCAGCGAGATCGAGAACACCACGCCGATGAAGGTCAGCATGGCCGAACTGACCGTGGAGACCACGGCCTTGGCCCCGCTGGTGAAGCTCAGCAACCCCTCCGCGCTGCCGGTCTGGCTGATCTCCTCGTGCACCACCTCGGAGTCCAGCCAGCTGGTGGCCCCCGCGAGCAGCACCGCCGCGACGCAGGTCACCAGCGGCGCCACCCAGAACGACTCCCGCAGGTGCTCGCGGAGCGGGGAGAGCGGCCGGTGTCGCAGGCGGCCGGGCCTCGGGGGCGGCTGACGGTCGGTCATCCGCCCACGCTAACCCGGCCGGTGGCACCGGCCCCGGTCAACGCGCCCGGGCTACCAGGGGACGGACCACTCCTGGGACTTGTTGCCGGGCGTGCAGGTCTGCATGGTGGCCTGCACCCCGGCGCCGTTGTCGGTCATGCAGGTCGAGCCCTGGTAGTCCCGAAGGGTGTACCTCCCGGAGCCGGTCGCCATGATCGACCAGCGGAAGCTGAAGCTGAACCCCGTGCTGAGCGAGACGGTGGTGGTGCCGCCCGGGTTGAAGTCCTGCTGCATCGCCGGCTTGTCCAGGCTGCACGGGTGGATCTCGTACCAGCCGCCGGGGTCCGCACCCGACCGGACCCAGCCGTACGAGGTGGTGCCGCCCGAGACCACGGCCGCGCCGCCGTCGGGGGCGCTGGTGGCCAGGCCGAGCTTGCGGCCGCTGGCCGCGTTGGTGATGCTGCCCCAGCCGCTGCCGCCGCAGCCCGCGGGCGGGTTGTTGTTGGCGGGCGGGGGCTGGGTCGGCGGTGCGGTGGTGGGCTGGGTGGGGGGCTTGGTGGTGGGCTGGGTGGGCGGCTGGGCCGTGGTGCCGCCGGCCCCGTTGTTGGTGCCGCCGTTGCCGGAGCCTCCGGCGGCCGCTCCGCCGCTGCCCGAACCACCGCTGGCCGCGCCACCGCTGCCCGAGCCGCCGGCCGCCGCGCCGCCCTTGGTGGCGCCGCCCGCGGCCGCACCACCGGCCACCGCGCCGCCCCCGACCGCGCCGCCCGCCACCGCGCCGCCCTGGCCCGGCTGCTGACCGTTCGTCGGCTGCCCCTGGGGGTTCTCCGGAGCGCCCGGGGTGGGCTGCGGCGTGGCCGGGGCGTTCGGGTCCACGGAGGGCGAGGGCGAGGTGGACGCGGAACCGGAGGCCGAGGGCGACCCGCCGTCGGCCGTGCCGCCCGCGCCCGGGCCGGGCACCTGCGGACCGCTCGCCGTGCCGGAGGGGTTGGTCCCGCCCGCCTGCGCGTGCCAGGGCGCCTTGTCGATCAGGAACGCGCCCCCGGCCCCGCCGGCGACCAGCACCGGAACGATGACCGGCACCAGCAGCCGCACCCGCCGGCGCTTGGGCTGCGGGTCCCGGTTGGAGACCGTCACCGGGGTCTCGGCCTGGGCCGGGTCGCGCCGCAGCGGCGTGAAGGCGCTGGCGATCACGGTGGGCTCGCGGACCGGTTCGGCGGCCTCCGGCCGACCGGCGGCCGCGCGGGCGGCGGCGGCCATCGCGGCGGCGTCGGCGTAGCGCTCGGCCGGGTCCTTGCGCAGGGCCCTGGCGACGAACTCCCGGACCGGCTCGGGGAAGGACTCGCCGAGCTGCGGGGCGGGCTGCTGGATGTGCTTGAGCACGATCTCCAGCACCGTCTCGCCGGTGAACGGCAGCTGGCCGGTGAGGAGTTCGAAGGCGACCACACCGAGCGAGTAGAGGTCGGAGGCGGGCGAGGAGGAGCCGCCGTCGGCCTGCTCGGGGGCGATGTAGAGGGCGGTGCCGAGCACCGAGTTGGTGGTGGTGATCTTCGTGCCGGCCATCGCGTGGGCGATGCCGAAGTCGGTGACCGTGACGCCGCCGTCGCTGCGCAGCATCAGGTTGGAGGGCTTGATGTCGCGGTGCACGATGTCCCGCTGGTGGGCGGCGTGCAGCGCGTCCAGGGCGCCCGCCATCAGGCCGAGCGCCTTGGCGGGCACCATCGGGCCGTCGGCGGAGAGCACGTCGTTCAGCGGCTTGCCGTCGATGAACTCCATGACGATGTAGGCGATCCGCTCGCCCTCGCCCTCGCCCGGCTCCCCGTAGTCGTGGACGTGCACGATGCCGGGGTGCTTGAGGGTGGCGAGGATGCGGGCCTCGCGGCGGAACCGCTCGGTGAAGTTGCTGTCCTCCAGCAGGCCGGGGTGCATGATCTTGACCGCGACCTCGCGCTCCAGCACGGCGTCCTCGGCCCGCCAGACGTCGCCCATCCCGCCGCCGCCGACGCGTTCGGTGAGCTTGTAACGCTCACCGAGCACGGTCCCCCGACCCCACATGCCGCCCCCTTGTCATGGCCGGTACGGACTACTGACCGACCGTCAATTCGCGCACAGTCTGCCAGAAGCCCCCAGGACCCCTCCCCTCCAGGAGCCCCCGTAGTGCCAGGGCGTCCGGTGCCACCGCCGTGACCAGCGACGATGCCGTTCCCGGCAGGGAGAGCAGGGCCGCGTCCGCCCCCTCCGGCGGGGCCGGCGCGGGCAGGCCGACGGTCAGCAGCTGGCCGACCGCCCGGTGTCCGCCCAGGCAGGCCGGACCGTCCCAGCCGGAGGCGCCGTGGCCCAGGTCGGTCTGCTGGTCCAGGATGGTCCGGCCGGCCTGACGGACGGTCAGGCGGGAGGTGAGACGGCCGGGCGGGGCTCCCCGGTTCCAGTCGTGCGCGCGGCCGAGCACCTGCTCCTCCCGGTACCGCAGCCGGGCCCCGGCGGCCAGCTCCACCACCGTGGTCAGCACCAGGTGGCTGCCGCTCGCGGCCACCACCGGCTCCGGCCGCCAGTCCAGCAGCGCGTCCTCCCCCACCGTCAACTCCACGGCGTAGTACGCCTCCCCACCCTCCGGCCCCGGCAGGCTGACGGTCGCGGCGGCACTGGTGACGTGCAGCGCCGCCCCCGGCCGGACGGTGGCCCGCACCGCCAGCCGGTCACCGCCCAGCGGCGCGGCCATCGCCCCGACCAGCACCACGTGCGCGCCGGGCGCGGCGCCCAGCGTGCGGCGGACCGCGATCGGCCCGGGCCCGGCCAGCTCGGGCAGCGCGGTGCCGCCCCGGCCGTCGGGCCCGGCGGTGATCCTGGTGACCACCGCCGCCGCGGCCGGCGCAGCGGTCACCGGCCCTGCCAGTCGGCCAGCCGGGCCCGGACCCAGGAGGCCACCGGCGCGATCCCGTCCGGGGCGGTCAACGCCGTGAACAGCGTGGGAAGTTCGCCGCGCTGCGCCTTGGCGTCCCGGGCCATCACCGACAGGTCGGCGCCGACCAGCGGGGCCAGGTCGGTCTTGTTCACCACCAGCAGGTCGGAGGTGGAGACGCCGGGGCCGCCCTTGCGCGGGATCTTGTCGCCGCCGGAGACGTCGATGACGAAGACCTGGTGGTCCACCAGGCCCCGGCTGAAGGTGGCCGTCAGGTTGTCCCCGCCGGACTCGACCAGGATCAGGTCGAGCGGGCCGAGGGCCGCCTCCAGTTCCTCCACCGCCTCCAGGTTCGCCGAGATGTCGTCCCGGATCGCGGTGTGCGGGCAGCAGCCGGTCTCCACCGCCGTGATCCGCTCGGGCGGCAGCACCGCGTTGCGCAGCAGGAACTCGGCGTCCTCGGTGGTGTAGATGTCATTGGTCACCACCGCGAGCGAGAGCTCCTCGCGCAGCTCGCGGCAGAGCGCCGCCACGGTCGCGGTCTTGCCGGAGCCGACCGGGCCGCCGAGGCCGATCCGCAGCGCGCGGCGCTCCGCGGGGAGGGCGGAGTGGGTGTGGTGGACGGAGACGTCGTAGGGGTCGACGTGGTCACGATGCAAAGAGGCGCACCTTCCAGGAGCTGTGCTGCTCGGCATAGATGTCGAGCAACGGGGCTGAAGCGGCCGGGAGTTCACCCCGGCCGGCGGCCGCCACCGCGGCGGCGGCGACGGCGTCCAGGCCCGGGGCGAGCCGGGCCAGATGGGCGGTGACCTGGTACGGGTCCAGGCCGAGCAGCCGGACACAGGCGGTGGCCGGGCCGTTGACGCTCTCGTACGCGGCCACCGCCGCCGCGTCCCTGGGCCCGAGCCCGGCCGCGTACGCGGCCGCCCCGAGCACCACGGGCTGGTGCACCCCGCCGGGATGACGCTCCCTCAGGCCGTCCAGCACCGGATGCGGCCAGGCCGCCCGCGCGGCCCGCACCAGCTGCCGCCCGAGCTTGCGGCTCGCCGCCCGCAGCGCGGGCGAGGGCGTCCGCGCCTCGGCCGCCTCGTCCCACTCGTCCACCCGGCCCGGCTCCAGCGCCGCCGCCGCGGCCAACCCGGCCGAGGTCAGCCCCACCGTGTGCAGCCGCCCGAGCAGGAACGCCGCCATGCTGTCCGCGTCGTACACCCGCCCGGCCTTCACGGCCGCCTCCGCCCCGCCCGAGTGCGCATGCCCCCCGGCGGGAAACCGCCCATCGGCGAGCAACAACAACGCGGCCACCGAAGGCCCCGGCGGAAACGTTGCGGCAGACCGCGGCGCGGTGCCCGCCGCAGGCGAGACCGTGGGCGGTGCCCCGGACCGGTGAGCGACCGTCAGGCCCGCCGCAGGCGGTGGCCCGGCCACGCGGCATCCGTCCGCCGCAACCTCACACTCCCCGACAAACCCCACCGAGCCCGCCGCAGGCGAGACCGTGGGCGGTACCCCGGACCGGGTGGACGTGTCCGTCATCGTGCGGCTCCCCTAGAAGAGGAAGTACCGCTGGGTGAGCGGCAGTTCGGTGACGGGTGCGGGTGTGACGGCCTCGCCGTCGATGGTGACGGTGAAGGTGTCCGGGTCCACCCGGACGTCCGGGCGGGCGGTGTTGTTGACCAGGTGGTCCTTGGTGACGCCCCGGGTGTTGCCGATCGGGACGAAGGGCTTGCCCAGACCGAGGCGTTCGGCGATGCCGTGCTCGATCGCGGCCGGCGCGGTGAAGTTGACCGAGTTCGCGGCCGGCGCCCGGCCCATCGCGCCGAACATCGGCCGCGGCAGCACCGGTTGGGGCGTCGGGATGGAAGCGTTGGCGTCGCCCATCTGCGCCCAGGCGATCTGCCCGCCCTTGACCACCAGCTCCGGCTTTACCCCGAAGAAGGCCGGTGACCAGAGCACCAGGTCCGCCAGCTTCCCGGTCTCCACCGACCCGACCAGACCGTCCAGCCCCTGCGCCACCGCCGGGTTGATGGTGTACTTCGCGACGTACCGCCGGGCCCGGTGGTTGTCCGCCCGCCCGTCCCCGGGCAGCGCTCCCCAGCGCGCCTTGCCGACGTGCGCGGTCTGCCAGGTCCGCAGCACCACCTCGCCGATCCGCCCCATCGCCTGCGAGTCCGAGCTGATGATGGAGATCGCGCCCAGGTCGTGCAGCACGTCCTCGGCCGCGATGGTCGTCGGCCGGATCCGGGACTCCGCGAAGGCCAGGTCCTCCGGCACGTGCGGGCTGAGGTGGTGACAGACCATCAGCATGTCCAGGTGCTCGGCCACCGTGTTCCCGGTGTGCGGCCTGGTCGGGTTGGTGGAGCTGGGCAGCACGTTCAGCTCCGACACCACGCTGATGATGTCGGGGGCGTGCCCACCCCCCGCCCCCTCGGTGTGGTACGCGTGGATGCCCCGCCCCGCGATCGCCGCCAGGGTGTCCCCGACGAACCCGGCCTCGTTCAAGGTGTCGGTGTGGATGGCGAGTTGGGCGCCACTCTCCTCGCACACCCGCAGACAGGCGTCGATCGCCGCGGGCGTCGCGCCCCAGTCCTCGTGGATCTTGAAGCCCAGCGCCCCGCCCCGCAGCTGCGCGTGCATGGCCTCGGTGTTGACGGTGTTGCCCTTGCCGAGCAGGCCGACGTTGACCGGCAGGCCGTCCATCGCCTCGAACATCCGGGCCAGGTGCCAGGAGCCCGGGGTGATGGTGGTGGCCTTGCTGCCCTCGGCCGGGCCGGTGCCGCCGCCGACCAGGGTGGTGATGCCGGAGGCCAGCGCCTCGTCCACCAACTGCGGGCAGATGAAGTGCACATGGGCGTCGATCGCCCCGGCGGTGAGGATCTTGCCGTTGCCGGAGATCACCTCCGTCTCCGGGCCGATCACCAGCTCCGGGTGGACGCCGTCCATGGTCTCCGGGTTGCCGGCCTTGCCCAGGGCGGTGATCCGGCCGTCCCGGATGCCCACGTCGGCCTTGACCACGCCCCAGTGGTCCAGCACCACCGCGCCGGTGATCACCGTGTCGGGGGCGCCGTCGGCCCGCGAGGCCCGGCCCTGGCCCATCGACTCCCGGATCACCTTGCCGCCGCCGAAGACCGCCTCGTCACCTCCGGCGCAGCGGTCCTCCTCCACCTCGATCAGCAGGTTGGTGTCCCCCAGCCGGATCCGGTCACCGACCGTCGGCCCGTACAGCGCGGCGTACCGCTCCCGGCTCAACCTCAGCGCGTACCCGCTCATCCCAGCACCCCTCCGACCTCTCCCCGCAGTCCGTGCACCTCGCGCCGCCCGCCGATCGGCACCAGCTCCACCGCGACCGGGATGCCCGGCTCGAAGCGGACCGCCGTCCCGGCGGGGACGTTCAGCCGCAGGCCGTAGGCGGCCGCGCGGTCGAACTCCAGCCCGGGGTTGGCCTCGGCGAAGTGGTAGTGCGAACCGACCTGCACCGGGCGGTCGGCCGCGTTCAGCACCGTCAGCCCGGTCACGGGGGCACCGGCGTTCAGCCCGATCTCCCCCTCCCCGTACAGCACCTCACCGGGCGTCAGGCCTCCGCCCGCCGTCACCGGATCGGCCCGTGCACGGTGACCAGCTTGGTGCCGTCCGGGAAGGTGGCCTCCACCTGGACGTCCGGGATCATCTCGGCGATCCCCTCCATGACGTCCTCGCGCCCCAGCACCTCGCGGCCGGACTCCATCAGCTCGACGACGGTCCGGCCGTCCCGGGCGCCCTCCAGAACGTGGGAGGTGATCAGGGCGACCGCCTCGGGATGGTTGAGCCGCAGCCCGCGGGCCCGCCGGGAGCGGGCCACGTCGGCCGCGACGTGGATGAGCAGGCGTTCCTGCTCATGGGGAGTGAGCCTCATCTGACACACCTCGGGAGAGAATTTTCGCCACACCGTAGCGGACCGCTGGAGCACGCACCACCCGCCCCCACCAGGGGATCTGACGTTCTTTTAGGGGAATTTACGATCAGATTTCCAGGCGATTTCCAGACCCTCTCCGCGCCATTCCCGACGGGATTGCGGAGCTTTTGCCCGGACCACGGATCCTCCGAACCGGCCGGGCCCCTGACCAGGCCTTCACTGGAGGTTTCCACAGGGTTCGCCCGGAAAGCCCCGACAGGCGGGCCGCCCGGCTCCTACCGTACGGACGGACACGACACCGACCGGGGAGACGACATGACGGACCTTCACAGCTCAGAGACCTCGCGCCGCTGGTTCCTCCGGGCCGGCGGAGCGGTCGGCGTCGGGGCGGCCGCGTTCGGGGCCGGTGTCGGGCCGGCCGCCGCGCAGGGCGCCCAGGGGCGGCCGGGTGCGGAGGACGCCCCGGAGGCCCTGCGCGCCGCCGGCACCCGGCCCGTCGTCCGAACCGGCACCGGCCTCGACCGGCTGGCCCACCCGCTGGTGGTGGCCCACCGCGGCGCCAGCGGCTACCGCCCCGAGCACACCCTCGGCTCCTACGAGCACGCCCTGGACCTCGGCGCCGACGTGATCGAGCAGGACCTGGTGCCCACCAAGGACGGCCACCTGGTGGTCCGTCACGAGAACGAGATCGGCGGCACCACCGACGTCGCCGACCACAAGGAGTTCGAGGGCCGCAAGACCACCAAGACCATCGACGGCAGGGCCGTCACCGGCTGGTTCACCGAGGACTTCACCCTCGCCGAGCTGCGCACCCTGCGCGCCAAGGAGCGCCTGCCGCTGCAGCGCCAGCACAACACCCTCTACGACGGCCGCTGGGCGGTGCCCACCTTCCGCGAGGTCGCCGAGTTCGCCGCCCGCCGCGCCCGCACCACCGGCCGCGAGGTCTGGCTCTACCCCGAGACCAAGCACCCCTCCTACTTCCGCTCGATCGGCCTGCCGCTCGAGGAGCGCCTCGCCACCGAGCTGCGCCGGGCGGGCCTGGCCGGCCGGTACGGCCGGGCCATCCTGCAGTCCTTCGAGCCGAGCAGCCTCCAGCGGCTCGCCAAGCTGGTCGACAACCCGCGCATCCAGCTGCTCGGCGACGCCACCACCCAGCCCTACGACTTCGTGCTGGCCAAGGACCCCCGCACCGTCGCCGACCTGGTCACCCCGGCCGGCCTGCGCTGGATCGCCTCCTTCGCCCACGGCATCGGCCCCACCACCACCCTGATCGCCCCGATCGACCCGGCCACCGGCAAGCTCCGCCCGGTGACCACCCTGGTCCCGGACGCCCACGCGGCCAACCTGGCGCTGCACCCGTACACCCTGCGCAACGAGAACGCCTTCCTCCCCGCCGACTTCCGCCGCGGCACCGACCCCAACGCCTACGGCGACTCCATCGCCTGGGCCCGCTTCCTGATGGAGCAGGGCGTCGACGGCTTCTTCACCGACCAGACCGACACCAGCCGCCTGGCCCGCGCCGACTTCTGGGCGGCCAAGGGCGTCTCCTGAGGCACCCGGCCACACCGCCGGGGGGCGCGGGGCACTGCGCGCGGAACGGGACCAGCTGCAACCGGCTGACGGAGCTCAAGTTGCGGGTAGGCCCCTCCCAAGCGCGCAGTGCCCCGGGGTGACCACTCCCGTCAGGGCAGCGGGACCAGGCGGGAGCCGTTGCGCTGGACGGCCTCGACGGTGACCTGCTCGCGGCGTGGCCGTGGAATCTCCAGCGTCCGGTCCGCCGGGGTCTGGTCCAACAGCCAGCCCTGTCCGCGCAGTTGGATCCGATCCACCCGCCGGCTGGCGGCCGCGAGCAGGTACTCCGCGCCCTGCGGGGAGCGCCACCAGGTCCACCCCAGGGTGTCCTGCTCGTAGCGGCTGCAGGCCCGCCCCTCCGCCCGTCCGGTCCGCTGCGCCGCCTTGGCCCCCGGCAGCAGCACCGCGGTCGCGGCACTGCCCTCCCCGCCCCACCGGTCCGCCCGGAGGCAGAGCCACTCGGCCCGCCCGGCGTTCTCCGGCAGCGCCTGCCCGGCGAACGCCCACAGGTTCAACTGCCGTACACCGGCCGTGACATCGGGCACCACGCAGCCCGCCGAGGCCCACAGCCGCAGCGCCTCCGCAGTCACCGCCTCCCGGGGCGACCGCGCCGGGCCCTGCTCCGGCGGCGGGGTGTAGCTCAACCGCGCGGGCCGCAGCCCGCCCAAGTCGGCCAGTACGAACGCGTGTTGCTCGGCCACCACCGGCAGCGAGCGCAGCTGGAGCAGCACCGGCGCCGGGCAGCCGGTCGCCGCCGCCACCACCGGAACCGGCGCGGTGACACCCTCCTCCTTGGCCAACGACTTTGCCGCGACGGTGGGTTGGTCGATCCGCCGGGTCTCGCTGCTGTCGATCCACGGCGCCAGCAGGTACCGCACACCGGCCGCCGTCCTGGTCAGCACCACGGCCGCCGCGCTGGTCACGTCGGAGTCCTCGGCCCGCCCGAGCAGCAGCCCGCCCCCCGGCCCCTCGGTGTACCGGGCCAGCCGGGCGCCGTCGTACAGCAGCACCACCACGGCGCCGTCCACTGTCCCGGCGTACAGCAGGTGCGGCGCCTCCACCGGGGGCTTCGCCACCGTGCCCGCCTCCACCGCCGTCGCCGGCCCGGCCGCCCGCCAGGCGGCCACCGCCCGGTCCAGCAACGCCCCGTCGCTCCGCCGGTCGCCCCGGCCGGGCCAGGCGGTGAAGTCGACCCGGGCGGTCCGCCGCCACTGGTCGTCCGCCACCCGGACCACCTCGGTACGGGCCGCCGCCGCGGCCATCGGCGGCGGGGCCGACGGCGGCCGCCCCGCCGTGGTCGAGGAGGGCGCCGCCATCCCGATCCCGGCGCCGGCCAGCACCAACACCCCGGCCACCCCGCCGGCCACCCGGCGCCGCCGCAGCAGGTCGCTCGGCTGCACCCGCACCCGGCAGGCGTCGAACCCGGGCCAGTGCTCCGGCCCGTTCCCACGCGCCCTGGCCGCCGCCAGCGCGGGCCCCGCGGCCCGCACCGCCCGCGCCGCCTCCCGCTCGGCCACTCCGGCCTCCACCAGCAGCCCGGCCACCTGATCCGGCGTCAGCCCGTCCACCAGTCCCAGCGCGAACGCCGCCCGCGCGGGGCGCTCCAGCGCCCCCAACTCCCGGTCCAGCATCAACTCGTCCGGATCCCCGCCCAGACTGAACAGCCTCAACCCCAGCACCACCGGCCCCGGCCGCAACCGGTCCCACCGCCGCGGCCGCAGCACCCCACGGAGCAGCCTCAGCCGCAGCACGGCGTACGTCCCGGCAGGACCGTCGGTGTCCGGGCCACGCAGCGGCAGCGCACGCTGCACGGCCGCGTGGGCGGCCAGCACACGGCGGTGCCGTGTCCTGCCGTCCGGCAGCACCAACCGGGCGATCCCGACCAGCCGTGGGTAGTTGGCCACCAGCGCCGCCTCGGCATCGGTGAGGCGGACCGACACTCCGCTCAGCCCCAGCACCCTCAGCTCCCCACATCGCACCGTCTTGCGGACCCCTGGTCCAACGACGCGATCATCCGACGGTTACGCCAATCGGCTAGCCCTCCGGAGCGCGAGGCACGTAGGTGGCGAGGCCGGGGGCGCGAGGAACTGCGCGAGGCGGAAGGCGACCCAGCGCTGGATCGGGGCAAGCGAGCCAGTTGCACGTGCTGCCGAAAGCCGCACCACCTACCGCCGCGCGTGCTCGGTGATGTTGCGGGCCATGCCGCCGAAGACCGCCGCGTGGAACGGCGCCACCGCCCACCAGTACGCGTGCCCCGCCAGCCCGTGCGGGTGGAACGTCGCCCGCTGCCGGTACACCGTGCCCCCGCCCTCGGCCGGACGGACCGTCATCTCCAGCCACGCCAGCCCCGGCAGCCGCATCTCCGCCCGCAGCCTCAGCAGCCGCCCCTGCTCGATCTCCTCCACCCGCCAGAAGTCCAGCGAGTCCCCCGCCCGCAACCGCCCGGGATCCCGCCGCCCCCGCCGCAGTCCGACCCCGCCCACCAGCCGGTCCAGCCAACCCCGTACCGCCCACCCCAGCGGGAACGAGTACCACCCGTGCTCGCCGCCGATGCCCTCGACCACCCGCCACACCGCCTCGACGGGGGCGTCCACCGTCCGCTCCTTCACGTCCTCGTAGAGGCTGCCGCCGGCCCAGTCGGGGTCGGTCGGCAGCGGGTCGCTCGGGGCGCCCGGCAGCGAGGCCGAGGACCAGCGCGTCACCACCCGTCCCTCGTCGATCCGTCGGAGCGCCAGCCCCACCGCCCGGTCGAACCCGATCAGCCCCTGCTCCGGGTCGGGCACGTACCGCGCGATGTCGTGCTCGGTGCACACCACCTCGTGCCGCAGCGACTCCACCAGCGGCCGCGCCAACCCGCTCGGCACCGGCGTCACCAGCCCCACCCAGTGGCTCGACAGACCGGGGGTGAGCACCGGCACCGGCAGGATCACCCGTCGGGGCAGCCCGGCCACCCGGGCGTAGCGGTGCATCATCTGCCGGTACGTCAGCACCTCGGGCCCGCCGAG
Organism: Kitasatospora sp. NPDC088742; assembly: GCF_055584905.1. Taxonomy (NCBI): domain Bacteria; kingdom Bacillati; phylum Actinomycetota; class Actinomycetes; order Kitasatosporales; family Streptomycetaceae; genus Kitasatospora; species Kitasatospora sp. NPDC088742. The sequence continues at coordinate 113,149 of NZ_JBVJLD010000001.1, read as the reverse complement.
GTCGAAGCTCCGGTTGACGTCCCCCGGCAGCGCGGCAGCGCCCACCAGGTAGCGCAGCACGTCCCGTACCGCGATCGGCTGGATCCGGGTGTCCACCCAGCTCGGCGTGACCATCACGGGCAGCCGCTCGGTCAGGTACCGGAGCATCTCGAACGAGGCCGAGCCGGAGCCGATCACCACCGCCGCCCGCAGGTCGGCGGTCGGCACGCCGCTCTCCCGCAGCACCCGGCCGACCTCGGCCCGGGAGCGCAGGTGCGCGGAGAGCCGCCCGGGCGGCACGCCCTGCGGCAGCAGCCCGCCGAGGTAGACGATCCGGGCGACGCCGGCCCGGGCGGCCGCCTGCCCGAAGGCGCGGGCGGCCTCGCGGTCGACGGTCTCGAAGTCCGGTCCGCTGCCGAGCGAGTGGACCAGGTAGTAGGCGGCGTCGACGCCCTCGAAGGCCCCGTCCAGGGTTTCGGGCCTGGTCACGTCGCCGGTCGCGGTCTCCACCTCGGCCCGCCAGGGGTGGTCACGCAGCCGTCCGGGGTCGCGGACCAGGCAGCGCACGGTGTGGCCGGCGGCAAGCAGTTCCGGCACCAGCCGTCCGCCCAGGTAGCCGGTGGCCCCGGTCACCAGACAGTGCACCCGCCCACCCCGCTTCCAGCGCTTCCGGCTCCTCACGGTCCATCAGACACCGCCCGGGGCACGGACGCCCGCCCCGCCCGCACCGGCCCGCCGCCGCACCACCCACCCGGCCCAGCCGGCCCAGCCCGCCCAGCCGGAAAGCCGGGCGCGCCTCAGTCGCGGACCTCCACGGTGTCCCCGACCGCCACCCGTTCGAAGAACCAGCGCGCGTCCTCCGTCCCCAGACCGACGTCACCGCCGGTGGTCGCCTTCTTCGCGCTCCCCTCCCGCCAGGGCATCGCGGCGACCCAGACGGAGGCTCCGTCCGGGGCGGCGAGCTGCACCGCCCAGTTCATCTCCAGGTGGTACCAGGAGTCCCCCGGTGCGTTCAGGAACGGTCCGGTCCGCGAGTCCATCACCACCACCGCCTGACGGGAGGTCACCGTCATCCGCCCGGCCCGGGTCGGCGAGCCCGGCGCGCCGACGAAGCACGGCCGGGCCTGCTCGGCGCCGGTGACCCGCAGGTCGGCCGCCGACAGGTCGACCACCGCCCTGACCTGTCCCGGTGGCAGCGGTGACGGCCCGAGGTCCGGGGCGGGCCCGGTGGTGGCCGCCGCCGCGCCGGTGTCACCGGGCGTCGGAGTGCCGAGGAGGGTCGAGACCACCGGGGCCGGCCGTCCGCTCAGGTTCTCGGGCCCCGCTGCGCCGCCGGGCCAGAGCACCGCGCCCCCGCCGATCGCGAGCACCGTGCCGAGGGCGGCCAGCCCGGTCTGCCGCCGTCGCCGCCTGGTCCGCCCCTGGCGGCGCAGGGTCTCGTACGGCAGGGGCAGCGCGGTCGGTGCATCGGCCGCGAACCCCCTTAGCAGCACCGTCAGTTCGTCGTGCTCCGGAGCCATGTCGTCCTCACGCACTCTGGTTCGCCCCCGTCCGGCGTCCGCCCTCGACCACGGTCAGTTCCTCCGGTTCCTCACGCAGGTACCCGGCCAGCGCCGCCCGGCCCCGGGAGAGCCGGGCCTTGACGGTGCCGACGGCCGCTCCGGTCTCGGCGGCGATCTGCTGCAGCGACAGGTCGCAGAGGTGGTGCAGCACCACGGCCTGCCGCTGCGCGGCGGGCAGCCGCCGCAGCGCGGCGACCAGTGCGGTGTGCTCCAGGCCGGGCGCGGCGGCCACCTGCGGAGCGAACCGCATCCGCTCCTGCTCCAGCTCGCGCCCGCGCCGGGCGCGCCGCCAGCGGCTGACCGCGAGCCGCCAGGCGACGGTGCGGATCCAGGCCTCCGGCCCGCCCTCGTCCCGGCTGAGCCGGGACCGGCGGTCCCAGCCCCGGACGAAGGCCTCCTGGACGGCGTCCTGCGCCTCCCCGAAGTCGCCCGTCATCGCGTACAGCTGACGCACCAACAGGGCGAAGGAGGCGCGGTAGAACGCGCCGTACTCCTCGTCCGTCATCTTCCGTCCCGCCCCGTTCGCTCTCTCCGCACCGCCTTGTACCCCGTCTACGCACGGCCCCGGCAGAAGGTTGCACGGCTTCCGAACGGATCCGCCGATCGTACGTACCGGACAGTAGGTCTAGTTCCAGCCGAGTTCATCTGATGCTCTCCCGGCGTCTTGCCGCCGGTGACCGGCCGCAAGTTGACTGCACAACACCTCGTCCGTTGACGAGCCCCCGTCACCCTCACGCCCTCACTCACCACGGAGCCTCGATGCCCCACCGGTCCTTCCGCCGTGCCGTCACCGCCGCCGCCGCTGCCGCCGTGCTCGGCAGCCTGGCCGCCCCCGCCGCGCACGCCGAGTCGGCGCCCGTCACCGTCGCCCCGCTCAAGGTCCTGACCTACAACGTCTTCCTGATGAGCACCAGCCTGTACCCGAACTGGGGCCAGGACCTGCGCGCCAAGGAGATCGCGGCCGCCTCCTTCTTCCAGGGCAACGACGTGGTGGTGCTCCAGGAGGCGTTCGACAACGCCGCCTCGGACAAGCTGCAGTCGCTCGCGAAGACCGCCTACCCGTACCAGACCCCGGTGGTCGGCCGCTCCACCTCCGGCTGGGACGCCACCTCCGGCAGCTACTCCTCCTCCACCCCGGAGGACGGCGGCGTCACCCTGCTCAGCAAGTGGCCCATCCTGCGCAAGGAGCAGTACGTCTACAAGGACGCCTGCGGCGCGGACTGGTGGTCCAACAAGGGCTTCGTCTACGCGGTGCTGAACGTCAACGGCCAGCGCACCCACGTGGTCGGCACCCACCTGCAGTCCACCGACTCCGGCTGCTCCAACGGCCAGCCGGCCACCGTCCGGGCCGCCCAGCTCACCGCGATGAGGAACTTCATCGACTCCAAGAACATCCCGGCGAGCGAGCCGATCGTCGTCACCGGCGACCTGAACGTCAACTCCCACGACTCCGAGTACCCGTCGATGCTGGCCGACGGCAACCTCGCCCCGGCCACCGACCGCACCGGCTGGGTCAACTCCTTCGACACCGCCGACAACTCCATCGCCGCCTACCGCTACCCGGGCGAGCCGAAGGAGGACCTCGACTACGTGCTCTACCGGGCCGACCACGCCCGCCCGCAGAGCTACACCAACAGCGTGCTGCGCTTCCACAGCACGCCCTGGACGGTCTCCAGCTGGGGCAAGAGCTACACCTACAACGACCTCTCCGACCACTACCCCGTGATCGGCGGCTGAACGAGCCCGCGCTCAGCCTGAACCGACCGCCCCCGGAGCCGCCTGCACGCGGCTCCGGGGGCGCAGCAGCTCCTCCGGCGTGACGAAGCGGTAGCCCCGCCGCCGCAGGCCGGCGATCACCAGCGGCAGCGCCGCCACGGTCTGTGAGCGGTCGCCGCCGCCGTCGTGCATCAGCACCACCGACCCGGGCCGCACCCGCCGCAGCACCCGCTCGGCGATCACCTCCGCCCCCGGCCGGGCCCAGTCGTTGGTCTCCACGTCCCAGAGCACCGTGGTGAGCCCCAACTCGGCCACCCGCTCCATCAGTTCGGGGCTCCGACCGCCGTAGGGCGGCCGCATCAGGGTGGGCAGCCCGGCCCCGGAGGCCTCGGCCAGCGCCTCCCCGGTGGAGCCGAGCTGGTGGCGCAGCCCGGCCGGGCCGAGGTCGGGCAGGTAGGCGTGCGACCAGGTGTGGTTGCCCAGCACATGGCCCTCGGCCACGATCCGGCGCGCCAGCCCGGGGTGGGCGAGCGCGTGCAGGCCGATGCAGAAGAAGGCCGCCCTGATGCCGTGCCGGCCGAGCAACTCCAGTACCTGGGGCGTGTGTTCGGGGTGCGGCCCGTCGTCGAAGGTGAGCGCCACGACCGGCTCCCGCACCCCGCCTCCTCCTCCCAGCAGGCAGCGCCCCGCCTCGGCGAGGTCGCGTTCGACCGGCCCGGAGGCCGCCTCCGCCTCGGTCATCTCCGGCTCCCGGCCGCTCATGATCCAGCTGCCGGGCCCGAGCGGCACCAGTTCGCCGAACCGCGAACTCCCCAGCCGGGCAAGCTCGTCGGCCGAGTTCCGGCCGTCCGCGAGCAGCGGCGGGTCGGCCCGGTAGACCGCCACCCCGGCCTCGGCGAGCAGCCCGTCCAGCAGCCCGTTGGCGCTGTCGACCACCACCGCCAGGCCCTCCGGCGCCCGCGCCGCGAGCTCCGCCAGCCGCGCCACCGGGCGCTCCGGCCCGCACCGCCCGTACAGCTCCTCCGGGCCCACCGGGCGGCCCTCGCCGTCCGTCAGGGCGATCCGATAGCCGTCCCGGGCCAGGCCCACACCGGCGAACCACATGTGACGCCCTCCCGGGAATCCGTCCGGCCCGGCGGCCCCGGGCGGTCCCGATCATAGGAGCGAGTGGCCGGATCCCGCCCCTGCCGGAACATCACGATCCGGTCCAACTCGCCCGTCCCGCACACGAACTGACGCACCGCCAACAAGACCCAATTCGCTTGCCCCGCCCCCGTGCCGCCGCCCTACAGTGCGGGTCATGCGCTTCGGACCGGGCGCCGCGCCCGGCGCGGTGCCGATCCGCCGTGCCCTCCCCCGGCCCTTCGCACCCCGAGGACACCCCTCATGACCCGCGACAGCCCAGCCCCCGCCGCCGTTCCGGCCGCCGACCCCGAACGCGACCGGAGACCCCTGACCGGCGTCCTGGCCGCGGTGACGGCCGGTCACCTCGGCACCGCGCTCGCCCTGGTGACGCTCCCCTGGTTCGTCCTGGTGAGCACCGGCAGCGCCACCGCCACCGGCCTGGCCGCCTTCTGCGAACTGGTCCCGTACGTGCTCTGCAAGGGCCTCTCCGGCGGGCTGGTCGACCGGCGCGGCGCCCGGTTCGTCTCCTGGACCACCGACGCGGCCAGCGCCGTCGCCGCCGGGCTCGTCCCGCTCCTGCACTGGCTGGGCCTGCTCCCGCTCCCGGTGCTGCTCACCCTGGTCGCGGTGACCGGCGCCGTCCGCGGGCCCGGCGACTTGGCCAAGGACGTCCTGCTCCCGGAGACCGCCGACCGCGCCGGGGTGCCGCTGGAACGGGCCACCGGCCTGCTCGGCTCCGTCCACCGCCTCGCCGACACCGCCGGCCCCGCCGTCGGCGGCCTGCTCACCGCCCTCACCGGGCCGCTCACCGGACTGGTGGTCAACGCGGTCTCCTTCGGCCTCGGCGCCGCGCTGGTCGCCCTCCTCCCCGGGCCCGTCGGCCGCCCCGCTCCCGCCGCCCCCGCACATCCCGCACGCCCCGCGCGCCCGAACCGGGCCGAGGGCCTGGCCTTCCTGCGCGGCGAACCGCTGCTCCTGCTCCTGACCCTGCTGGTCTCCTTCACCAACCTGGTGGACGCCGCCCTGACCGGAGTCCTGCTCCCGGTCTGGGCCCGCGAGTCCGGCCACGGGCCGGCCGGGGTCGGCCTGGCCGGCAGCGCCTTCGGCGTCACCGCCCTGCTCGGCAGCCTGCTGGCCGCGGCGGTCGGCGCCCGGCTGCCCCGCCGTCCGGTCCTCTTCTACGGCTACCTGCTGGCCGGCGCCCCGCCCTTCCTGGTCCTCGCCCTCGACGCCCCGCTCTGGCTGGTGCTGGCCGTCTTCGCGCTCGGCGGCTGCGGCGCGGGCTTCATCAACCCGGTGATCGGCGCCGTCCTGCTCGAACGGACACCCCGTCAGGTGCTCGGCCGGGTCCGTGCCGTCCGCGACTCCGTCGTCTGGGCCGGCATCCCCCTCGGCGGCCTCCTCGGCGGCCTCGCCGTCACCACCTCCGGTGCCACCCCCACCCTCTTCACCGCCGCCGCCCTCTCCACCCTCGCCGTCCTCCTGGCGGCCCTCCACCCCGCCTGGCAGCAGCTCGACCGCACTCCCTCCGACGCCCCGCTCCGCCCCTGTCCCTTCACCACACCCCCCTGCCGCCCCGCCCGTCCCTCCGACCGCTGCGACCTCCCGGGCCCCACCCCGATCCGCTGACCCCGCCCGTCTGCCGCGCCCCCGTCCGGCGGCCGGGAGCTGCGGCCGGGACCGGCGGCCGGGACCACGTCGGCCGCCGGGTCCGGGCCCGGTCGGGTTACGATCCACCCGTCGCAGCGCGGACGGCCATCGGTGCACGTGGCGGTGCTCGGTACGGTGCGTGCAGGCGGCGACACGCCTGGTTCGAAGAGCACGTCGCAGAGGGGGAAGTCGCGTGGATGTCAGCGGAGTTCCGAAGGCCGTTCCGACCGAGGGTGGTCCGGGGACCGAACCGTCCGAGCTGTTCGCCCGGCACCCGGCGATGGAGGAGCTGGCCCGCCTCCTGCAGACGCTCGATGCCGAGGCCGACGACGACGCCGGGACCTCGGCCGGCGGGCCCTCCGTCGAACGGCGGATCGGCGGCCCGCTGACCGGGTTCGCGCTCGGCCGGCCGCCCCGTTCGGAGTCCGTCGGCGTCTGGGAGTTCGCCCCCACCGGGGAGAGCGGCGGCCCGGAGGAGGAGAAGACCGTCGCGGACCGCCGCCGCCTGGCCGCCCGGATCGCCAAGGGCACGCCCGCCCTCCCCCTGCTCGCCCGGCTGCTGACGGCCCGTCTGCTGCTGGAGCTCGTCGCCCGCGGCACCTGGCCCCCCGGCGACCGCTCCCCCTTCACCCTGCTCTCGGCGGCCGTCGAACCCCTCGGCACCCTCGACCCGGACACCCTCCCGGCCGAGGAGCTGGAGGCCACCGCCAGCCTGGCCGTCCTGGTGCTCTCCGTCCTGGACTTCCAGACCGCCGACTCCTCCGAACAGGCCCGCTACGAGCACCTGGTGGAGTCCTTCGGCACCCTCATCCTGGCCGCCTCCCCCGACCGCATCACCAGCTACGTCTCCCCCGAGCTGGCCAAGGCCTTCGGCGTGATGGTCGACGTCGAGCACGTCATGGACCTCGCCAACCACACCCTCCTGGACCCGGTCACCCGCGCCGTCGAGGCCCTCACCGAATCCGGCGACACCGCCGCGCGGAAGCACTCCCGCCAGCTGCTCTCGGTGCACGGCCGCTTCCCCGACCTGACCCGCGCCGCCCTCGACGCCATCGGCCGCACCGAACTCACCGGCCCGGTCGGCGCCTGGGCCGTGGACGAGCCCAGCGGCAACTGGACCTTCGTCGCCTGGCGCAAGCCCGACCTCTTCGAGGTCACCCAGAGCGGCCGCCGCCCCGGCTGGCGCCACTTCCAGCTCCCCCCGGTCACCAACCCGGCCGGCCTGGCCCGCGGCCTCGGCCTCAAGGGCCGCCAGCCCAAGGCCTCGGGCACCCTCACCCAGCCCACCCCGGTCGGCCAGGAACTCCTCGACGCGCTCGGCCTCAGCCACCCCTTCCCGCCCGACGAGGACGAGGCCACCGCCTGACCCCCGCCGCCCCGCCCCGACCTGACGAGGGAACCGGCCGACCTGACAGAGCATCAGGTTAATCTCGGCCCATGCCCCTCCTGATCACCGACGAGCAGCGCCGCTCCCGGCTCGGCCACCGCCACCTCCTGCGGGCGGCCGACCGGGCGGCCACCGTCCCCCAGGTGGCCGACGCCCTGGCCGGCCTGCACTCCACCGACGCCGCGACGGTCTACCTCTCCGTCTGCGCGCGCCTCGCGGAGCCCTCGGCCGAGGCGGTGGACCAGGCCCTCTACGAGGAGGTCTCCCTCGTCAAGCTGCTCTCCATGCGGCGCACCATCTTCGCGGTGACCGAGGAGTTCGCCCCGTACGTCAACTCCTCGACGGCCAAGGCCATCGCGGTCAAGGAGCGGGCCACCCTGCTCAAGCACCTGCGCGACGGCGCCGAGGGCTGGGACGAGGCCCGCCTCGCCGAGACCGAGCGCGCCACCCTCGCCGCCCTCACCGCCCGCGGCCAGGCCACCACCACCCAGGTCGCCGAGGACGTCCCGGCCCTGCGCGAGACGATCCTGATGTCCCCCGGCAAGGCCTACGAGGCCCGCCAGAGCATCGGCAGCCGCCTGCTGCGCCTGCTCGCCTCCGACGGACACGTCCGCCGCTGCCGCCCGCGCGGCTCCTGGCTGAGCAGCAGCTACCCCTGGGCCCCCGTCCCGCAGCTGCCGGACGTCCCGGTCCGGGAGGCCAAGGCCGAGGTGGCCCGCCGCTGGCTGGCCGCCTTCGGCCCGGCCACCGAGGCCGACCTCAAGTGGTGGACGGGATGGACCCTCGGCGACACCCGCAAGGCCCTCGCCGACCTGACGGCCGTTCAGGTCCGCCTCACCGACGGGTCCGTGGGCCTGGTCCTCCCCGGCGACGAGGAGACCCCGGACCCCACCGACCCCTGGGCCGCCCTGCTCCCCGCCCTCGACCCCACCACCATGGGCTGGCGCGGCCGCGACTGGTACCTCGACCCCGAGCACGTCCCCGCCCTCTACGACCGCGCCGGCAACGCCGGACCGACCGTCTGGTGGAACGGCCGCATCATCGGCGGCTGGGCCCAACGCCCCGAAGGCGAGCTGGTCCACCGCCTCTTCGCCGACCCCGGCCGCGAGGCCCGCGCCGCCGTCACCGCCGAGGCCGAACGCCTCACCTCCTGGCTCGGCGAGGTCCGCGTCACCCCGCGCTTCCGCACCCCGCTGGAGCGCGAACTGGTCAGCTGACACCGGCACCTGGGAAGATCCCCTGATGCCCTCCCCCCTCCCGTCCCTCCCCGAGTCCTGGCTCCACGGCATCGCCGTCAACCCCGGCGCCCCCGCCGAGGTCCTGCTCCGCCTCCTCTCGCCGGAGGCCGGGGACGCCCGGAAGCTCATGCTCACCGACGGCCGCCTGCCGCCCGAGCTGGTGGAGACCCTGCTGGACCACCCCGACCGGCGCGTCCGCATGCACCTGGCCACGAACCCCCACCTGGCGCCCGCCCACCGCGCGCGGCTGGCCGACGACCCCGACTCACTGGTCCGGTACGGCCTGGCGACCGGTACGAGGTTCCGCCCGGGGCGGCCCGCGCGGCTACCGGACGAGACGCTGGAGAAGCTGTTCGCCACCGAGGACCCCGAGGACCCCGGGCTTACGCTGGTCACCGCCGGGGAGATCCGCAGCGAGCTCTACTACTCCGGACAGGTCCCCGTCTCCTTCCTGCACACGCTCCCCGTCCACCCGAACCCGGTCCTGCGCGCCCTGGCGACCTGGCGCTGGGCTCAGCTCACGGACCGTCAGCGCGCCGCCCTCCGCGCCGATCCGGATCCTGCGGTCCGCGAGTCGGCACTGAGGTCGGACCGGTACCACTTCGACCCGGCGGACTCCGACGCCGCCCTGGCGGTGGCGAGCCCGCGCGACCGGACCACCGTGTTCTGGTCCAGGACCCTCTCGCCCGAGGCCACCGAGGCCGCGCTGCGCGAGTACCCGCCCGCTCTGGCCCACAACCCCTACATCCCCGCCGAGGTGGTCGGCCGCCTTGCCCGGGACCTCGACCCCGAGGTCCGCCGCGCGGTGGCGGGCCGGTCCGACCTCACACCCGCCCTCCGGGACGCGCTCGTCGCCGACCCCGACCCGGCGGTCCGCACCCGGGCGCTGGTCCAACCGCTGCCACGCACGGAGCCGGAGTGCGCCGCACTCGACCGTGCGTCGCTCCCCTCCTCGCTCTGGCCGCTCGCCGAGCTGTGGACCGAACCGAGCGCCGACTGGTACCGCTCCGTGGCCACCTCACCGCATCCCGAGTGCCGGCGAGCCGCCGCCGGCGCCGCCCACCTGGCACCGGAACTCGTCGCCCTCCTCGCCGAGGACCCCGAGCCGACCGTCCGTCAACTCCTGTCCCTGCACCAGGAGGAGGCGCCGGCCGCCCTCCTGCTGGAGACCTTCCTCGCCGTACCCGCCGTGCGCGAGCACCTGCTCCTCCGCTCCGACCGGCTCCCCCGCACCGGCCTGGCCCACCTCCTCGACCACGAGGACCCCGAGGTCCGCGCCCTCGCCGCCACCGACCCCACCCTCCCCTCCTCCGTCCTCGAACCCCTCCTCCACGACCCCGACCTCGCCCGCCCGGCCGCCGCGAACCCCGCCCTCACCCCTTCCCGCCTGCACGCCCTCCTCGACGCCGCCGAGCTCCCGCCCGCCGCGCCCTGAGCCACCGTCAGGACCGGGATCAGAAGGCGACGTCGAAGCAGTAGCTCTCGGCCCACGCGGAGGCTCCGTACTGGTTGGCCGCGCGCACGGTGATGCAGACGTGGTCGCCGGAGACCGGCCCGGTGATGTGGTAGCTGGTGCCCCCGGTCGAGTAGACGTCGTGCACCTTCCCGGTGTCGTTGTCGTACTTGACGTCGTAGCGGGTCGCGCCCGGCTGCGCGTTCCAGGACATGGTGAACGGCATGCTGCACGAGCCGACGCAGCCGTGGTCGTAGGTCGCGCTGTAGCTCGTCATCTTCGCGGGCGGCGAACCCTGGGGTGCGGGGGTCTGGGTCGCTGCAGGGGTCGGGGCGGACGACGGCGCGGGGTTGGGGGCGGGGGGAGCCGAGGACGGCTGGACCGCTCCGGTCCCCCCGCCCGCCGCACCACCACTCGCCGTACCGCCGGCACCGCCGCCCGCGCTGCCGGTGCTGGTCTTCCCGCCGGTCGCGGCACCTGACGATCTGTTGGCTGCGCTCGGCGGCGGTGAGGTGGCGGGCGGACCGATAGGCGACGAGGTCGGCGTCGGGGAATCCGTTGACGGGGTCGGCGACGTGGCCGGGGGGCTGCTCCGGTCGGCGTCGCCGGACGGTGCCGTGGGCGTCGACGGTGCCGAGGCGCCGGTGACGGTGCCGCTCGGGAGGCTCCGGCCCTCGGGGCTTCCCGGAGTCCCGCCGTACGGGAGCAGGCTGACGGTGACGGCCGCACCGGCGGTGACCACGGCCGCCACGACGATCAGTGTCAGGCGGCGTCGCCGTCGGGGCGGGCGGGCGACGGCGTTCCGCTCCGTCGGGGTCGGGGGCAGGGACGGTATCGCGGTGTCGGCCGAGTGCCGGATCAGCACCGCCAGGCCGGTCCGGTCGAGGGTCTCCTCCCCCAGGCCCAGTGCCGTCCCCAACTCCGCCGGGGTCGGCCGCTCCTCGGGGTCCTTGGCCAGGCAGCGGCGGACCAGGGAGAGCAGCTCGGCCGGGACCTGTTCGAGGTCCGGCTCCTCGTGCACGATCCGGAAACCGAGGCCGAAGGGGTCGGTCTGGCCGAACGGGTGCTTCCCGGTGGCGGCGTAGGCCAGCACCAGCCCCAGCGCGAACACATCGGCCGGCGGACCGACCCGGCCCCGTACCTGCAGCTGCTCCGGCGCCATGAACTGCGGTGTCCCCAGCAGCATTCCGGTCTGCGTCAGGGTGGTCACCGCCGCGTCCCGCGCGATCCCGAAGTCGATCAGTCGGGGCCCGTCCCGCCCCAGCAGGATGTTGCCGGGCTTGACGTCCCGGTGCACCAGGCCGGCCGCGTGGATCGCGGCCAGCGCCTCGGCCAGCCGCACGCCCAACGCCCGTACCGACACGGTGTCCAGCGGGCCGTGCTCGGCGATGACCGCGTTCAGCGTGGGCCCCGGCACGTACTCGGTCGCCAGCCAGGGCTGCTCGGCGTCCGTGTCGTGGTCGACGATGGCCGCGAAGTACGGCCCCGACACCGCCAGGGTCGCGGTCACCTCACGGCGGAACCGGGCGATGAAGTCGGCGTTCTGCGTCAGCTCCTCGTTGATGACCTTGACGGCCACCATGACCTCGTCGCGCCGCCCGAAGTAGACCTTCCCCATGCCACCCGCACCCAGCACACCGAGCAGCTCGTACGGGCCGACCTGCCGCGGATCGCCGTCCTGGAGCGCCTTCAACGCGCCACCCCCGGCGCGGTCGCCGCGAGCACGGGCAGCAGCACAGTCAGCATGTCTCTCTCACGTTCCCCCGATGGAGGACCACGCAGACACGCGGTCCCGCGCGTCGGCGACCCGAGAGCTCACGGACCGTCAGCACGCCGACAAACCATCCCACCTGGCGGAAGCCCTGGCAGCGTCCTTCGCCGATCCGTGATCAGCACATGGCAGAAAGCGGTCCCTCTCGTGCTCCGAAGCGGTCGGCCCCGCTCACAGGAAGGAGCACCGGGATCTCAGGTAACAGGAGTGACGAACCCCCACGACAGTTCCGCGCAGACCACAACGGCGTACGGCCGGAGCAGATCTGCTCCGGCCGTACGCCGCCCGTCAGGGGGAACCGCTGTCAGACCGTCAGGCGCCACCGGCCGGCAGCGGGAAGATCGAGGTCGCGTACCAGCCCTTGGGGTGCACGGTCTTGTCGACGATCTTCACCCGGACCTCCACCTTGGTGCTGGCCCGGCCCGGGTTCTGGTAGTTGCCGCCGCGGACGTAGGAGTCCCCGAGCGAGGTCACCTTGTTGCTGTTGGCGTCGAGGATGGTGATCTCCGCGGTGAACCGAAACTCGGACTTGCCTTGGGCTATCGCCTTCGCGCGCTCAGCCACGCCCTTCGTCAGCCACGCCTGCTTCAGTGACTCCTCCGCGGTGGCGAGGTCGGTGAAGACGCCGTTGGTTCCGTCTGCCTCGGCCTTGGCCTGCGCATCCCGGGCAGTGATGCCCATCGGGCTGTTGTTCGGACCGTAGTTTCCCCGGGCGACGTGGTCCTCGATCGTGTGCACGTCCGACAGGGCCTCGTCCTTGAGCAGGAAGAGGCAGTTGTGGACGAGCAGGTCGCGCCCCTGGCCACCGTCGGTGCGCACGAAGAAGGTGTGCGGACCGTCCACCGTCAGGTCGAAGACCGTCTCGGCCGCCAGGTCGTCCCGGCGGGTGGTGCCGGTGACCATCTGCGGGGTGCCGTCGACGGACCGCAGGCGGTCTCCCGCGCGCACGTCCGCGGCCAGCGCCCAGCCGCCGTCCTCACGGTAGAGGCGGTGGCCCACCGTGGTGGAGAGCTTGCTGCCGTCCGCCAGGGCGATGTCGACCAGACTCCGGGTGGGGTGAGCGAAGGTGGCCGTGACGTCCTGCGCCTGCGGCCCGCCGCGCTCGGGGTCGGCCGCCAGCACCCGGTCCCCGGTGCGGACCTGCTCGACGGCCCGGTACGAACCGTCCGCCAGCAGTACCTGGGTGCCGGCCGGGAAACTGTTGGTCTCGCAGGAGACCCGGAAATCCGAGGCCGCGCTGACCTCGTCCTCCAACTGCCGCAACAGCGCCTGGTCGATGCCGTCGCTCTCCCGGACCGTCTTGAGCGCAGCCTCGGTGCCGACCCCGTCCTTGAGGGACAGCCGCAGCGTGGTGATCGCGTCGGCGGCGGCGAGGTACTTGAGTTTGACCGCGTCGCTGTAGCCCTCGAGTGCGGCGTTGAGGGCGAGTTTGGCGTGCGAGAATTCGACGCCGGTTTCGAGGGCGAAGCGGAAGGCGACGAGGGCCTTCGCGCCCTTGGCGAGGGTGCCGTAGGGGATGAAGTTGGACGCGGCCAAGGCGCATGGTTCGTTGAAGCCGAAATCGTTCCAGCATCGGACGAAGTCGTCGGTGATGAGCTTGACGACGAGCTCGCTGGAACTCTGGAATTCCTTCTTGACGGTGGTGTCGAACTGCGTGTTGATCGGTTCGGTGCGGATGAGGTCGGTGGACCACTGCCGGCCCTGGCAGGCGGCGATGGTGATGCCGGGGTCGGGGCAGGTCTTGAGGTAGTAGTCGACCGTTCCCGTGACCTGGACCTTGACCGGCAGGTTGCAGACCAGCTTGCCGTCGCTGTCCTCGTACCAGCTGTCCTGGAACATGACGGCGATGGCTTGGTTGAATTCCAAGCACTTGCTGTGGTCTTCGCTGATGATCTTGTACACGACGTCGGAGCGGGGGACGCCTACGACGTAGGTGACGCGGCCGCTGTCATCGACGACGACGGTTTCGCTCTGGAGCTTGCCTTCGGCCGGGTCGGCCTGCTGCTTCTTCTGGACCTCCGCCCGTGCGTCCCGGGCGGCCTGGGCGGCTTCGGCGGCGCTCTTCTCGGCGGCGACCTGGGAAGCGTGGGCCGCGTCGGAGGCGGTCTTGGCGTTGGCCGCGTACTTCCTGGCCTCTGCGGCGTAGCCGGCCGCTGCGGCCTCGGAGATGCCCGCTCGGCGTGCGGCGTCCTGCGCGTTGGCGGCGGCGGTGCGGGCCGTCCTGGCGTGGGCGGCGGCCTGGTCGGCGGACGCCTGGGCTTGGCGGGCGGCTTCGGCGGCCTGGGCGGCCGCTGCGGCGGCTTGGTCGGCGGATGCCTGGGCCTGGTTGGCGAAGCCTGCCGCTTCACCTGCGAGGCCGCGGGCGGTGGCGTAGGACTGGGCGGCCTGCGAGGCGTACTTGCGGGCGGTGGCGGCGGAGCCGTCGATGGTGGCGAGGTAGGAGTTGACGGTGGCGACGTGCGCGGAGGTGAAGGCGTCGCGCTGGCGGGCCTGGGGCAGGCCGATCTGCAGGAACGGCTCGAGGCCGGCGGCCGGGCCGGCCATGGCTGCCTGGGCCGCGGCTTCGACCTCGGGACCGCCGGAGGCGATGGCCTGGGTGATCAGCAGCCGGTTGTCGTGCTCGCGCGCGGCGTACTGGCCCTTGGCCAGGAACTGGCGGACGTCGGCGTGGGTGCCGGCCATGGCAGTGTTGGCAGCGGTCTGGACCGCGGGTCCGCCGGCCGAGAGGATCTGCATCAGCCGCAGGCGGTCGTCGCTCTCCTGGCCGGGGTAGGCACCGGTGGCGAGGAAGTCGTGAACCTGCACGGCGGTGCCCACCGCGGCGGCCTCGGCCGCGAGCTTGTGCTCGAGCTTGGTCGAGCCCTGCGCGACGGATATGGCACTGCTGCGGTCGTCCTGTTCCCGGGCCTGTGCGAGATCCGAGCTCAGGAACGCCAGGACCGAGCCGTCGGATCGCTCGAGTGCGCTCTGGGCCGCTGCCTGCGCCCACGGGCCGCCCGCGTCCAGCAGCCGGACCGCGGCCTGGCGCCCCTTGGCAACCGCGACCTTCGCGTCGACCCCGGCGGCGGTCGCCTCCGAGATCAGCCGCTCGGTGTCGGCGGCGAACTCGATGTTCTTGCCGGCCTCCCACGCGGCCCTGCGGGCCTTCAACTCCTCGTCCCGGTATGCCTGCTGAGCGGCCATCATCTGCGCGGCCCGCTGCGCGTCCAGGCGTTCCTGGTCGGAGGCCCGGGCAATGTCGGCGATCTTGTGAGCCTTGGCTGCCGACTCCGCCGCGGTGATGGCGGCAGTGTCGGCGGCCGTCGCCGCGGCTTGGGCGATGCCGGCCGCGGTCGCCGCCTCACCGGCGTGCTGGGCGGCGTTGTCCGCTGCTGCTGCTGCGGCTTCGGCGTGTGTGGCCGAGGACTTGGCCGCCTGCTGTGCCTCGCGGGCGGCTGCGGACGCCTCGTCAGCGATCTTGACGGTGGCCTTCGCCGCGCGGCTGGCTTCGGCGGCCGCGGACCGGGCCCGGTCCGCGGCCTGCCTGGCCCGGTCCGCTTCGTCACCGGTCACCCCGGACTGGGCCGCGGCATCGGCGGCCGCGTCCCCGGCGGCCTTGGCGTTGACGCCTGCGGCATCGGCCGCGCCCGCCGCATCCTTCGCCCGCGAGGCTGCCTGGTCGGCCCAGGCCCCGGCCTCTCCGGCGCTGCGGGCATCGGCTGCCGCCTTGCGGGCGAGGACGGCCGCGTCACGGGCGGCGGCGGCCTTGCTCTCGTCGCCCGCGGCCTTGCCCGCCGCATCGAGTGCGCGGGTAGCGGCGTCGCCGGCCTTGGCGGAGGCCGATGCCGCGTTCGCCGCCGCGTCGGCGGCTTCCCTGGCGGCTTCGTTGGCGGCCTTGGCTGCCGACGAAGCCGTCTGCGCGGCCTTCGCAGCCCGGCCCGCGGCGTCGGCCGCGCGCCCTGCGGCGTTGGTCGCCTTCGTCGCGTCCCCTTGGGCTGCCCGGGTCTCCGCCGCCGCCCGCTCGGAGGCCAGCCGCGCCAGCGTGGTGGCGTCGAGCGCCTTGGCAGCGGCGTCCTTGGCGATCCTGGCTTGCTCGCCGGCCTCGCTCGAAGCGTTCCTGGTCAGGTCCGCCAGCTGAGCAGTCGTCAGGGTTTCCTGGTCGTGCGCCGCCGCGGTCTGGTAGCCGTAGCGCAGGAAGTCCCGGACGTCCTCGACGGTGCCGCTCATCGCGGCGTTGGCGGCCTGCTGCACCTGCGGGCCGCCGGCGGCGAGCAGCTGCATGAGGCGGATCCGGTCGTCGTGCTCGCGCGCCGTGAACTGACCGATCTTCAGGAACTGGTTGACGTCGTCCAGGGTTCCGGCCATGGCCTTGTTGGCCGCGTCCCGCACCTGGGGACCGCCGACGGCCAGGACCTGCATCAGCTGCAAGCGCTGGTCATGCTCGAACGGGTTCTTCAATCCCTTGGTGAGGAAGACCTGGAGATCGGCTGCGGAACCCGCGAGGGCGGCTGTCGCGGCCGCGCGCACCGCGGGGCCGGAGATCGCGATCAGTTCCTCGGTGCGGGAGCGCAAGTCCTGTTCCGCTGCGGCGGCCTGACCGGAGGTCACGAACGCGGTCACGTCCGCGTCCGATCCGGCCAGCGCCGTTCCGGCGGCACGCCGCACGGCCGGCCCGCCGCTCTTCCACGCCGCCACCGCCTTCACCCGGTCCGCGACCGGCCCTACGGCCTTCGGTGTCTCGGCTGCCGCCGCCGGTATCGCCAACAGCCCCATCAGCAGGCTGCCGGCCACGAGCCCGGTGACGGCTCTGCGCCGCCCCGCCCGTGGTGTCGAGGTGAGTTTCATCGAACTCGTCGTCCATCCTGTTCGGGTGCCGGCGCCTCGCGTGCCGTCCGTCCGGACCGCACGCACGCTCAGCACGTGGCCGGGACGCTCGGCGCGCGCCCGTGACGTGTAGGTCGGTGTCACACAGAGGTGGGCCGGGGGTGACGTCCGTCCTTGGATGACACCCCCGGCCCGTGATGGAGCCTCTGGTTCAGCTGGTCGCGGCGGTGTGCCGGACGTCGATGCTGTCCAGGGTCACGAAGGCGGTCCAGGAGCCGTCGGCCTTCTTGTCGGCCGTCCTGACCTTGGTGTCGCCGCCGATGGCGAACAGGCGGATGGTGTCGCCGATGGTGGTGGCGGAGACCTGCTTCATCCCGCCGGTGGCGCCGGGGACGACGTCGAAGGGGGTCCAGGGACCGCCGTTGGTGCTGTCGGTGGTCCAGATCCTGCCGTCACTGCCGACGGCGAACAGCCGCACCAGGTTGCCGACAGTCGTCGCCGCGATGCTCTGGATCCCACTGCTCGGGATCGCGCCGAAGGTGGTCCAGGAGCCGTCGGCCTTCTTGTCCGCGGTCCAGATCTGGCTGTCGCCACCGATGGCGAACAGGCGGATGGTGCCGCCGACCGTGGTGGCGGAGACCTGCTTGACCCCGTTCGCGCCAGCGACGATGTCGAAGGGGGTGAAGGGGCCGTTGTTGGTGCTGTCGGTGGTCCAGATCTTGCCGTCACTACCGACCGCGAACAGGCGCACCAGGTTGCCGACGGTGGTGGCGGCGATGCTCTGGATACCGCTGGATTCGAGCAGGGCGAACGCGCTCCACGTGCCGCCGGCGGGGCGGGTGGCGGTGTAGACCTTGTAGTCGCCGCCGAGGGCGAACAGGCGGGTCGTGGTGCCGACGGTCACCGAGCTGACCTGCCGGATGGAACCGGCGCCCGGCACGAGCGCGAAGGTGCCCCAGGTACCTCCGTAGGTACCGTCGTTGACCGAGATGGTGCCGTCACCACCGACCGCGAACAGCTGGCTCCCCGGACGGGAAGCCTTCACCTGCTGCACCCAGGAACCCAGGTCGTCGACCCGGGAGCTGACACCGTTCGTACGGGTCTCGGAGCCGGGAGTGTCAAGGCAGCCGCCCTGCCACGAACGGGACGCGACGGCCGCGATCTCCACGGTGCCGCTCCGGTCGCGCAGCAGCGGAGCACCGGTGTCACCCGCACAGATCGCGGCGCTGCCCGCCGCGGGAGTGCTGTCCACGCCGGTGGCGGTGACGGTGCCCGTCGTGTGGGTGGCGGCGTGGGGGTTGGCGGGCCGCCACTGGGTGGCCGTGCGACCCAGGCCGGCGACGCGCACGCTCTCCCCCGCCACCGGAGCGGCGGTGGCGAGCGCAACCGGGGTGACGCCGTCGACCGGTGCGGCCAGGCGGGCCAGCACCACGTCGCGGTCGGCGCGCGGGCGCAGCTCGGCGATGTCCACGCTCTTGCCGCCGAAGACCGCGGCGCTCTTGGTCGCCGGTGCGCCCGCACCGAGGGTGGCGGGAGTGTCGGTGAAGCAACCGGCCGACGTCAGCGCCCAGTTGCGGTCGACCAGGGTGGCGGTGCAGGCCCGCGATCCGGCCCGGCCCGCCTGACCCACGATGACGGTGCCAACCGCCGGGAAGTCGGTGGCGGTGGCCTGCACCGCCGGCCCACCGCTGGCGATCAGCTCCAGCAGGGTGCTGCTCTCTCCGCCCGCGTTGGCCTCGCCGACGGGCGTGTAGAGGTTCTTGTCGATGTCGACGCTGCTCGTCGAACCACCCGCGCTGACCGTGGCCTTGACCGTGTGGTCGTCACCCTTGACCGCGTAGACCTTCGGCAGCTCCAGCGCCAGGTATCCGCTGGGCCCCGTGACCCGGAAGCAGACCTTGGCCGATCCGCCGGTCAGCGTCGAGCTGAACACCTCCAGCAGATTGGCGGTTGACGTGCAGTCAGCCACCTGGATGTTCCCGTCACCCGACTTCAAGGTGACGTGCGACTCCGCCAGAACCTGGGCCGCCCCGGGGAAGGCGAAGGTCTCCACCGCCAACGGAGGTGTGCTCTCCGCAGCGGAGGCCGGGACCGAGCTGACCACACCGGGTATCGCCAGCAGCACCGCGAGCGGCAGTACCAGCCTTCCAGCTGCACGCACAAATACTCCAGAAAGTGAGATAACGGGAAGCGATTGCACCAACGGCAGAAACCTGGCGCATCCGCGGCATTCGGTTGAGTGCGCTGCGAATTGACGCCCCTTCATCACAGGGTCGTGGCAGCGGCGAGCCAGCGGGGGAGAGCCTGCCCGGGGCCACCAAGGTCGCCATAAGATGTCACCAACGAAATTCACGGCACCTTGTCGGCGCCGGCTCGGACCGAGGTCACCAGAGGCTCATTAATGCGATTCAGTCTGCTCGGGCCACTCACCGTCCACGACGGATCGGGCGTCGTCCGGCCGATCCGCGGACGCCTGACCGGAGCGTTCCTCGCCGCCCTGCTGCTCGAACCCAACCGCCGGGTCTCCTACGACGGCCTCGGCGAGGCGCTGTGGGCGAGCCGGGCACCGGCCACCGCGACGGCGGCGCTCCACAACCACGCGGCGCAGCTGCGCCGCGTGCTCGCCGAGGACGGGCCGGCCCGACTGCGGGCGGAGTCCCAGGGGTTCGTGCTGCGGGTGGAGGAGGGCGAGCTCGACTGCGAGGTGTTCGTGGCGCTGCTGGACGAGGCGAACGCGGCGTACGGGCGCGGCGACTGGAGCTCGGTCGGCCTGCACGCGGGACGGGCCTTGGAGCTGTGGCGGGGTGATCCGCTCTCCGATCTGCCGGTCTTCGCGGGGCACCCGCGGCTGCTGCACCTGCTGGAGCGGCGCGTTCAGGCGCTGGAGTGGTCCTTCGAGGCCGGGCTCCGGCTCGGCCGCCACCACGACCTGGTCGCCGATCTGACCGTGACCGCCGACGAGCACCCCCTCCGGGAGGTGTTCCAGCGTCAGTTGATGCTCGCGCTGCACCGGTGCGACCGGCAGGCCGAGGCGCTCGGCGTGTTCCACCGGCTGCGCCGGGTCCTCGCCGAGGAGCTCGGGGTGGAGCCGGGCCGGGCCGTCCAGGACGCCTACCAGGAGATCCTGAGCCTGACGACCAGGCCGGCGGCCGGTCCGACCGGTCCGACCGCCGACATCGCCGGCAATTCACTGATACCGGCCCAACTCCCTTTCCCGCCCAAGCACTTCGTCGGACGGAGCGGACAACTCACAGCGGCCCGTTCGGCCCTGACCCCGGACGGCCGAGGTCCGGCGATCGTCGTGGTGAGCGGAATGGCCGGGGTCGGCAAGACCGGTTTCGCGCTGCGGATCGCCCAGGAGGTGCGGACCGAGTACCCCGACGGACAGCTGTTCCTGAACCTGCACGGCGCGACGCCGGGCATGGCCCCGTTGGAGCCGCTCCAGGCGCTGGAACAGCTGCTGCACGGCCTGGGTGTGGAGTCCCGCCGCATCCCCGACAACGGTGACGCGGCCTCGGCGATGCTGCGCTCGGCCCTCTCCGGCACCCGCACGTTGATGGTGCTCGACGACGTGGCGTCGGCCGCCCAGATCCGGCCGCTTCTCCCGGCCGCCCCCGGCTGCGCGGCGATCGTCACCAGCCGGGCGTCCCTGGCCTCCGTGGACCGCGCCGAGCACATCCCGCTGACGCCGCTCTCCCTCCCGGAGAGCGTGGAGCTGGTGGGCCTGGCCTCGGGCCGGCCGGCCGCCACGGCCGACACCGCAGCGGCGCGACGGCTCGCCGACCTCTGTGGGCAACTACCTCTCGCCCTGCGCATCGCGGCCGGGCGCCTGGCCGACCGCAAGGCCCTGTCGATGGCATCGTTGGCCGACCTGCTCGCGGTCTCGGGCCGGCGCCTGGACCACCTCGAGCTCGACGACCTGAGCGTGCGCGGCTCCATCGCGGTGGCGCACGACACCCTGCTCGACTCTCCCCGGACGACCGACCGCGCCGCCGCCCTCGCGCTGCGCGCCATCGGCACCGTGGACCTGGCCGAGTACGGAGCTCCCCTGACGGCCCGTCTCATGGACACCGGACTCGAGCACGCCGAGAGCGCGCTCGACCGCCTGGTCGAGGTCGCCCTGCTGGAGGAGGTCGGGCTCGGCCGCTTCGCGCCGCACGACCTGGTCCGCGAGTACGCCCGCGAGCTGTCCCTGCAACACCCCGCCCCGGCCGACCGGGACGCCGCCGTCGAACGGGCGCTGCGCTGGTACGCCGCCACGGCGCGGGAGGCAACACTCGTGATCGTCTCCTCGGGGGACGAGCGCG
The DNA here is from genome assembly GCF_055584905.1 of Kitasatospora sp. NPDC088742. Classification (NCBI taxonomy): domain Bacteria; kingdom Bacillati; phylum Actinomycetota; class Actinomycetes; order Kitasatosporales; family Streptomycetaceae; genus Kitasatospora; species Kitasatospora sp. NPDC088742. The sequence goes on along the minus strand of NZ_JBVJLD010000001.1, from coordinate 92,158 downwards.
ACGCTCGGACCCCGCCTCCGCTCGGCCCGGCGGAGCCGTTCACCGACGCCCAGCAGGCCTTCGCCTGGTGCGACAGCGAACTGGCCAACATCACCACGCTCGCCCGCACCTACGGCCGAGCCCCCCTGGCCCGACCATTCATCCACACACTGATCCAGGCGCTCTTCCCCTACCTGCAACGACGCGGCCACGTGGAGGGCCTGCGCACCCTCAACGGCGTAGCCGTTGCAGCCGCCCGAGAAGCCGGTGACGGTCCGGCGGAAGCCATGGCGCTGGACTACCTCGCCTACACGCACAACCTGATCGGCGAGCACGAAACCGCTCTGGTCATGGTCGAGAGAGCCATCTCCCACTATCAGGCGGCTGGAGACCACGACAAGCTGAACGCCGTACTCGGCAACAAGGGGCTCCTGCTTGAGAATCTGGGCCGCCGCACCGAGGCGGCCACGGTCCTCGAGCGGCAGCTCGCGATCGCGCGGCAGCACGGCCCCCGACGCCGCGAGGGCAGTGTCCTCATCACTCTGGGCAACGTCCACGAGCGGACCGGGGATGCCCTTCGGGCCATCGACTGCCATCAGCGGGCCATCGCGATCGGTGAGGAGATCGGCGCCATGGACCTCCAGCAGTCGGGCCACACGAACGTCGGCTTCGCGTACCTGACACTCGGTCAGCCGGAGTCCGCACTGGCCTCCTTCGCGACCGCTCTGGTCCTGACCTCCGCCAGTCCGGACTGGGGCCCCGAGTCGCAGGCGCGGCTGGGCACGATCCGCGCCCTCATCGCCCTCGCACGTCACGACCAAGCCATCCGGGAGTGTGAGGTCCTGATCGACCGCGCCGCCCGGCGGGGCGACACCCACGCCGAAGGACTCGGCCACCAGCTGCTCGGATCGGTCATGCACTCGCTCGGCCGGAACCACGCCGCCGTCGAGCACTGGCAGCGGGCCGACCTCGCCCTGACCGGCACGGACTCGCCCGCCCTGGCCGAGGTCAGAGAACGACTGGCGGCCCGTCCCCAGCCACAGACTCCCGTCAACGCCCACTCCCTGTGAGGGCCCGTGCCCTGACGGCCCGCCACCCGATCGGAGCGCTACGGGTGCGACGCGCCCGGGGGCCGTCCTACGGTGCCGGGGTGGGGGCGGACCTACGAGAGGTGAGCAGTTCCATGGCAGCGAAGTTCGAGCTCTACACCGACGAGTCCGGTGTGCACCGGTTCCGTCTCAAGGCCAGCACGGGCGCCGTGATCATCACCAGCGATCCGTACGAGACGCAGGAGCAGTGCATGAAGAGCATCGAGACGATCCGCAAGGCCGCACCGTACGCGACGGTCTCGGAGGCCACCGCGGCGGCGCCGGCGTAGCCCGCCGGACCCGGAGGCCGGCCCACGACGAGGTGGGCCGGCCTCCGGCGTGTGTGCGTGGGTCAGTCGACGCTCACGCCGTAGGCGATCAGCGCCTCGGTGACGGGCTGGAAGAAGGTGGTGCCGCCGCCGCTGCAGTTGCCGGAGCCGCCGGAGGTGAGGCCGTGGGCGGTGTTGCCGGAGAAGAGGGCACCGCCGCTGTCGCCGGGCTCGGCGCAGACGGTGGTCTTGATCAGGCCGCGGACGCTGCCCTCGGCGTAGTTGACGGTGGCGTTGAGGGCGGTGACCTTGCCGCTGTGGACCTTGGTGGTGCTGCCGCTGCGGGTGACCGCGGTGCCGACCAGCGGGGTGGAGGCGGAGGTGATCGCCCGGGTGGTGCCGTTGTAGAGGTCCACGGCGGAGGGCGGCACCGAGCCGTTGGTGTACTTGACGATGGCGAAGTCGTCGCCCGGGAAACGGGAGTTGGCGGTGTCGCCGAGCTTGGTGGTGTGCCCGGAGGTGGTGTGCCAGGACGCGGCGTCGTTGCCGCAGTGACCGGCTGTCAGGAAGTAGTACGTGTTGCCCTTCCGGACGTTGAAGCCCAGCGAGCAGCGGTAGTTGCCGCCGTAGACGGCGTCACCCCCGGCCGGCTTGACGCTCATCGTCCCGGCCACCCGCTCCACCCGCCCCGCCGAGCCGCTCCGCCGCACCGGTGACCTGGGCCAGCCGCTCCCCTCCCACGCTCTCGTCCACGGTCAGCACCACCTGATTACCCACCGGATCGACCGCCCAGGCCGTCGTCAGATCTGCTGCCAACTCACCACCACCTCAGGCAAGTCGGCACCCAACCCCCACCCCACCCACTCTGCTCCGTCCGAGTGCAGCCCGGTCACGTCCGCGCGCCCCCTGCAGTCCCCGCTCGTCGACGTCCTCGGCGAGGCCTCATGGACGAACCCGGCCATGGCAAACCTTGCCGGGCACGGCACTAGGCTGGGCACCGCAGGAACAGTGCCGACGATTGCACGATCGCCCCGGGGGTGGCCGTGAGCGCAGAGATGGTCACCCCCGCGTGGATGCACGCGCAGATCACGGCGGAGCAGTACGACTCCTGGCCCGAGGAGCAGTGCTCGGGCATCGAGATCGTGGACGCGATGGTCGTCGTGAGCCCCGGCGCCTCCAAGCGCCACAACCGCCTGGCCCGTCTCCTCGCCAACGCGCTCGACGCGGCGGGCGACCCCGACTGGAACGCTGACACCGACTTCGACGTCCGCCTCCAGGACGTCCCGCTCACCAACCGCCGCCCCGATGTGGTCGTCTACCGGGCCGACAGCATCGACATCTCACCGACCCGGCCCGAGCACGTCCTCCTCCTGGTCGAAGTGGTCTCCCCCGGCTCCGAGACCACCGACCGCGTGGTCAAGCTCGACCAGTACGCCCGTGCGGGCATCCCCTTCTTCTGGCGCATCGAACAGGCGGCCACCGGCCTCCCCATCGTCTACACCTACGTCCTGGACCCCGCCGCCCGCTCCTACCGCGACGGCGAGGTCCTCACCGGCACGATCCGCACCGACGTCCCCTTCCCACTCGAAGTCGCCCTCGGCTGACGGACCGTCAGTGATCGCTTGACCTCAAGTGCACTTCAAGTTGAAGGATGGTGACCACTCCCCCGGAGACACCGGGGCAGTCGAGGAGGGGTGCCGTCATGGAGCAGCCGCAGATCACCGGGGTCGCCGCACCGCAGCAGGACGTGGACGCGATCGTCGGCCTGGTCGCCGCCGTCGAGAAGGCCCAGCAGGCCGCGGCGCCCGAGGACTTCCTCGCGCACTTCCGGCCCGACGCGATCTGGACCACCGCGCACGGCAAGCTCCTGGTCGGGTTGGAGGAGATCGCCGCCTTCACCCGCGCCGTGCTGCCGCCCACCGCGACCGCACCCGTCACCGCGAGCTACGACGTCGCCCACATCCTCTTCGTCCGCCCGGACCTGGCCGCCGTGAAGGTCCGTCAGCGCCCGCTCAGCCGCGCCGACGGCCGCCACCTCGACGAGATCTTCCGCGGCCACCCGGACCCGGCCGCCCTCGCCCAGGAGCACCCGGAGGCCCGCCCTGGCAACCCGACCTACGTGCTCGCCAAGGACGACGGCACCTGGCGCATCGCCGCCGCCCAGAACACCACCGTCCAGGACCCGGAGACCCTGGCCGCCCGCCCGTGACGGTTTCAGTCCCCCTGGGACCAGGCGGCGCGGGGCAGTGAGAGGTAGATCCCGAAGTCGGCGAGGCCGGTGGCGGTGCGGATGGCCGCGTGGAGCGTGTCCACCCGTTCCTGGCGGTCGGCCTCCCGGCTCGGGAACCACTTCGACTTGATCTCGATCACCACGGGAAGGCCGCCGCTGTCGAGCGGACCGAGCGCACGGAAGCGGATCTCGACGTCCCCGGGCTGGAGGTCACCGTCGTACGGTTCCTCGGGGCACTCCACGGCCAGTGAGACCAAGTGGGGTAGTACCGAGGCCAGTTCGCGCAGCAGGGGCTCCGGGACGGTGGGCGCGTGGGTCACGTCGACGAGCGGCATGGCCACCACCCTAACTCCGCCGTCAGAGCGACAGCCGGACCCCCGGCGCCCCCACCCCGGACGCCCCGGCCACCCCGGACACCCCTGCCGCCCCGGTCGCGCCGTCCGCCCGGTGGAAGCGGCCGGTCAGCTCGTGCCAGCGGTACGAACCGGCCAGGGCCTCCTGGAGGGACTCCACGAAGGCCACGGCGCCGGGGGGTACGGTCATCGTCGCCCGGGCGAGGGTGTTCACCCGCGCGGTCAGCAGGGCGTCGACGACCTCTTCGGCGCCGCGCAGGTGCATGCCGAGCGCCTTGCGGGTCACCTCGACGCCGTTGTTGCCGACGGTGCCCTCGTCGATCTCCCGGTCGTAGGAGACGAGGTCGTTGTGCAGGCTGACGGCGTCCACGAACGCGTCCAGGGCGGAGCGCAGTTCACGGTCCCTCAGCAGTTCCGGGCCGAGCTCGCCGCCCGCATGCTCCATCAGCAGGGCGGTGAACTGCAGACCGCCGAAGTCGCGGCGGGCGCCAAGGTACTCGACCAGGTCGGCGACGGCGTGGTCGACGTGTTCGAGCTCCCAGAGCACCCCGTCCAGGAAGCGCCGCACGCTGTCGACGAAGCGCCCGCGCCAGAACGGGCTCATGGTCGCGGCCGTGCCGGGCCACAGCTCGGCGAAGGCCCGCTCCACCGGATTGGCCGGGACGAGCGGTCTCGCGACGCCGTCCACCGGCAGGAACCGCATCAGCCGCTCCGTCCGGGCCTCGGCCGGCACCCGGTCGTGGTCGCGCCGGGAGAGCGGGAGGAAGAGGTCGTCGACGAACCAGAGCGCGACGTGCCAGGAGGTCACAAGGTCCAGTTCGCGCGGGTCGGCATCCGGGTGGGTCAGGGCGATGAACAGCGGGAAGTCCGCCCGCCGGAAGGTCTCCTCGCTCCACCGCCGGGGCCACGCCAGGTACTCCTCGTCGAACATGCCCATCCGCCGCGCCCACTCCACGGCACCCGAACGGGCCCGGTCGACACTCGGGTTGAGGCGGGGGCGGAACGGCATGTGGAACGTCGGCCGCGCGAGGATTTCCATGATCGGCAGCCTCCCGCACCGGGGGCCTTCATGGTCATTATCGGTCGAAGATCAGTCAAAAATTGGCCTGAACACATCATTGGTGATCGCTCCGCCGAAGGAAGCACGGGCCCGCTCGAGGAAACGCCCTACCCCCGGCTCCCGCCGCCACGGCCCGAGCGCCGCCGTGAAGTCCCGGACGTAGTCGACCGCCCGGCTGGAGCGGACGCCGGCCAGCACGTCCAGCGCCTGGTGGCCCAGGGCCAGGCCGTGGTCGAGGTCGCGGGTCTGGAGGTGGGCGGTGGCGACCACCGTCAGGCGCAGGCCGACGGAGCGGGTGAAGGCGCCGGTCGGCATGGCGGCGGCGCGGTCGTGCCAGGCCAGGGCGGCGGCGGGGTTGCGGAGGTCGCGGAACACCTCGGTGGCGTCGGCGGAGAGGCGGGCGGGGCCGTAGAAGTCGATCCAGGCCGGTTCGCCCGCGCCGCCGCCCGGACGGGACTGGTCCAGCAGGCGTTCGGAGGCGGCGAGCGCGGCGGAGGCGGCGAGCGCGTCCCCGGCCCGGGCGTGGGCGCGGGCCTCGATCAGCTTGGTGAAGGCCAGCACCCGCGGGGCCGAGCGGCCCTTGGCCCGCTCGAAGGCGCCCTGGGTCATGTCCACCGCCTCGCCCGCGAAGCCGCGCAGCAGGGTCTGCATCGCCATGGTGGTGAGCACGTAGCAGCCCAACTGGACGTCGCCGCCCGCCCTAGCGAGCCGCAGGGCCTGGATGAAGTGCCGCTGGGCGGCGTCGTGTTGGCCGGTGTCGAAGGCGGTCCACCCCGCCAGCCGCGAGAGTTCGGCGGTGACGGAGAACAGCCGGCGGCCGACCTGGTCGCCGAAGGAGCCGTTCAGCAGCGGGACGGCGCGCTCCCGCAGGCAGGCGGTGACGGAACCGGCGCGCCAACTCCCGCCGCCGTACTTGGAGTCCCAGCGCCGCGCCTCGTCGGCGGCCTCGCCCAGTTCGGCCAGGTCGGCGGCGCCGACCCGGCCCGGGCCCGGGCTGCGGCGCCGGTGGGCGGCGTCCTCGTCGGCGGGGTTGACCAGCCAGCGGGTCACGGGGGTGGCGAAGGAGGAGACCGCGAAGCCGGTGCCGGTGAGGAAGTCCCGGCGGTTGACCGAGCTCCAGAAGGCGGTGGCCACCCGGATGGCCTCGGCGGGGTCGCGCGGGAAGTCCAGACCCGCCGACGCCTCCGGCGCCGCCCCGGCCTCCGCCATCCCGATCTCGGCCAACTCGACCGGCCTGCCCAGGCGTTCGCCGATCGCCCGGGCCAGCACCGCGGGGACGGGCCACTCGGGCACCATGCCCCGGCGGCACCAGTTGGCGACCGAGGTGTGGGTGTAACGGGTGGTCAGACCGGCCTCCGCGGCGAGCTGGTTGACCCGGTGGGCGAGCGCCTTGCGGCTGGCCCCGTCACAGGCCTCGATCATCCGGGCCAGCGCCTCGTTCGGCGGCTTGGCCCTGCGCGCGCTCGTCCCCACGGTCGGTCGCTCCCTCGCTCCACCCCGCCGCACCCGGCACGGGGGTTGCCACGTCCGGCGGCTGATACCGGATCACCAAGGCTAGGACCTGCGCGGACCCGGTGCGGTTCCCGTGCGAGCCGTGAGCCTCCCCGTGAGCCCTCCCCCGCCGCGGGCTCGCCGGGTTGGCTGAGGAACGTCCAAGCCCCGACGGAAGGACCCACCCTCGTGAAGCTCACCGTGATCGGCTGCGGCTACCTCGGCACCACCCACGCCGCCGCGATGGCCGAACTCGGCCACCAGGTGCTCGGCCTGGAGCTCGACCCGGACAAGGTCGCGGCCCTCGGCTCCGGCCGGGCACCGTTCCACGAGCCCGGCCTGGACGAGCTGCTGGCCCGTCACACCGCCTCCGGGCGGCTGCGGTTCACCACCGACCCGGACGAGGCCGCCGCCTTCGCCGAGCTGCACTTCCTCGGCATCGGCACCCCGCTCGGCGCGGACGGCGCCTACGACCTGACCGCACTGCGCGCCGCCGTCCGCGACCTCGCCGCCCGGCTGACCGGCCCGGCGGTGGTCGTCGGCAAGTCCACCGTCCCGGTCGGCACCGCCGCCGAACTGCTCACCCTCCTCCAGGAAGCCCCGTACGAGGCCGAGTTGTGCTGGAACCCGGAGTTCCTCCGGGAGTCCCACGCCGTCGCCGACACCCTGAGCCCCGACCGCCTGGTGCTCGGCTTCGCCGAGCGCGGCGGGCGGGCCGAGCGGCTGGTCCGCGAGGCGTACGAGGCGGCCATCCGGGCCGGCACCCCGGTGGTGGTCACCGACCTGGCCACCGCCGAGCTGGCCAAGTCGGCCGCGAACGCCTTCCTGGCCGCCAAGATCTCCTTCGTCAACGCGATGGCCGAGGTCTGCGAGGCGGCCGGGGCGGACGTGGAGGTGCTGACCGAGGCGCTCGGGTACGACGCCCGGATCGGGCGGCGGGGGATGCGGGCGGGGCTGGGCTTCGGGGGTGGCTGCCTGCCCAAGGACCTGCGCGGATTCGCCTTCCGGGCGGGCGAGTTGGGCGCGGACTCGGCCGTGGCACTGCTCCGTGAGGTGGGGGCCGTCAACGACCGCCGCCGCGAACGGACGGTGGAGCTGGCCCGCGAGCAGCTGGGCGGCACCCTCACCGGCCGCCGGATCACCGTCTGGGGCGCCGCCTTCAAGCCCGGCACCGACGACGTCCGCGACTCCCCCGCCCTCGCCGTCGCCGACACGCTCCACCGCGCGGGCGCCACCGTCACCGTCACCGACCCGCGCGCCCTCGACAACGCCCGCAAGGCCCTCCCCCACCTCACCCACCTGGAGGACCCCACCGAGGCCCTCACCGGCGCCGACCTCCTCCTCCACCTCACCGAGTGGCCCGACTACGCCCACCTCGACCCGGCCGCCCTGGCCCGGCACATGACCACCCCTCAGGTGATCGACGGCCGCCACACCCTCGACCCCACCCGCTGGCGCACCGCCGGCTGGACCTACCGCGCCCTCGGCCGCCCGTAGACCAGCCGTCTCGACATGGCGCGCTCCGGCCGCTCAGCTGCTCAGCCGCTCAGCCGGGCAGCACGTGCCGGTCGAAGCCGAGAGCGGCCAGGTCCAGATGGGCCTGCCAGACCGGCTCCGGTACGTCGACGTGCTCCTGGAAGCCGAGTTCGGCGTAGCGGCGCAGCCGCTGGAGGTCTCCGACCAGCAGGTTGATCAGACCGGCCTCGTCGGCCTCGCCCAGGTACTCGAAGTAGCCGAGGTCGGGGGCGGAGACGGTCCAGCCGACCTCGGGCCACTGCCGCCGGGCGGTGACGAGGGCCCGGCGGGTCATGTAGGGCTTGGCCACCAGCACCGCCCGTGACACCGGCGTACCGGTGGCGCGCAGCAGCTCACGGGTCCGGGTGATGTTCTCGCCGGTATTGGTGGCCTGTTCCTCCAACAGGAGCGACCGCTCCGGGACACCGCGGGCCGTGGCGACCCTAGCGAAGGCCCGGGCCTCGGTCTCCGCCCACGCCGCGGTCATCCGCCCCCGGCCGCCGGTGAGCACCAGCAGCGGGTCCGCGCCGCGGTGCCAGAGCGCGGCGGCGTGCTCGGCCACCCGCAGGTCGTGGCAGCCCAGGGCGACGATCACCGGTCCGGGGTGCGGATCGTCCGGGACCCGGAGGAAGTCCCAGAGCAGGAGCGCCAGTCGGCGCGCCTCGGCTCCGGGCTGACGGGTGTTCACGCGTCGAGCCAGACGTAGCCGGCGAAGCGCCCGGTGGTCCGCTCGCGCCGGTAGGAGAAGAACGAGGAGTCCTCGATGGTGCACCGGTCGTCCTGCCGCACCTCGCCCACCCCGGCCTTGCCGAGCTGCGCGGTGATGCCCGCCCGGACGTCGAGCGCGGGCGTGCCCTGCCGCGTCGTCGACCACAGCGCGGGGAGGACGGCGGCGGCCTCGGCCCGCATCTCCGCCGGCACCTCGTAGCAGCGCCCGCACGCCAACGGCCCCACCAGCGCGACCATCCGTCCGGGCACCGCGCCGCGCCCGGCCATCGCCTCGACCAGCGCGGGGACCACGCCGGCCACCGTGCCGGCCCGACCCGAGTGAGCCGCCCCGACCAGGCCCGCCACCGGGTCGGCGAGCAGGACGGGACCGCAGTCCGCCACCAGGACGGCCAGCCCGAGTCCGGGACGGTCGGTGAAGACCGCGTCCAGCGGTGCGGGGTCCGCTCCGAACGGCTCGGTCACGTACGCGACGTCCGGACTGTGCACCTGACGCATCATCACCACCCGGGCCGGGTCGAGGCCGAACTCCTCGGCGGTCAGCGCGCGGTTGCGGAGCACGTCCTGCGGCCGGTCACCGACCGCCCCGCCGAGGTTGCGGGAGTCGAACGGCGCCGAGCTGACACCGCCGTGCCGGTCGGTGATCGCGTAACGGATGCCGGGGGCGAGTTCCATGCGGTTCCCAGGTTCTGATTCGGAATGACCGGAGTGTTCGGAGTGATCGGAGTATTCGGAGTGATCTGTCGGAGCGGAGCGTTCCCGGTGCACCGGCTCGTCACTCCGGCTCGTCATCGGTGTCCGCACCGCCGGAGGCGGCGCGGCAGGCGGCCGTCAACCGGTCGGCCTCGGCGAGTTCCGTCGCGTAGCCGACGGCCCAGTCCGGGTCCACCTGGCCGCGCTCCAGGGCGGCCCGCGCGCTGCGGACGGTCTGCGCCGCGCGGTCCGCCGTGCCGAGGGCCAGCTCGCACCAGCCGAGCTCGATCGCGGCCTGGAACCGTCCGCGCGGCCTGGACAGCCCCCGGTAGACCTGGTCCGCCCTCGCCGCCTCCGCCATGCCCCCGGCCGGGTCCCCGCCGAGCCGGAGGGCGCGCGCGAGCAGCCGGTGGGCCTGCCCGGCCCCCAGTCCGGACGCGGAGCCGGCCTCCTTGTAGAGCTGCTGGGCCCGGCGGAGCGCGGCCTCAGCCGCGCCGTGGTCGCCGACCCTGGTCAGCAGGTCGCCGTGGACCAACAGGGCGTCGGGCAGCCCGGAGGAGTGCAGTTCCTCGAAGATCTCCAGGGATTCGGTGTGGGCGGCGATCGCCTCGTCGAGGCGCCCGACCGCCGCCAGCGCGGAGCACAGGTTGTTGACGGCGTGTGCGGTGCCCCGGCGGTCGCGGTAGGTGCGGTAGACGGGCAGGCACTCCTCGATCGCCTCGAACGCGGCCGGGAAGTCACCCCGGATCCGGTGGATCACACCGATGTTGCTGAGGCAGCGGGCCCGGCCGAGCGGGAAGCCGGCACGGTCGTACAGGCCGATGGCCCGCTGATGGTGCGCCAGGGCCGGCTCGGCCGTGCCGGTCTCCCGCTCCAGCAGTCCGAGCATGTGTTCGGAGTCGGCCTCCCCGTGGATGTCCGTCAGTTCCCGGAACTCCGCGCGGGCCTGCTCGGCGAGTTCCCTGGCCTTGCCGTACTCCTTGAGCATCCGGTGGCCGGCGCCCGCCCGGTTCAGCATGTCGGCGGCCCGTTCCCGGTCACCGGCCTGGAGGTAGAACTCCCGGGCGCGGCCGTACTCGAGCACGGCGGACCCGTAGTTCGACTGGGCGTGATGACCGTCGGCGAGCAGGGCGATCATGTCCGCCTGCCCCTGCCGGTCACGCCGGCTCTGGGCCTTGTACTGACCGCTGGAGAAGCTGCCCTCCAGGGTGTTCAGCGAGGAGACCAGCCCCAGGTACTGGCCGAGGGCGCGCGGGATCCGCCAGGTGTAGGAGGGCTGCGCGTAGTCGTTGGCCAGCTCCTGGCAGGCCGTCAGGTTCTGCAGCTCCTCGTCGTACCAGCCGAGCGCCAGCTGCGGCGTGGAGACGTCGGGCAGCCTCGGGTGCGGGTGGTCCGGCCGGTCCGGGAGCGCACGGGCCGGGATCAGCGTCCGGTGGGCCTCCAGCGCGCAGGCCAGGTAGTAGTCGAGCACCCTGGACGCGTACTGCTTGCGCTGGTGGTACTCCCCCTCGAAGAGCAGCTCACGGGCGTACTCCCGGAGCAGGTCGTGGAGTTGGATGCGGCCACGGCCGCGGGACTCCACCAGGCTCCAGGCCTCCAGCTCGCCGACCAGCCTCGCCGCCCGGTCCTCCGGTTCGGTCAGCGAGGCCGCCGCACGGGCGGAGAAGTCACCCGCGGGGTGTACGCCGAGCCGGCGGAACAGCCGCTGCTCGGCGGGCGCGAGCAGCCGGTACGAGGCCTCGAAGGCTGCCCTGACCGGCCCGAACTCGGCCCCCTGCGCGATCAGCCGGTTCGTCGCCTCGGCCATCTCCTCGCGCAGTTCGGAGATCGACAGCAGCGGCCGTGCCGCCGCGAGACCGGCCTTCAGCCGGACGGCCAGCGGCAGGTGCCCGCACAGCCGGAGCAGCTCCGTGGCCGCCTCGGCCTCCTGGGCGACCCGCCCGGTCCCGACCACCCGCTCGAACAGCGTCCGGGCGTCGGCCGGATCGAACTCGCCCAGCAGCAGCGGGCGGATCTCGTGGAGTGCCATCTCCGCGTACATCTGCCGTCGGCTGGTGACCAGGATCATCGACCTGCGGGTGTCGGGCAGCAGTCGGCGGATCTGCGCGTAGTCCAGCGCGTTGTCCAGGACCACCAGCAGCCGGCGCTGGCTCAGGTGGTCGTTCCAGAGCCGGCCGAGCGCGTCGACCCCGTGCACGTCGTCCGAGATCTGACAGGCCCTCAGCAGCTGGCGCAGGGCCGACTCGTCGTCCACCACCTCGTGGTCGGTCGAGTGGGCGTGCAGGTTGAGGTAGTACTGCCCGTCCGGGAAGTGTGCCTTGTAGCGGTGGGCCAGGTGCACGGCCAGCGTGGTCTTGCCCAGCCCCGGCATGCCGGAGACGGCGTAGGCCGGCGCCCGGTCGGCGCCGATCTGCCGGTCGACCTCCGCGATCTGCTCGGCCCGGCCGGTGAAGTCCGCGAGGTCGTCCGGCAGGTGACACAGCCCGGAGGCGGCCGGGGCGGCTCCTGACTGCTGGTACACGTACATGTCCCGGCCGGCCTGGTAGGTCCGGCCGTGGCCGGACGAGCTCGCGGTGAGCTGCTGCTCCGGCCCGTCCCCCCGCCCGCCGGTAGTCCGCTCCATGGTTTCCCCCCACGTTCGACGTGAACAGGGTTATACCACCGGCCGCTTCCAGAGCCCGCCGGTACGGCCTCGACACCCTGCCAGGCCACACCTCCCGGGGCTGACAGGGTGTCGGGACGCAGGCCCTGGTGGCAGGCGGTAGCCTCCCGGGACTACGCGTCGAGGCAAGGCAGGTCGCAGCGGTGAGCACCGTGAGTTCCGCAACCAACGGTCCCGTGGTCAACGGGGGTGTGTCGTTCTGGTACTCGGCCCTCGGGCTGCCGGAGCAGCGGCCGCCGCTGGACGGCGACCGGACCGCGGACGTGTGCATCGTGGGCGGCGGGTACACCGGGCTCTGGACGGCGTACTACCTGAAGAAGGCCGAGCCGGCCCTGCGGATCGTGCTGCTGGAGCGGCGGTTCTGCGGCTACGGCGCCTCGGGGCGCAACGGCGGCTGGCTGTACAACGGCTTCGCCGGCCGCGGCGCCTTCGCCCGCCGCTACGGCAGGCCGCGCGCGCAGGCGATGCAGCGGGCGATGGACCAGGCGGTCCAGGAGGTGGTGGCGGTGGCCGCCGCCGAGGGGATCGAGGCGGACATCGTCCGTGGCGGGGTGCTCGAAGTCGCCCGCACCCCGGCCCAGTTGGAGCGGCTGGCGGCCTTCGCCGAGGAGGAGCACGCCTTCGGCGAGACCGACCTCCAGGTGCTGACGGCCGGTGAGGCGGCCGCCCGGGTCGGGGTGGCGGGCGTGCTCGGCGGTACCTGGACGCCGCACGGTGCCCGCCTCCAGCCGGCCAAGCTGGCCCGCGGACTGGCCGCCGTGGTGGCCGGGCTCGGGGTGGAGATCCACGAGGGCACCCCGGTGACCGCGATCCACCCGGCGCGCGGCTCCGCCCCCGCGAGCGCCGAGACCCCGTACGGCACCGTCCGGGCCGGCCACGTGCTGCGCGCCACCGAGGGGTTCACCGCCGGGCTGCGCGGCGAGCGCCGCACCTGGCTGCCGATGAACTCCGCGATGATCGCCACCGAGCCGCTACCGCCCGAGTTCTGGGCGGAGACCGGCTGGGAGGGCCGCGAGGTGCTGGGCGACTTCGCGCACGCCTACATGTACGCGCAGCGCACCGCCGACGACCGGATCGCGCTGGGCGGGCGCGGTGTGCCGTACCGCTTCGGCTCGCGGACCGACAGCGACGGGACCACCCAGCAGGAGACGGTGCGTCAGCTCCGCGAGGTGCTCGGCCGGTTCTTCCCGGCCGCCGCCGGGGCCCGGATCGACCACGCCTGGGCGGGGGTGCTGGGCGTCCCCCGGGACTGGTGCTCCACCGTCGAACTGGACCGCCGCAGCGGCCTCGGCTGGGCAGGCGGCTACGTCGGCTCGGGCGTGACCACCACCAACCTGGCCGGGCGCACCCTGCGCGATCTGGTGCTCGGCGAGCACACCGAGCTGACCGCGCTCCCCTGGGTCGGCCACTCGGTCCGCCGCTGGGAGCCGGAGCCGTTCCGCTGGCTCGGGGTGCACGGGATGTACGCCGCGTACCACGCCGCCGACCGCCAGGAAGCGGACGGCCGCGCCACCACCTCCCCGATCGCCCGCGCCGCCGACCGCATCGCCGGCCGCTGACCCTCCGTCAACCACCGGCCCAGGGGCCCCGCTTCGGATCGTCCACGACCGGCCGTCTAGGCTGCCGCTACCCCTACCGCGCGACGACTCCGAGGAGAGCACGAATGGACCCGCGCCCGGCCGCGCCCGCCGACATCCCCGAACTGGTGCGCCTGCGCGCGGTCGCCCTGAGCGCCCTCGGCGTGGACCCGGGTCCTGCGGACGCGCCCTGGCGGGTCACGGCGCACGGCTGGTTCGCCGAGCGGCTGACCGGCCGGGACGACCTGCGCTGCCTGGTGGTCGGCGGGGCCCCGGGCGAACCGCTGGCCGCGGCGGGGATGGCCTGGATCACCTACCACCTGCCCTCCCCGCCCCGTCCGGACGGGCGCCGGGGGTACCTGGACGGGATCGTCACCGACGTCTCCGCCCGGGGACAGGGCCACGCCCGGCGGATCGTCGACGCGCTGACCGCCTGGCTCGGCTCGATCGGGGTGCACTTCGTGCAGCTGCACGCCAGTGCGACGGGCGAGCCCGTCTACCGGGCGGCGGGATTCGTGGACGGCGCCTACCCCGGCATGGACCTCACCCTCACCCCCTGAACCACCACCCCCTGACCTCCCGTCGGCGCCCCCGGCCCGGCTACGTGACCCGGAGGGGGCCGGGCATGACAATGGGGCCTGCGCGAGCGAGTGCCGGGAGGCCGGATGACCGAGTCGATCGCCGAGGCCCTGACGGGCCGTCGGGTGGAGCGGGTGCGCGGCGGCGGCCAGGTCCGGCTGGACCTGGACCGGGAGCTGACCGTGCTGGTGGACAGCGACTTCCGGCTGCGCACCCCCGGCGGGGTGGAGCACTTCTACCCCCACCTGGGCACCGACGTGGCCGGCGGCCTGGCCGAGCTGGCCGGGACGCGGATCACCGAGACGGTGGTCACCGCGGCCGGCGGCCTGGAGCTGGCCTTCGACTGCGGACGCAGGCTCTCGGTGCCCGCCGACACCGTGCACCGCCCCTGGCAGGTCTCCGGCCCCGCCGGACCGTTGTTCACCGCGGAGCCCGGCGGGTACCTTACGGGGTGACGCAGCGTCATCGCACCGGGGGGAACAACCAGCATGTTCGGCATCATCAGACCTTGCCGCCACAGCCTGTCGGAATCTCTGCGCACGGAGTGGATGGCCCACCTCTGCGGCCTCTGCCTGGCCCTGCGCGACGACCACGGCCAGCTCGCCAGGACCGCCACCAACTACGACGGCCTGGTGATATCCGTGCTGGTCGAGGCCCAGTCCACGGCCGCCCCGGACCGCCGCAAGGCCGGGCCCTGCCCGCTGCGCGGGATGCGCGGCGCCTCGGTGGCCAAGGGCGAGGGGGCGAAGCTGGCGGCCGCGGTCTCGCTCGCGCTGGCCGCGGTGAAGGTCAGGGACCACGTGCTGGACGGTGACGGTGCGTTCGCCCGCCGGCCGGTGGCGGGGGCCGCCACCGTGGTGGCGCGGCGCTGGGGGCGGCAGAGCGGGCGGACGGGCGGGGCGGTCGGCTTCGACACCGCCGTCCTGGTCCGGGCTGCCGAGCGGCAGGGCGAGTTGGAGCGCTCGGCCGGGCTGGGCAGCCCGGTGCTGGCCGTCACCGAGCCGACCGAGACCGCGACCGCCGAGGCGGTGGAGCACACCGCCGTACTGGCCGGGCGGCCGGGCAACGCGGCCGCGCTGCACGAGGTGGGCCGGCTGTTCGGCCGCCTGGCGCACCTGCTGGACGCCGCCGAGGACCAGGCGGAGGACGCCCGGACGGGGGCCTGGAACCCGCTGACCGCGACCGGCACCGACCGCGCGGAGGCCGAGCGGCTCTGCCGGGACGCCGTGCACGGGATCCAACTGGCCCTGAAGGACGTCGAGTTCACCTCCCCGGCGCTGCCGCACCGGCTGCTGGTGCACGAGACCCGCCGCGCGGTCGACCGGATCTTCCCGTCGGCCGCGCACTCCCACCCGCAGGCTCCCCCGGAGGCACCCGGACAGCCGCCGCTCACCCCCGGACCGCCCCGCACCAACCGCGCCCTCCCCGCCGCCTGCGCGATGTGGACCTTCATGGCCTGCACCGGGCAGCTGCTCTGCTGCGAGCACGAGGACCCGTTCAGCGGCGAGCGGCGGGAGGGGTTCTGTCAGCGGCACTGCGACTGCTCGGACTGCTGCGACTGTGCCGATTGCAGCTGCGACTGCTGCGGGGACGGTTGCGGCGACTGCTGTTGCTGCCCCTGCGACGGCTGCTGACGCCCCGTCGGCCGATGCCGGTACCGCCGCTCAGGCGGGGTGCGGGCCCGGCTGCGGGACCATCCGGTCCAGGCCCTTGCGGTCGTAGTACCTGGTCATCGCGAAGCCGAAGACCAGGGCCACCACGAAGCCGATCGCGACCATGATCCAGCCGCGGGTCAGCCCGGCGTCGGCCCGGGCGTCGAAGTAGAGGATCGACCGGACCCCGGCGGCCAGTTGGCGCATCGGCTCGAAGACGGCCAGGAAGCGGTAGAAGCCGGGGACGGCCTCCAGGGGCACGGTGGCGCCCGAGGAGGGCAGGGCCAGCGCGATGAAGACGAACATCGCGATCAGCTGCCCGATGCTGCCGAAGGCCGCGTTGATCGCCTGCACGCCGAGCCCGACCGACAGACAGGCGCAGTAGGAGAAGACCCAGAGCAGCACCCCGTGCGGGGCGTCCATGCCGAGGATCGCGATGGTGGCGAGCATCACCAGGGTCACCGTCACCACGGTGATCCCGGCGGTCATCACCATCTTCAGCACCAGGGCCTGGGTGCGGCTGATCGGCACGGTCGGGCGGCGGGTGTGCCAGGGGCCGATCTCGGTGTCGGCGTAGCCGAGCGCGGTGTCCACCCCGCTGTGCACGATGTTGGCGCTCAGGAAACCGGCCAGCACCAGCAGCAGGGCGTAGTAGAAGGCGCTCAGGCCGAGCCCGGTGTGTGCGCCGATCGGGTGGCCGACCTGGGTCCGCACCTCGACCGGGTCGGTCAGCAGCAGCCGGGTGGTGGCGTCCGCGCCGGCCAGGGCGGGGGTGGCGGTGAGCTGCTTTCCGACCGTCAGGGAGACCTGGTGGGCGGCCTTCTGGGTGATCTGGGAGGCCAGCGAGGAGCCGAGGCTGCCCATCCCGGGGTTGGTCAGCACCGTGAGGGCGGGCCGCGCGGTGGCCTGAGCGGTCGTCAGTCCGGCCACCGTGGCGGTGAAGTCGGCCGGGATGACCAGCGCGCCGTAGACCTTGCCGGAGTCCAGCTGGTCCTGGGCCTGCGCCTGGTCGAGCACCCGCCAGTCCACCTGCCCGGCCGGGGTGCCGCCGGTGACGGCGGTGGTCACCTGGGTGCCGAGGTTGGCGGGCTGCCCGGGCAGGGGCGCGCCGGTGTCGGAGTTCACCACCGCGATCGGCAGCCGGTCCAGGCTCTGCGAGGGGGTGAGGATGCCGCCCATGTAGAGCAGCGAGAGGAACAGGGCGACCAGCGCGCTGAGCACCCCGGGGGCGATCCAGATCTGCCAGCGGCGCAGCACCCGGGCGGCGGAGGCCTGCGGGCCGGGGGCGTTCGGGGGGATCGCGCTGGACATTGCACTCCACGTGCTCGGGGGGCGACGGTCACTGCTGCCTCCTCCCGACCATAGGGCTCGGCCGACGCCCGCACCCGGCACGACACAGGGCACGACACAGCCGCGCCCGGCGGCCGGTGCACGGGGCACCGGCCGCCGGGCGCGGCCTGCTGAGACGGGGTCGGATCAGAACTGGGTGCTGACGGTGACGCCGCTGAAGTCGGTGACGGCGTAGAGGCTGACGTAGCGGTAGCCGGCCGTCGGGTTGGTCACGGTGATGGACTGCGTGGTGCCGGCCTGGACCGACGAGGCCGTGAAGGCGCTCGGCGTGGCCCAGCTGTCGGCGTTGTAGTAGAGGGCCGCGCTGCCGGTGCCGCCGGAGGTGTTGACCTTCAGCGTGGTGGTGCCGGCCGGCAGGTAGAGGTACATGTAGTCGGTGTTGCCCTTGGTGCGGGCGCGGTCGGAGCGGGAGCAGTTCTGGCCCAGCTCGTCCAGACGGGTCTGGGTGCAGGCCGGCAGGGTGACCGGACCGCCGTCGACCAGGGTGGTGACGGTGGTCGGGGTGGTGGCGGAGCGGCCGGTGTCGTCGGTGGTGGTCAGCGCGACGGTGTAGGAGCCGGCCTTGGCGTAGGTGTGGCTCGTGTTGCGCCCCTCGGCGGCCGGAGTGCCGTCGCCGAAGAACCAGCTCCACTTGACGATCCGTCCGGTGCCGGTCTGCAGCGAGCGGTCGGTCAGCGAGACGGTGGCGCCGTTCACGGTCTGGTCGAACAGCGAGGTCGGGCCCGTCGCGTAGCAGGCACCGGCGGCGCAGGTGTCCAGCCAGGCGTTGAAGTCGGCGTCGTAGGAGGTGCCGAGGCCGTTGTAGAAGGCGTAGGCGCCCTGGTAGTCACCGGCCCGGAAGCGGTCGAGGACGGTCTTCACGTCGGCGGGGTGCTTCTCCAGCATGTAACGGACCGACAGGTAGCCCCAGGGGTAGACCCGGGTGGAGTCGGCGTTGCCGTAGGTGGTCTGGAAGAGCTCGCTCAGCTTGTAGGTGTGCTTGGCCGCCTGCGCCATCGCGTCCACGTTGGTCGCGCCGCGGTAGCTGAAGGAGACGTACTCGGCCAGGCCCTCGACCCACCAGATCGTCGGCACCGACATCTGGGTGGTGAAGTTGCCCTTCATGTCGTAGATCGCGTCGAGGTAGTGGGTGTACTCGTGGTTGAGGTTCCACACCCGCGCGGTGTCGTTGACGTTCCAGGCCTTCTGGTACATGACGGTCCGGGCCTGGTTGCTCGGGTCGGTCGCGTCCATCACGGTCTGGCCGCCGTTGTCGGTGCCGTTGTTGAAGATCGGCCACGAGTAGGTGGTGTAGTCGGCCTTGTTGGCGAAGATGCCGAACACCACGGTCTTGGCGTACTGGTTCGGGATCGCGCCCGCGTCCTTGGCCACGTTGTGGAAGAACGCGTCCTCGCCGCGCAGGCTGGCGCAGACCGCGTCCAGCTCGGAGCGGGACAGTGCCTGGGCCTTGAGGATGCGGTTGTCGCAGGTCAGCTGGTTCGGCAGGACCTTGGCGGTCATCACTGACGGCAGGTCACAGGTGCCGTAGTTGCCGCAGCTGCCGGGCCAGGCAACGCTGATCTGGTAGGCCGTCTTCACCCAGAGCGCGCCGTACGGGCCGGGGATCGGGGCGGAGTCGAGCACCCGCTTGACCTGCGGTCGGGCGACGGCCTCGATGGTGGGGTTGAGGCCGGAGAGCTTGGCCAGGTTGTTGCCCGCGTTGGCGGTGATCCCGCCGTTCGCACCGGCGAACAGGTCGCGGTGGTTGACGGCGAAGTCGCCCAGCGCGGTGAGCAGGCTGGTGTCCGCGGTCAGCGCGTTGACGAACTGCGGGTTCCAGAAGCCGCGCCAGGTCGGGGTGCGGAGGATGGTGTTGACCGCGTTCGCCATCTTCGTGCTGGCGTCGTACGACTTGTCGTACGCGTTGAGGTAGCGCTTGTAGACGTCGAGGTAGCTGCCCTGGAGGTTGATGCTGTCGGTGAGGACCAGCGCCTCCTTCAGGATGTCGGCGTTGGCGTCGCTGACGTCGTTGGAGCGCGGGTTGGCGAAGTAGGTGTCCGCGCCGAGCTTGACCGCGTTGGTCAGGTTGGTGTCGTAACTGCCCACCGTGCTCGCGAAGTTGTACTGCGCGTAGTAGCCGGCCCGGAGGAACAGCACCAGCTGCTGGATGCCGTTGCTGTTGGTGCCGTTGTAGGCGCTGGCCTTGTCCTTGTACGCGGCGGCGACCGGCACCATCTGGGACTGCTTGAAGATGCCCGGCGCGGTGGTCGCGTTGACACCGTCGAACAGCGTCGAGACGCATTCGGTGGTCGAGTTCAGGACGAACGAGACCAGGTCGGCGCCGGTCCGCGAGCTGAAGTCGGCGGGGGTGCAGCTGGCCGCGGCACCGGCGGCGGCCGCCAGGCCGGCGCTCTTGCCGGCCGGCTTGCCGACGGGCTGCGGGGTCTTGGTCGCCGCGCCGGTGCTCTTCAGCTCGACGGGCTGGCTGAGCACCTCGGGCGACAGCGGGGTGTCGTTCTCCTCGAAGCGCTCGGAGTCCGGGGCGGGGTCGGTCAGCGCACCGGCGGGCTTGGGGGCCGCGGGGGCGGTGACGGCGGCCGGCTTGCCGCCGACCGAGGCGGGCGCGGCGGTCGCGACGGCGGGCATCAGGGTGCCCGCCGTGATACAGCCGGCCACCAGGCCTGCTGCGAGGGTGTGCAGGGGTATGCGCAGGCGCACGGCCAAGTCCTCTTCTTGTGGGGGTAACTCACGGGACGTCAGGCGGGCTGATGGGGGAATTGGCATGCATACTGCCACCACTGGAGCCAGAGAACAATGTCACAGTTCATATGACATACCCCGGACCTCCTCGGGATGGCCCCTCCACCGACACCCCCGTACGCTTCCGGTCACAGCCGTGCTGACCAGGCAGTCCTTACCGAACAGAGGGAGCAGCGCCGTGCCCGCAGCCTCGATCGCCGTCGTGACCAGCGGAATCGGCCTGGAGTTCGACGCCGACCTGCCCGAGGTGGCGGCATCGCTCCGGGCCGCCGGGGCGAGCGCGGAAATTCTCATCTGGGACGACCGCTCCGTGGACTGGTCGCGCTACGACCTCGCGGTGATCCGTTCGACCTGGGACTACTCCGAGCGCCTCGACGAGTTCCTCGCCTGGACCGACCGGGCCGGCCGGGCCACCCGGCTGCTCAACCCCGCGCCGACGGTCCGCTGGAACAGCGACAAGCACTACCTCGCCGAGCTCGCCGCCCGGGGCGTGCCGACCGCACCGACCCGCTTCGCCGAACCGGGCGCGGAGTTCGGCCCGGCGGACCTCCCGGCCGGGCGGGCCGTGGTGGTCAAGCCCACCGTCTCGGCCGGGGCCCTGGACACCGCGCGCTACGAGGCCGGCCGGGCCGAGGACGCGCTGCGGCATGTCCGGATGCTCACCGGCCAGGGCCGCAGCGCGATGGTCCAGCCCTACCTCCGCCTGATCGAGGAGGGCGAGCGCGCCCTGGTCTTCCTCGCGGGCGCCTACAGCCACGCGATCCGCAAGGGCCCGGTGCTGACCGAGCCCAACGTGATCGACAACGACCGCACCGCCCACCCCGGCGTCACCCCGTACCAGCCCACCCCCGAGGAGCTCGCCACCGCCCGCGCCGCCCTGGCCGCGATCCCCTCCCCCGGCGCCCCACTCCTCGCCCGGGTCGACCTGGCCCTCGACGACGACCGCCGCCCGGTGGTGATGGAGCTGGAGCTGATCGAGCCGAACCTCTTCCTCGCCCACCACCCGGACGCCCTCGGCCGCTTCGCCGCCGCCGTCACCGCGCTCGCGCACGACGGCGCCCCGTGACCGGGGCGGTCACGGGGCGCTGAAGGTGTGTCAGACGGCTCAGACGCTCACGGGCGCCGCGGCCTCGATGGTGCGGATGGTCCGGGTGGCCGGGGAGACGGTCAGGCGGACCAGGGTGCCGGGGTGGACCACGGCGCGACGGGCCGGCAGCGCCCAGGCGGTGGTGCGGTCCGCGTCGCCGGTGTCCAGGGCCAGGAAGAGCGGGGCGTCCTCGTCCTTGCGGGGCTCCACCCGGAGCACCTCGCCGGTGAGGACCAGCGGGGCGCCCCGCTCCCGGACGGCCAGCACCAGGTACCAGACCGTCAGGAGCGTGAAGCCGCCGATGGCGACGGACTCGCCGAGCAGCGGGCCCGGCGTCTCGAAGGCGTGCTCCATCCAGCCGTTGCCGCTGGCGAAGTTGCCCGGCATGGTCGCCAGGAAGGCGGCGAACAGCGTCCAGCGGCCGAACTTCTCCGCCACCGCGATCCCGGCCAGCGCGATCGCCACCCAGCCGAGGGTGAGCAGCAGGCCCGCCCGGCGCAGCGAGTGCTCCGCCTCCGGCCCGGTGACCGCCCACTCGGGGCGGCGCAGCGCCACGAACAGGACCAGGCAGACCGTCACCAGGGCGGTGGCGCCCGCGAGTTGGAGCAGCTTGCCGGTGCCGGCGCCGAAGCCGGGGTGCAGCCTCGGGTAGCGGATCCGGACCGGCCGCCAGGTGCCGCCGTGGGCGGACCAGACCCGGCGCTTGTCGCCCGAGTCGAAGCCGAGCAGCCGGGCCGCGCCGCTGGTGACGCCGAGCGCTGCGCCGTAGCCGAGGTAGCGGTCCCAGACCGTGACGGCGGCGGGCGGCAGTTGGCCGAACTCCTCGTGCGCGCGCAGCCAGCCCTGGACCCCGGCCCAGTGCCCGGCCCGCTCCAGGCCGCGCGGGGTGGCGCGTTCGTGGCCGAGCACCCGGGTGAGCACCCAGCTCAGCGGGACCAGCGGGAGCACCGCGGACACCACGACGCCGCGGATGCCGTGGTGCCCGGCCAGTCCGGCCCCGGCCAGGGCGGCGCCGGGGGTGCAGGCCAGCACGGCCAGCAGGCCGGTCAGCACCGTGCCGAACCGGGGGCGGGAGATCCCGCGCAGCCAGGCCTCGGTGACGATCTCCTTGCGCAGCGCGGCGTTCCAGGCCTTGGAGCGCTCCTCGGCCCGGAAGGCGATGGCCCCGATCGGTGCCCCGGCGGTGCCCGCCCGTTCGGCGGCGCGCAGCAGCACCCGCCGCTCGTACGGGGTGAGCCCCTCCGGCTCCTTACCCGTCAGGTGGACGGTGGTCTGCGCCGGGTCGTCGCCGGGCTGGCGCAGTTCGAGGTACCCGCGGGCGGCCAGGTCGAGCAGGGTGGCCGCCGCGGCGTTGTCGACCGAGCGCCAGTGGTTGGCCAGCAGGGCGACCAGGGCGGGCGGCTCGGGGTCCTCGCCGAACTCCTGGGTGGCGGGCCCGGGCCGCACGGCGCCGTTGCGGGTGGCGGCCAGCGCGGCGCCGAGCACCGCGAACCAGAGCAGGGCCAGCCCGAGCGCGGCCCAGTAGAGCTGCGTCTCCAGATCCGGGTTCACGCTCACGCGAACCTCACCTCGGTGGGCGCGTCCGCCGCCGGGCCGGCCTCGAAGTACTCGCGGTGGCCGTGGGCGCCGCCGATGCCCGCGACCAGGTTGGCCGGGAAGCTCTCCAGGGTGTTGTGGTAGCTCTGCACGGCGCTGTTGTAGAACTGCCGGGCGTAGGCGATCTTGTCCTCGGAGACGGTCAACTCGGCCTGGAGGTTGGCGAACTGGCGGTCGGCCTTGAGCTGCGGGTAGCTCTCGCCGAGCGCCAGCAGCCTGCCGAGGGAGGCGGTCAGCACGTCCTCGGCCGCGGCCTGGCCGGCCACGCTGAGGCCGCCGCCGGTGGCCGTGCCACGGGCCGCGATGACGGCCTCGAAGGTGGCCCGCTCGTGCGCGGCGTACCCGCGCGCGCCCTCGACCAGGTTCGGTATCAGCTCGTGACGGCGCTTCAGCTGGACGTCGATCTGGGCCCAGGACGCCTTGGTCTGGTTGCGCAGCCGGACCAGCCGGTTGTAGGTCCGGACGACCCACCAGACCGGGAGCACCACCAGGACCAGGACCGCGACGAGCACGCCGATGAGGACACCCACGGTGCCGACCTCCACAAGAACGGGACCTCGCGCTCCGGCATCCCGGGGAGGTCGAACGAAGGTCCTATGGATATCACGCGAAGGGCACCGGCCCGGAGCGGAATTCTCCGGGCCGGCCCGCCTGCTACTTCAGGCCGCTGTCGAGCGCGTTGATCAGGGTGCCCGACGGGGTGTCACCCGTCATCTCCCAGATCATCGCGCCGAGCAGGTTCCTGCTCTTGATGTAGGCGGCCTTCTTGCCGATCGACCAGGCGTCGTCGAAGGTCCACCACTGTCCGCCGGCCCCGGTGTAGCCGAAGGTGGAGACGGACTGCTCGTCGTGGACGACCGTCATGGCCGGGAAGGTGGTGATCAGATTGTTGTAACCCCTGGTCCCGGCCTCCTCGGCGAACTGCCCCGGCGCCGCGCCGTTCGCGGCCTGCCACTCGCCCTTCGCCCCGCCGTCGGCGACGCCCTGCCAGCCCCGGCCGTAGAACGGCAGGCCGATGGTGAGCTTGCGCGGGTTGACCCCGGCGTCCAGGTAGGCCTGCACGGCGGCGTCGGCGGAGAACTTCACCGGGTACGGGTCCTGGGCGTCCGGGTAGAGGTTGGCCTGGTGGCCGGCCCGGTTGGGCTCCCAGGAGTTGTCGCTGCCCGCGCCGTGGAAGTCGTAGCCCTGGACGTTGGCGATGTCCAGGTACTTGAAGATCTGCGACAGGTCCCAGCCCTGGTTGATCTTGGCCGGGTCGGCGGGGGTGAAGGCGGTGAGCAGCTTGTGCGAGCCGCCCAGCGCGTCCAGCTGCCTGCGGAACTCGGCCAGCAGCGCGGTGTTGTTCGCCTTGTCGTTGACGCTCCAGTGGTTCCCGGCGTGGCCGTCCGGCGAGCCGGGCCACTCCCAGTCCAGGTCGATGCCGTCGAAGATCCCGGCCGCCACGCCGGGGCCGCCGGCCCCGTTGTAGGCGGGCAGGTCGCCCTTGATCCAGACGTCCAGGCAGGACTTGACGAACTTCTGCCGGGAGGCGTCGGTGGCCGCCACGTCGGAGAAGTACTTGGAGTAGGTCCAACCGCCCAGCGAGACCACGACCTTGAGGTTCGGGTGCTTGGCCTTGAGCTTCTTCAGCTGGTTGAGGTTGCCGCGCAGCTTGCCCCAGCCGTCGTCGGCCACCCCGTCCACCGACTGGGCGGCGCTGAACGCCCGGCCGTAGTCGGCGTCCGCGTCGCCGGCGCCGGTGCCCTGGTCCGGGTCCTGCGGGTTGGCGGTGGTGCCCTTGGTGACACCGGCCAGGCAGGTCAGGTTGACCGGGTCGATGTTCTCGAAGGCGTAGTTGATGACGTCGAGCTTGGCGGC
The DNA here is from genome assembly GCF_055584905.1 of Kitasatospora sp. NPDC088742. Taxonomy (NCBI): domain Bacteria; kingdom Bacillati; phylum Actinomycetota; class Actinomycetes; order Kitasatosporales; family Streptomycetaceae; genus Kitasatospora; species Kitasatospora sp. NPDC088742. The sequence goes on along the minus strand of NZ_JBVJLD010000001.1, from coordinate 67,655 downwards.
CGAGCCGGAGGTGTCCAGGTTCTTGACGAAGTACTGGCGGCCGTAGATGCCCCACTGGGTGAAGTAGCCGACCCGGGTGTACTTGCCGGGCCCGGCCAGGTCACCGGTGGTGGCGGTGAGCGGGGCTGACAGCGGCGAGAGGTTGTCCACCGCGTCCCGGGCCCGGACGGTGAAGGTGTAGGAGGTGGCCGGGGCGAGCGAACTCACCGTCGCCGTCGTGCCGGTGACGCTCTGGGCGAGCGCCCCGTCCCGGAACACGTCGTAGGAGACCACCCCGACGTTGTCGGTGGAGGCGTTCCAGGCCAGCGTGACCGAACCCGAAGTCACCGTGGTGGCCCGGAGGTTGGTCGGAGCGGTGGGCGGCACCGGGTCACTGGCCGGGTCGGTGGTGGTGAACTGCACCACCGGGCTCACCGGCCCCGTGTTGCCCCGGGTGTCCTTGGCCCGGACGGTGAGGCCGTACGCGGTGGCCGGGGTGAGCCCGGTCGCGGTGCCCGAGGTTCCGGTCGAAGTGCCCACCACCGTTGTCCCGTTGAGGATCTCGTAGGAGGCGACGGGGTAGTCGCCGGGAGCGGCGGCGGGCCAGCTCAGCGCGGCCGAGCGGGTGGTGAGCGCGGTGACCACCGGCTTGCCGGGGGCGCCCGGCGGCACGTCGGGGGAGCCGTCGCACTTGTCCCCGTTGACGGTGCAGCCGGTCGGGGTCCCGATCGGGCCGCCGGCCACGAACCAGAAGCTGTAGGGCTCGGTGGTGGCGTTCGGCTGGACGGTGGCGTTGTAGTAGGCGTTCTTCGCCACCACATGACGGCCCGTAACGGTGGCCTCGCCGTTGTAGCTGCTGCTGAGCGTGACGCCGACCGGGAGGTCGAACTCCAGGCTCCAGCCGGTGACGGCGGCCGTGGTGGCGTTCCGGACGATGAAGGTGCCCTTCCACCAGGAGCCGTTGTCGGCCGTGGTGAAGGCGGCGGTGAGCCGTCCGGCCGCGTGCGCGGGTGGGGCCGCGAGCGTGGCGAGGAGGGCGACCGGGAGGAGCAGCAGGGTGCTGAGCAGGGCGAGCAGCCTGCTCCTGAGATGGGTGGGCATGGTTCTCCTGTGGGTGTGGGGGATCCGTACAGGGGTTGGCAGAACCGTGCTTGCCGTCCGGTCGGGTGACGGCCGAATCGCACGCGGCGATGTGAGGATGAATGTAAGAGGACTGGACCATACCGTCAACAGGTCCATACCATTTGCGCGACGCCGTCAAGCCTTCGGGAGCGTGTCCCCAACCACGCTCCGGCGCCACTGCCCTGACGGTCCGTCCGTTCGGTACCAACCATCCCCCACTGGAGGTACTCGTCTTGCGCACCCGTACCCGCCTGCTCTCCGCGGCAGGCGCCGGCTTCCTGGCGGCCGCGGCGGCACTCACCGCACCGACCACCGCCCAGGCGGCCAACCTGCTGACCAACCCCGGCTTCGAGACCGGGACGCTCTCCGGCTGGTCCTGCACCGGCGGCCTCGGCTCCGTCGTATCCACCCCCGTCCACGGCGGCTCCAAGGCCCTTGCCGCAGCGGCGAGTTCGAGCGACACCGCGAAGTGCACCCAGACCGTCGCGGTGCAGCCCAACACCGCCTACACGCTGAGCGGCTGGGTCCGCGGCAGCTACGTCTACCTCGGCGTCACGGGCTCCACCTCCACCTGGACCCCGTCGGCCTCCGCCTACACCAAGCTCTCGGTCTCCTTCACCACCGGGGCGAGCCAGACCAGCGCCGAGATCTACCTCAACGGCTGGTACGGGCAGGGGACTTACTACGCCGACGACATCAGCCTGGACGGCCCCGGCGGCAGCACCGACACCCAGGCGCCGACCGCCCCGGGCACCCCGCTCTCCACCGGCAAGACCTCCTCCACGGTCTCGCTCACCTGGGGCGCGGCCACCGACAACGTCGGCGTCACCGCCTACGACGTCTACCAGGGCTCCACGCTGGCCACCACCGTCCCCGGCACCAGCGCCACCGTCTCCAACCTGAGCGCCAACACCGCCTACACCTTCACCGTGAAGGCCCGCGACGCGGCCGGGAACACCTCCGCCGCCTCCAACGCGGTCAGCGTCACCACCGACCCCGGCACCACCCCGCCGCCCGGTGGCTTCAAGCAGGCCGCGCCGTACCTCTACAACGGCTGGGGCAACCCGCCGTCCCCGGCCACGGTGATGAACGCGACCGGCATCAAGTGGTTCACCATGGCCTTCATCCTGGCCCAGAACGGCTGCAACCCGACCTGGGACAGCCAGCGGCCGCTGCTCGGCGGCGTGGACCAGACCGTCATCAACCAGATCCGGGCGGCCGGCGGCGACGTCGTCCCGTCCATCGGCGGCTGGAGCGGCAACAAGCTCGGCCCCAACTGCGCCACCCCCGAGGCGCTGGCCGCGGCCTACCAGAAGGTGATCACCGCCTACGGCCTCAAGGCGATCGACGTGGACATCGAGAACACCGACGAGTTCGAGAACGCCACCGTCCAGGACCGGATCATCACCGCCCTGAAGATCGTCAAGGCCAACAACCCGGGCCTGCGGACCATCCTCACCTTCGGCACCGCCACCAGCGGCCCGACCAGCTGGGGCAACCGCCTGATCGAGCAGTCCAAGGCGCTGGGCGCCGACATCGACGTCTTCACCATCATGCCGTTCGACTTCGGCGGCGGCGCCGACATGTACGGCTCGACCGTCAGCGCGGCCGAGGGCCTGAAGACCAAGCTCAGGTCGGTGTTCGGCTGGGACGACGCCACCGCCTACGCCCACCTCGGCATCAGCGGCATGAACGGCCTGAGCGACCAGCAGGAGCTCACCAGCACCGACACCTGGACCAAGATCCGCGACTGGTCCAACACCAAGCACATCGCCCGCCTGGCCTTCTGGTCCGTCAACCGGGACCGGCCGTGCCCCGGCGGCGGCGTGCAGGAGACCTGCTCCGGCACCTCGCAGACCGACTGGCAGTACACCAGGATCACGGCGGGTTTCACCGGCTGACCCCGCCCGGCCCGGGACACGGCCGCGTCTGCCGGAGCGTCAGAGCTCCAGCAGGCGCGGCTCCTCGGCCGCCACCGCGCCGACCACCGCGCCGCGCGCGCCGTCCTCCCAGTCCAGCAGGTGCAGCCCGTCCCAGCGGCCGCGCAGCGGCGAGCCCGCCAGCGGGAGGGCGGAGAGGTCCACGGCGGCCAGGGTGTCCAGGGTGGCGCGGCCGACCTTGATCAGCGCCTCCTTGCGCACCCAGAGCCGCAGGAACGCGCGCTCGGGCTCGGCCTGCTCCTTCACCAGCGCCAACTCGGCCGGGGTCAGCACCCGTTCGGCCACCTCGGCGACCACCCCGCGGGAGGGCTGCTCCACGTCCACCCCGACCGGGCCGAACCCGGCCGCCGCGGCCACCACGCCCTTCCCGTGCGAGAGGCTCACGTGCACCTCGGGACGGTCCGCCAGGTACGGCCGGCCGTGGCCCTCCTGCTCGCAGTCCGGGCACCACTGGAGCAGCGTCAGGGCGGCGGCCTCGGTGCCGAGCAGCCGCGCGGCGCACTCGCGCACCAGCACGTGGGCCGCGACGAAGTCCTGCCGGGTCGACTCGTGCCGGAACCGCGCGGCCCGGGCCCGCTCGACCTCGGTCAGCAGCCCCTCCCCCGCACCGGCCCGCGCCAGCACCTCCGCGCTGCCCGCGACCACCACCAGCGGCTCCACCACACGCCTCCCTCTCTCGATCCGCCCGAGCCTACCTTCCCCTCCGTACCGCGCTCCGTCCCCCTCAGCCCCCGTCCCGCTGGCGGCGGTAGTGCCGGGCCACCCGGGCGCGGTTGCCGCAGGTGGCGGGAGAGCACCAGCGGCGCCGGGGGTTCGCGGGCACGAACAGCAGCTCGCAGTCCTCGGCGGCGCAGTCCCGCACCGCGGCCAGCACCTCCGTGCCGGTCACCAACTCGGCCACCGCCTCCGCGAGTTCACCCGCCAATCGGGCCGAGGCCGGGCCGGTGCGGCGCAGCCGGTACACCGGCCCGGCCGGTCCGTGCCGCAGTTCGCCGACCAGGGGAGCCGCCAGCAGCCTGGCGTTCAGCGCGTCGAGCACCGCCCCCGGCACCGGCTCGCCCCGCCGGGCCCGCCCGACCGCCACCACCGCCAGCTCCCGCACCTCGCGGACGGCGGCCAGCTCGGCCGGGCCGGTCACCACCGGGACCTCCAACAGCCCGCGCGCGTGCTGGAGTTCGAGCCACCGCCGGAGCGCCCCCGGATCGGCGAGCTGGTCACCGCCCCGGGGGCGGGTGTTGAGCAGGTCCAGGGCGAGCGGTTCACCGATCAGCGGGTCAGCCATGCCCTAATGGTAAATCAGCCGCTTGACACATTAGAAGAGTTCGCGAGAGGCTAATGCCAACAGCAACCCAGGAGGCATTAGCCATGATCGCCCGAGTCCGCCACCGCCACCTCGACGTCGACGGCCTGCGGGTCTTCTACCGCGAGAGCCTCCCCGCCGACCCGGACGCCCCGGTGATGCTCCTGCTGCACGGCTTCCCCTCCGCCTCGCACCAGTACCGCCGCCTGATCGACGCCCTCGGCACCCGCTACCGCCTGATCGCCCCGGACTACCCGGGCTTCGGCCACAGCGACACCCCCGCCCCGGCCTCCACCGGCGGCCCCTTCGCCTACACCTTCGACCACCTCGCCGAGGTCACCGAGCGCTTCGTCGAACTCCTCGGCCTGGAGCGCTTCGTGCTCTACGCCTTCGACTTCGGCGCCCCCGTCGGCTTCCGCCTGGCGCTCCGTCAGCCCCACCGCATCGCCGGCCTCGTGGTGCAGAACGCCAACGCCTACACCGAGGGCCTCTCCCCGATGGCCCGCGACTTCATCGCCCTGCGCCCCGGGCAGCCGGGCGCCGAGCAGACCGTCCGCGAGCTGCTCACCCTCCCGATGACCAGGGGCCAGTACGAGGGCGGCACCACCGACCCGGAGCTGATCGCCCCCGAGGGCTGGACCCTCGACCAGCACTTCCTGGACCAGCCCGGCCGCACCCAGCCGCAGCTGGACCTCGCCTTCGACTACCACTCCAACGTCGAGCGGTACCCGGCCTGGCAGCAGTGGCTGCGCGAGCACACCCCGCCCGCCCTCGTCCTCTGGGGCCGCAACGACATGTTCTTCCCCGCCACCGGCGCCGAGGCCTACCTGCGCGACCTCCCCGACGCCGAGCTGCACCTCTTCGACACCGGCCACTTCGCCCTGGAGGACCACCTCCCCGAGATCGCCCCGCTGCTCGCCGACTTCCTGGACCACACCTGGAAGCCCTGACCGCCCGTCAGACCACCCTCGCCGTCCGCCGGTAGACCACCGAGCCCCTGACCTCGAACCCCGCCCGCTCGTACAGCCGGTTCGCCGCCTCCCGCGACGGCCGCGAGGTCAGGTCGACCGTCCGCGCCCCGGCCTCCTCGGCCAGCCGGACGGCCTCGGCGGTGAGCGCCGCGCCGACCCCGTGGCCGCGGGCCCCGGCGTCCACCACCACGTCCTCGATCCGGCCCCGCAACCCGCTCGGCAGCGGCAGCAGCACCAGGGTCAGAACCCCGACGATCCGCCCGTCCAGCCGGGCGAGCAGCACCGTGTTCACCGGACATCCCACCAGCGCCACCACCGCCTCCCGGTCCAACGGCCGTGCACTGCCGGAGAGTTGCGGCAGCAGCCGGGCGAAGGCCGCGACCAGTTCACCATCCGCCTCGCGGGCGATTCCCACATGAACGCTCATGACCGAACAGCCTAGCCACGCACCGCTCCGCGAGGTGTCGTCCCGGCGGGGCCGGGTAGGTGCCCGGACAGAGAGCGAGGGAGGCCGCCATGACCGTGCCCGTGCCCCCGAATCCGGACACCCACCCGCCGTTCCCCGAGCCGCCGCGGCCGGATCCGTTCCCCGGCCGGCCGCCGGAGCCGGGGCCCCGGCCGCCGCTGCCCGACCCGGACCCGGGGCCGCCGCCGACTCCTGAGGAGTGAGACCGGGGCCGCCTCCCGGGGAGTGGGAGCGGCAAGGTGCGTGAGTACCCGACGGACCTGACCCACCCCTCCCCCGGGCGGCCGGCACCCGCTAGCCTCCGTCAGTGCACAGAACAGCGAAGAAGCAGAACCGGATCCTCGCGGTCTGTCTGGCGGGCGGCTTCACCACCATGCTGGACAACTCCGTCCTCAACATCGCCGTCCCCGCGCTGCGCAGCACCCTGGAGGCCTCGGCCACCCAGATCCAGTGGATCGTGGCCGGGTACTCGCTCGCCTTCGGCCTGGCGCTGATACCCGGCGGCAGGCTCGGCGACCTGCGCGGCCGCAAGCAGTTCTTCGTGGCCGGGATCGCCCTCTTCGTCGCGGCCGGCCTGTTCGCCGCGGCCGCCACCGACCCCTGGCTGCTGGTCGCGCTCCGGCTGCTCCAGGGCGCGGGCGCCGGTCTGGTCAACTCCCAGATGATCGGTACCCTCCAGGACGTCTTCACCGGACCGGCCCGCACCAAGGCGCTCGGGATGTACCAGGTGACCTGCGCGGTGGCCATCGCCCTGGGCCCGCCGCTCGGCGGCGCGCTGATCGCGCTGGCCGGGCCCGAGTGGGGCTGGCGGCTGGCCTTCCTGATCAGCGCCCCGTCCGGACTGGCCACCCTGGTCCTGGCGGTCCGTCACCTCCCGCGCCCCACCCCGCGCACCCACACCCCAGCCGACACCCCCGCCACCGCCCGCGGCCTCGGCTCGCTCGACCCGCTCGGCCTGCTGCTCACCGCCGCGATCACCGTCGCGGTGATGCTCCCCTTCGTCACCTCCGCCGCGCTCCCGGCCAAGCTCGGCCTCGGTGCCGCCGCCCTCGCCCTCGCCGTGCTGCTGGCCTGGTGGCAGCACCACCGCCTGGCGACGGGCCGTCAGCCGCTGATCCACCCCGCGCTGCCGCGCTCCGCGCCGTACACCCTGGGCACGCTCACCGCGATGGCCCAGTTCGGCGCCTCGCTGGCGGGCAGTCTGGTGCTGGTGATGTTCCTCCAGGACGGGCTGGGCCTGTCGCCCCTCGCGGCCGCCGCCGTCACCCTGCCCTCCGCCGTGGCGATGGCCGTGGTCTCCTCCTTCGCCTGGCGCGCCGTCCAGCGCTTCGGGCCGCACCTGGTGCCGCTCGGCCTCACCCTGGCGCTGGCCGCCGTCCTGCTCAGCGGCCTGGCCGCGCTCTGGACCTCGGGGCCCTGGCTGCCCGTGCTGCTCGGCCTCGGCCAGCTCTGCACCGGCGCCGCGGCCGGCCTGGTGGTCTCCCCCAACCAGGCCCAGGTGCTCCGCTACGCCCCTGCCGAGGCGGCCGGCGTGGCGGGCGGAATCCTCCAGATGTCGCAGCGGATCGCCGCCGCCGTGGGCATCTCGGCCATCTCCGGCCTCTACCTCAACAGCTCCGCCGCCACCTCGAACGCGGCCTACTTCCAGGCCGCGCTGGCCTGCACCGTGGTCTTCGCCGTGGCCCTGCTGCTCTCTATCCTGGCCAACCGCAGCACCCCGGCCCAGCCGCCGGCCGCCCCGGCCGCCCGCCCCGAGGTCCGGGAGGGCGCGGCCCGGGGCGACTGACCCGCCGTCAGCGGAGGTCGGCGCCGTCCTTCACCCTCGACGCCGAGGACCCGTCAGACACCGAGGCCCCACCAAGCCCCGCCGGACTCCGTCAGGCGCTGGCCAGTGCCACCCGGACTGCCTCCGCCACCGGTTCGGCCCCGGCGGTGAGCTCCAGGGTGCGGCCGATCGCCGCATGGGCGTCCAGCAGTTCCAGCAGCACCTTGGCCACGTCCTCCCGGGGGACGGGTGCCAGCGGCAGCGCGGGCACCGCGAGCCGGACGAAGCCGCTGCCCGGCTCGTCCAGCAGCGGGCCCGGGCGCAGCACCGTCCAGCCGATCCGACGGGCCCTCAGGTCGTCCTCGGCCGCGCCCTTGGCCCGCAGGTAGTCGGTGAACTCCTGGTCCATGCCCGGCGCCCCGGCCCGTTCGATGCCCATCGTGGAGATCATCACGTACCGCGGCACCCCGGCCAGTTCGGCCGCGTCGGCGAAGAGCACGGCGGCCGCCCGGTCCACGCTGTCCTTGCGGGCACTGCCGCTGTTCGGCCCGGCCCCGGCCGCGAACACCACCGCGTCGGCCCCGCTCAGCCCGCCCGCGAGGTCCTCCAGGGAGACGGCCTCCAGGTCGCAGACCACCGGTCTGGCCCCGGCCGCCTTGAGGTCCGCGGACTGCGCCGCGTTCCGGATCAGGCCGGTCACGGTGTCCCCGCGCGCCGACAGCAGTCGCTCCAGCTGGAGCGCGATCTTCCCGTGCCCACCGGCGATCACCACGTGCATGCCCCGACGCTAACCCGCCACCGCCGCCGGCGCCCGCCCCCACGCCGGACGGCCGGTGCCCCGGTCCTCCTCACGAGGAGGACCGGGGCACCCGAGGCCTGACGCGGGCTCAGCTCACTCCACCGGCGCCTTGTCCCGCAGGATCCGCACGAACTCCCGCATCCAGCCCGGGTGGTCCGGCCAGGCCCGGGCGGAGACCAGCTGGCCGTCGACCACGGCCTCGGCGTCCTCGTACACCGCCCCGGCCCCGGTCACGTCCAGCTCCAGCGCCGGGTAGGCGGCGGTGCGACGGCCCGTCAGGGCGCCGCCGGGCAGGGTGATCAGCGGGCCGTGGCAGATCTGCGCCACCGGCTTGTCGGCCTCGAAGAAGTGGGCCACGATCCGCTGCACCTGCGGGTCGTTGCGCAGGTACTCGGGGGCGCGGCCGCCGGGGATCACCAGCGCCGCGTACTCGGCCGGGTCGACGTCCTCGAACGCCACGTCGGCGGGCCAGGTGTAGCCGGCCTTCTCGGTGTAGGTGTCGAAGCCGGGCACGAAGTCGTGCACCACGAACTGGAGGGTCTTCTTCGACGGCGCGGCGACGACCACCTCGTAGCCCTCCTCGCGCAGCCGCTGGTACGGGTAGAGCACCTCCAGCGACTCCGCCGCGTCACCGGTGACGATCAGGACCTTCGCCGTCATTCCACGCCCCTCGAAAGCCGGCCGCCCACCCTCGTGGACGGTCCGCCCCCAACCCTTCCGCGCCGGGCCGTTGCCCGCAACGGACCTCGGTGATCACCCCCACCCCGTGCTCCCGCGCGCCCCCAGTGCGCTCCCCTTGTGCGCCCCCGCCGTCCCGCCCGGACACCCCCTCGCGAGGCCCCCGCCCGGCCCGTACCGTCGGCAGCAGATCGACCGGAGGAGTGCCCATGCCGTACTCGCTGCCCATCGAGGCCGCCACCGTCCCCAACCTGCGCGACCTGGGCGGCATCCCGCTCGCGGGCGGACGCACCGTCAGGCCCGGCCTGGTGCTGCGCTCCGGGCAGCTCGACCGCCTGGAGTCCGGGGCCGACCCGCTCTTCGACGCCCTGGGCGTGCGCACCGTGGTGGACCTGCGCACCGACCGCGAACGCACCGCCTGCCCCGACCGCCTCCCGCCCGGCGGCCGCCTGGTGGTCGCCGACGTCCTCGCCGACCTGGTCAGCTCCGGCGCCGCCTCCAAGCTCGGCACCGTGACGGCCGATCCGCTCGCGGCCAACCGACTGCTCGGCGACGGCCGCGCCGCCGGGGCGCTGATCTCCGACTACCGCTCGTTCGTGGCGGGCGACTCCGGCCGCGCCGCCTACCGCGCGCTGCTCACCGAGCTCGCCGTTCCGGCCAACGGCCCGGTCCTCTTCCACTGCACCGCCGGCAAGGACCGCACCGGCTGGGGCGCCGCCCTCCTGCTCCTGCTGCTCGGCGCCGACCGGGCCACCGTCGAGGCCGACTACCTCACCGTCAACCCGGCCGTCCGCGCCGCCTTCGCCCCCGTCGTCGAGGCCTTCACCGCGGCCGGCGGCGACCCTCAGGTCACCGAGGAACTGCTCACCGTCCGCCCCGAGTACCTCGCCGCCGCCCTGGAGACCCTCACCGACGGCTGGGGCGACCCCGAGACCTACGCCCGCACCGCCCTCGGCCTCGGGGACGAGACCCTCGACGCCCTGCGCGGCAACCTCACCCACTGAACCGGAGGACGCCCGTCGGCCACCGGCGGTGCGTTCCGGCCATCCTGCCCACCTCCGCTGGTGCGCGGCGGCCCCGCTCGGCACTCTGGGCGTGTCCGCAATAGGACGCACCCGAACGAGAAGAGGAATCGCACCATGCGCAAGTTCGCGATGGCCTTGACCGCCCTGTCCCTCGCCGCCGGAACCGGGCTGGCCGCGGCCCCCACCGCCTCGGCGGCCACGCCCTGCCCGAGCGGAGCGGTCTGCATCAGGGAGACCAACGGCACCATCCTGAGCCGGAACATCTTCTACAGCTACGGCGCCCACAACCTCCAGAACGTCACCGGCTACCGCGTGGTCGTCAACAACCAGACCGGCGGCGCGGGCTTCCAGGAGTGCACCGGCTACAACGGCACCGGCTGCTCCCCCGTCTACCGCGCCACCGGCGACTACGCGGCGATCGACTACACCCCGATCAACTCCCTCGTCCTGGTGCGCTGAGACACCGCGAGACCCGAATCCAAGGGCGCGAGGCCCGAAGGCCCCGCGCCCTTGGCGTGCCCGCCGCAGCGCACGGTGGCGGATTCCTGACGGAGCGTCAGTACGGGGCCGTGGCGGTTTGACGTTCTCGGCATCCCGGGGATACCTGTCCATGACAATTCCTTGTCAGACTCACACCGCTCGTTCACCCGCCCTTGTCCGGCACTTGACCATCCCGAGCACCTCGCCCTCCCGAGCACCTCGCACCTCAGGTCCACCCCCAGCCGTCCACCCCCAGCCGTCCACCCCACTGGACACCGCCTGGACACCCCCACTGGAGGTCCCGTGTCCGTCGAGCTGCACCAGTCCGTCTCGGCCCGGTCCGACTTCGGCGCCCGGCTGCGCCACTGGCGCCTGCTGCGCGGCCTCAGCCAGGCCGAACTCGGCCGCCGCCTGGGCTACGACGACTCGCACATCAGCCGGGTCGAGAACACCCGCCGCTGGCCCCCCGCCGGGATGGCCGAGCGGATAGACGAACTCCTGGACACCGAAGGCGAGTTGGCCGAGCTCTGGCCCCAGGTGGAGCGTGAGCGCCGCCGCCTCTCGCAGCACAGCCGCAGCCTGGCGGCCGGTCCCGGCCCGGAGACCCTGGCGCAGTTGCTGGCCACCTACCGCAGCGCCGCCCGCGCGGTCGGCGGCCACGCCCTGGTCGACGTCCTGGAGCACCACACCCGGCTGGCGGCCCGTCAGCAGCGCACCGCCCCCGCCGCCGACCGGGCCCGGCTCGGCGCACTCGCCGCCCGCTACGCCGAACTGGCCGGCTGGGCCCGCTTCGACCGGCTGGAGTACGGGCGGGCGCTGGCCTGGTACGACTGCGGCCAGGAGTGGGCGCTGGCCGCCGACGACCTGGCCGTCGCGGCGCTGCTGTCGGCCCGGCAGAGCGCGGTGCACTGGGCCTCCGGGCACGCGGCCGCCGCGCTCGGCTCGGCCCGGACCGCCGCCGCGCACGCGGCCCGCTCGGGCCGGGCGGTCGCCGAGGCCCGGGCCGCGCTGGCCCTGGCCCGCAGCCACGCCCTGGCCGGGGAGCGCGCCGCCGCCGAGGCCGCCCTGGAGCGGGCCGCCGACCGCACCGCGGCCGCCCCCACCGCCGAGGCCACCACCCTGCTGCTGCTCACCCACGGCACCTGCCACCGCGACCTCGCCGTCCGCACCGGCCGCCGCACCCACGCCCGGATCGCCGCCGACGCCCTCGGCCAGGGCCTGACCCGCCTCCCCCCGGAACAGCAGCACTACCGCGGCCTGGTGACGGCCCGTCTGGCCGGAGCCCTCGTCTGGGCCGGCCACCCCGAGACCGCCGCCAGCACCCTGGCCCGCGTCCCGGCCGCCCTCGGCCGGGTCGCCGAGGAACGCCGCCAGTCCGAACGCTGGCTGGCCCGCCACCACCACCTCTGAACACCCCGCCCCGTGCGCCACGGGGGAGCCGGGACAAGGCTGGTTCGCGACCGAACTCGTCCGGCAGCACTCTGGTCGTCAACTTCGCCGCGCCCCTACCATGTTGACGGTCGAAGGAGGTGTCGGCGTGGTGCACGGGGGTGCGGGGCCCGGCCGAAGACTGGAGAGCGCCATCGCCTGGGCGCTCAGGAACTCGGACGGCGTGGTGGCCCTCGTGGGGGCCCTGGTGATCGGCCTGCTCGACCTGTTCGGCGGCGGCCTCGGGGAGAACGTCGTCTCCGGTGCCACCCTGCTGGTGCTGGCGGGCGTCGTGTACGGCTCGCTGGCCGAGCGCCGGCGGCGGGTGGTGGACATCCAGCAGGCGACGGAGGGTGCCCGGCAGGCGGTGGAGAACCTGATGTCGGTGCGCGAGCTGACCGGCATCGAACTGGAGCGCGCGCTGGAGCGGGCCAGACAGGACACCGACCGGTGGGTGTTCAAGGGCGGCACCGGCACCTACCTCCGGGCCGTCACCCTGCCCGAGTGCGTCCAGGAGGCGCGCCGCCGGCGCCGCGCCCTCACCGTCAAGATCGACATCGTGCACCCCGGCGACGAGGCGGCCTGCGCCGCGTACGCCCGGTTCCGGGGCACCTTCGGCAACCGCGCGGATGGTGCGGGCGGGGCCGGCGGGGCGGTCTGGAGCGTGGAGCGCACCCGCAAGGAGTCCTACGCCACGGTGCTGGCCGCCGCCTGGTACCGCCAGCGCCTGGACACCCTGGAGATCGACGTCCACCTCTCGGTGGTGGCACCGTCGTTGAGGTTCGACGTCTCCGCCTCCTGCCTGATCATCACCCAGGACGATCCGCAGCGGGTCAGCATCCACGTCGAACGCGGCCGCCCGCTGTACGACTACTACGTCACCGAGCTCCACCACTACCGGGAGCAGGCGGTCAAGCTCGACCTCCGGGACGCCGGGCCGCTGGGCGACGACCCCACGGTGGACGAGGCCCGACGGCTGTTCGAGCACCTGCGCATCCCGCTGCCGACCGCCTTCTCGGACCGGGACGTCAGCGACATCATCCACCGGGCGCTGCACGCGGAGAACCCGTACCGCAGGTAGCCGCGCGTCGCGGCCGGTGCGCCCGCCGGGGAGACCAGGGGGAGACGATGGACCTCTTCAGCACGCTCGAACGGGCTGCCGGGCGCACCGCCGCCGAGCCGGAACTGGACGGCCTGGTCGGCCGCCTGCTGGCCGAAGTGGCCTCCGGGGCAAGACCGTTGCGCGCGGTCGCCCATCCGCTCGGCTTCTACTGCCTGCCGGTGCTGCGCGAGGGATCGCACGGCGTGTGCGTGCACGCGTTCGCCCCGGCCCGGCCCGGGGACGAGCGCGAGATCCACTGCCACAGCTGGGAGTTGACGAGCAGTGTGCTCTACGGCCGGGTCGGCAACCTGCGGGTGGGGGTGTACGACGCCCCCGACCGGCCGACCCACCGGGCCTTCGAGGTCCACAGCGCCGGCCGGACGGACGAGATCCGCCCGAGCCCCCGGCTGGTGCGCTGGGAGCCGCTGACCGAGCGGACCAGCGGGCGGGGCGAGACGTACACGCTGGGCGCCGGCGAGTTCCACGCCACGGTGCTGCCGGACCCGGCTCCCGCCGCCACCGTGGTGCTGGGCCGGACGGTGCCGGGGCCGGTGGACGTGCTCCTGGGGCCGGTGGACGGCACCGCCCGCCGGGTGGTGCGGCAGCTCTGCGACGCGGCCCAGACGGCCCGGATCGCCCGAGAAGTGGCCAGGAGGATCGGTGGAGACGACAGCGGCGGATGAGCGGCCCGCGCCGCACGGCTTCGCGGACGAGTGCCGGGTCGCGGTGCGGGCCGCCGAGGAGGCCGGCGACCTGCTGCGGGCCCGCTTCCTCGACGCCTTCCGGGTGGACGGCAAGGGGGAGGACGGTGACGTCGTCACCGAACTCGACCTGCTGGCCGAGGAGTTGATCACCCGGCGGCTGGCGGAGCGGTTCCCGGCGGACCACGTGCTGGCCGAGGAGGGCGGCGCCACCGGCGGCCCGCCGGGCGGCCGCCGCACCTGGTTGGTCGACCCCTTGGACGGCAGCAACAACGTGGTGGTCGGCCTGCCCGCGTACGTCGTCGGCATCGCGCTCTGCCTGGACGGCGAGCCGGTCGTCGGCGTGGTCCACGACCCGGTCCTCGGCCGGACCTGGCGGGCCGTGCGCGGCTGCGGGGCGTACGGCCCCTCCGGGCGGCTGTGGGTGCCGGACCGGCCACCGGGCACGGGCCGCCGCCCGGTGCTCGGCTGGACCCAGGGGCACGCGGTGGCGGGCGGGGACCCGGTGGCCAGGGCGCTCAAGGACGGGCTGGAACGCGGCGCCCGCCGGGTGCTCCAGCTCTGGGCGCCGCTGCTCACCTGGTCGCTGCTGGCCGGCGGGCTGATCGACGGCTTCGTCGGCTACCGGGCCGAGGAGATCGACCTGCCGGCCGGCAGCCTGCTGGCCACCGAGGCCGGACTGGTGGTCCGGGCGCTCGACGGCGGCGGGTTCAGCCCGCGGATCGGGCAGCCGGACACCGCCCGCAGCTACGTCGCGGGCCGGGAGGAGGTCATCCCGCACCTGCTCGGCCTGGTCGCCGGCGCCCTCTGAGCCACAGCCTGACCACCGCCTGACCACCGCCTGACCCACCGTCAGGGCCCGCCCGCTCAGGCAACCGCCCGCTCAGGCGCCGCCCACCAGCGCGAGCGCGGCGGTGGCCAGTGCCACGCCGCCGACGGCGAGCACGGCCCCCGTCCCGGCCACGCTCCGCAGCGGCACCCGCAGGCCCGCCGACCGGCACCGCTCGTACCAGAGCAGGGTGGCCAGCGAGGCCCAAGGGGTGATCAGCGGGCCGACGTTGGTGCCGATCAGCAGGGCCAGCAGCTGCTGGTGGTTGCCGTCCGGCACCGCCGCCTCCCCGGCCAGGTAGACCGGCAGGTTGTTGAGCAGGTTGGACAGGCCCGCGCCGACCGCCGAGGCCCGGAACAGGCCCAGCACCCCGCCGTCCGTGCCGATCGCCCCGGAGAGCAGCCGGTGCAGCCCGTGCGCGTCGACGGCCTGCACCACCAGGAACATCCCGGGCACCATCACCAGCAGCCGCCAGGGCACCAGCGAGACGCTCAACGCCGTCGGACGGCGCACGGCGTGGGCCGCCACCACCACCGCGGCGGCCGTGCCCGAGGCCACCCAGAGCGGCACCACGTCGAGCAGACTGCACGTCAGGAACCCGGCGCAGGCCAGGGCGCAGATCCGGAACAGCGCCGGGTCCGCCGGCCGGTGGGCCGGTGGCGGGTCGTACCCGTCCGCGCCCCGCCGCCCGCGCCGCCAGTAGAACCCCCACAGGCAGGCGGCGGTGGCCAGCAGGGCGGTGAGCTGGGGCGCCCACATCGCCCGGGCCAGCCCGGCGGGGGACAGCGCGACCCGGTCGGCGGCCAGCAGGTTGGTCAGGTTGGACACCGGCAGCAGCAGGCTCGCCGTGTTCGCCAGCCAGACCGTGGTCATCGCCAGCGGGAGCGGCGCGATGCCCACCCGGGTGGCCAGCGCCAGCATCACGGGGGTGAGCAGTACGGCGGTGGTGTCCAGGTTGAGCACGGTCGTGGTGAGCGTGGCGAAGCCGACGCACAGCAGGAAGAGCAGGGGGTAGCTGCCCCGCCCGGCCCGCGCCACCCAGGCCGCGATGACGTCGAACACCTCTGCGGCACTGGTCAGTTCGGCCAGCACGATGACCGAGCCCAGGAAGGCCAGCAGCGGCGCGATCCGCTGCGCGGCCGCCCCCGCCGAGTCGGCCGGGAGCAGTCCGGTGGCGAGGAGGAGCAGGCCGAGCGCGAGCAGGCCGCCGGCCAGCAGGTCGAGCGGGTGCCGTCGCCGGACGGCGGGCCAGTACGCGAACACGGGCGCCAGCGTCGCACACCCGGCCTCGTCGGTCGAGTCCGCCTCGGACGGGCTGCCGGACAGCGGCCGTGCGCACCGGAACTGACGGTGGCTCATCCGGAAAACGTTGCGTGCCAAAAGGGTTAGCCATGTCCGGAGCGGCCATATGTTCTCTCCATGGGGGCTCTTGACGCGACCCCGGGTGGCCCCGGGCCGATCGACTTCTTCATCAGCTACTCGCCGGCCGACGAACGCTGGGCGGCCTGGATCGCCTGGACCTTGGAGGACGCCGGCTACCGGGCCTTCCTCCAGGCCTGGGACTTCGTCCCGGGCACCAACTTCGTCGACTTCATGGACCACGGCATCACCGACTCCGCGGCGGTCATCGCGCTCCTCTCCCGCAACTACGAGCGCTCGCGCTACGGCCGGATGGAGTGGCAGGCCGCCCTGCGCGCGGATCCGGACGCGCCGGACCGCCGTCTGATCACGGTCCGGATCGAGGACATCCCGGTGGACGGCCTGCTCGCCACCCTCACCTACATCGACCTGGCCGGCGTGGACGAGCCGGACCGCGCCCGTCAACTCCTGCTCGCCCGGGTCGCGTCGGCGATGGACGGCAGGGCGCGGCCCGAGCTCCGCCCGGGCTACCCGGGCAGTGTGCCGGGCGCCGTCGGCGCCCTGGGATCCCCACGCCCCCTCTCCCCCACCCCACGGGCGCAGGCCACCGAGCCCTCGACGGGCGGCGGCGCGGGCCGCCGCCGGCCGAGCGTCCAGCCCGACTACCCGCAGGGGCCGGGCCGGAGCGGTCTGCGCGAGGCGGTGACCGTGCTGCACCTGGCCGGGCCCGAGTTCGGCCGGGGGCACGACCCGGTGGACCTCCAGGCGGCGGTCTGGGGAGATCTGGTGGAGCTCGCGGACTCCGGCGCGCCCGCGCCCGAACTGGTGGTCGTGACAGGCGACTTGACCGCCTCGGGCAGCCCCCGCGAGTGCGAGCAGGCGCTCTCCTACCTCACCGGGATGCGCGCCCTGCTCGGCCTGGAGCCGCACCGGGTGGCGATCGTCCCCGGCGGGAAGGACGTCAGCCAGGCCGCCTCGCGCGCCTACTTCGCCACCTGCGAGGCCGACGAGGTGCGGCCGACGGCGCCGTACTGGCCGAAGTGGCGGCACTACGCCCGGCTGTTCCAGGAGTTCTACCAGGGCCTGGACGTGGTCTTCGACAGCGCGCAGCCGTGGACCCTCTTCCCGGTTCCCGAACTGGGCACCGTGGTGGCCGGGTTGAACTCCTCGATGGCCTGGTCCCACCGGCCGGACGACCGGTACGGCTGGCTGGGCCCGGAGCAGGCGGCCTGGTTCGCCCAGGCGCTGCGCCCCTACGAGAGCGACGGCTGGCTGCGGCTCGGCGCCCTGCGCCACCCGGTGACCGCCGCCCGTCCGGCGCGCGGCGCCGCGGAGGCCGAACCGCTCCGCGACGTGGACCGGTTCACCCGGCTGACCGCGCCCCGCCTCCACCTGCTGCTGAACGGCCCGGACGGCGGCCGCGGCACCGGCGGCGCGCTGACCACCTCGGCCGGGGAGGTGACCGTCGTCGGCGCCCCGGCCGCCGGCGGCCACCAGCTGCTCCGGCTCACCCGCGAGGGGCTGACCCGCTGGTCCGCCCCGGACGTCGCGCCGACCCGGGTGGCCGCCTCCTGGCGGCGGGCCGCGAGGGCCTTCCCGGAGCCCGCGCCGGCCGCGGCCACCGCCGGCCCCCCGCAGACCGACGAGTCCGGCCCCGCCGACGGCCCGGAGCACGAGACCCGCGGCCTGGCCTCGCCGCTGCAGACCCTGCTGGCCCGGGTCACCGAGGTCTGCCGCACCCGCCACCAGGGCGCCCAGGTCCGGGAGGTGGCGGGCTCCCCGGCCCAACTCTTCGTCACCTGGGCCGAGTCCGGCCTGGTCCGCCAGCAACGGGTGGCCGTCAGCGTGCGGACACCGACACCTGAGGATGTCGACCGGTTCGTCGACGAGGTCCACGCCGACGGCGCCGCCTCGGACGCCGAGCTGGTGCACGACGGCCCGCCACCGCCCCGGGAGCTGCGCGAGCGGGCCCGGCGCCGCGGGGTGCGGGTGCGCAGCTTCCTGGAGTTCCAGGGCCTGCTGGACCTGCGGGACCACGTGACGGCCCAGAGCGAGCGGCTCGCCGCCGACAGCCAGTACCAGCCCGGCCTCTACCTGCCGCAGCGCTACCGCGACGCCGAGCGCCCCGGCGGCCAGGAACGGGACGGCCTGGTCGACGAGTTGCTCCGGCTGCTCGAGTCCGACCACGGCCGGTTCGTGCTGCTGCTCGGCGACTTCGGCCGCGGCAAGACCTTCGCCCTGCGCGAGACCGCCCGCCGCATCCCGGCCGAACTCCCGCATCTGGCACCGCTGTTCATCGACCTGAGCGCGCTCGACAAGGCGCACTCGCTGGACGGCCTGGTGGCGGCCCACCTGGCCGAGCACGGCATCGACACGCTGGACCTGCGCGCGTTCCGCTACATGCTCCGGCAGGGCCGGATCGTGCTGCTCTTCGACGGCTTCGACGAGCTCGTCAACCGGGTCAGCTACGAACGCGCCGCGGACCACCTCCAGGTGCTGCTCGACGCCGCCGTCGACAGTGCCAAGATCGTCGTCACCAGCCGTACCCAGCACTTCAGTTCGCACGAGCAGGTGCTCACCGCGCTCGGCGAGCGGGTCGGCCTGCTCCCACAGCGCAGGCTGGTCGCCGTCCAGGACTTCACCCCGCAGCAGATCCGGGGCTACCTCGCCAACCGGTACGGCGACCCGGACGCCGCCGACCGCCGGATGCGGCTGCTGGAGGCCATCCCCGACCTGCTCGAACTCTGCCGCAACCCACGGCTGCTCAGTTTCGTCGCCGACCTCGACCACGACCGGCTGCGTGCCGTGGCGGGCGCCGGCCGGGCGCTCAGTGCCGCCGGTCTCTACCAGGAGGTCTTCACCTCCTGGCTGCGGTTCGAGGAGCGGCGCGGCGACAGCGGTCCGGGGGCCGCCGCCGGCCTGCGCCTGGACCAGCTCTGGCAGGCCGTCACCCTGCTCGCCCTGCGCCTCTGGGAGAGCGGCCGGGTCTCCGTGGCGCTGGACGAGATCCACGACATCGCCGAGGTGCTGGGCGGCCTGGCCGAGAACCCGATGCCCACCTCGCAGGTCGCGCACGCCGTCGGCTCGGGCAGCCTGCTGACCCGCTCCGACGAGGGCATGTTCCAGTTCATCCACGGATCGGTGGTGGAGTGGCTGGTGGCCAGGGCGGCCGCGGCCGCGCTGGAGCGCGGCGAGACCGAGCTGCTCGGGCGCGGCCCGCTCAGCCGGCTCGCCGTCGAGTTCCTCTGCGACCTCGCCGACCACCAGGCCTGCCAGAGCTGGGCCCGGTCCGTCCTGGACGGCGGCGAGGACGACGGACCGGCCAGGCTCAACGCCATCAAGGTGCTGGACCGGCTCAGGGTGCCCGCGCACACCGACCTGCACGGCGCCACCCTGGCCGGCGAGGACCTCTCGCACCGCGACCTGTCGGGCGTCGACCTGTCCGGCGCCGACCTGACCGACACCCGCCTGCTCGGCGCCGACCTCTCCGGCGCCGACCTGCGCGGCGCGACCCTGGCCGGCGCCCGGCTCGACGCGGCCGACCTGTCCGGTGCGGACCTGCGCTCCGCCGACCTGCGCGGCGCCCGGCTGATCCGCACCGACCTGCGGGGCGCCCGGCTGCACGGCAGCCGCTGGCAACGGGCCGCGCTGATCTCGGCCGTGACGGACCCTCAGGTGCTGGCCGCACCCGAACTGCGGGCGGCCGCGATCGCCCCCGGGCTCCCCGTCGAGGCCGGGTTCAGCCCCTCGGAGGTCGGCGTCCCGTACGGGTTCGACGTGCGTTCCACCCGGCTGCCCGAACCCGTCGCCTTCAGCCCCGACGGCCGGCTGCTCGCGATCGGCAGCGAGGACGGCAGCGTGCTGGTCTGCGACGCGCTCACCGGGGTCGCCCTGCGCACCCTCAAGGACCACATCGGGCGGGTCTACGCGGTCAAGTTCGCGGGTGACCTGCTGGCCACCGGCAGCGCCGACGGGACCGTCCGGCTCTGGGACCAGGTCACCGGCGAGTGCCGGCACCGCCTCGACGTCCACCCCGGCGGCGTCTGGCCGGTCTCCCTGGGGCCGGACGGCCGGCTGGTCGCCACCGGCGACCCGACCGGCGTGGTGACCCTCTGGGACACCGCCACCGGACGCCCGCTGCACCGCCTCCCCGGCCACGCCGCCCCCGTCTACACCGCGGTGTTCAGTCCGGACGGCACCCTGCTGGTCACCGGTGACCAGGGCGGCGGGGCCCGGCTCTGGTCGAGCGCCACCGGCCGCCGGCTGGCCGTACTGCCCGGCCACCGGGGCACCGTCTACCGGACGGCGTTCAGCCCGGACGGCACCCTGATCGCCACCGCCGACGGGGGCGGTGCCGACACCGGCGGCACCGTGCGGATCTGGGAGACGGCCGGGCGGAGGCTGCTGCACACCCTGCCGGGCCACGCCGGACGGATCTACACCCTCGCCTTCCACCCCGACGGCGACCTGCTGGCCAGCGGGGACACCGAGGGCCAGATCCGGCTCTGGAACCCGCTCGACGGCACACCGGCCGGCCGGCCCGAGGACTCGACCGGCAAGATCTACCAGGTCACCTTCGACGAGGGCGGCACCCGGCTCGCCGCGAGCGACAGCGACGGCGGGGTCCGGCTCTGGCGCGTCACCGGTGCCCCGCGGGCGGGCGGTGACCGCGCGCCGGGCCACGAGGTGGTGCGGATGGACCGTCAGCCGCCCGAGCACCGGGGCTCGGTGTGGGCCTGCCGGTTCCGGCCCGGTCCCGGCCGGGGCGGTGCGGAGAGCGACCGCCTGCTGGTGACCGGTGGCAACGACGGGCTGGTCCGGCTCTGGGATCCGGCCTCCGGGCGGAGCCGCCAGCTCCTGCGCGGCCACGGCCGGCGGATCGGCTCGCTCGGCTTCAGCGGCGACGGCACCCTGCTCGCGGCCGGCGGCAACGACGGCGTGGTCCGGATCTGGGAGCCCGCGACCGGCCGCCGGGTGCGCGAACTGTCCGGCCGCAGCAGCCGGCTGGTCTCCGCCGAGTTCAGCCCGGAGGAGGCGATCCTGGCGACCGCCACCAACGACGGCGACCTCTGCCTGTGGAACGCCAGGACCGGCGAGTACCTGCGCGAGCTGGACGTCGAGACCGAGCACATCTGGGCCGAGGCGTTCAGTCCCGACGGCGAACTGGTGGCCACCGCCAACGACGACGACACCGTCCGCATCTGGTACCGCCGCACCGGCGCCCACCTCGGCACCCTGCGTGAGCACCGGGGCCGGGTCCGCTCCATCGCCTTCGGCCCGGACGGCCGGCACCTGTTCACCGGCTGCGACGACCACCGGGTCCGGATCTGCGACCTCGAGACCGTCGGGGTCGAGGCCGAACTCGACGCCCACACCGACCGCGTGTACGCCGTCGTCTCCGCGCCCGACGGCTCCTGGCTGGCCAGCGCCTCCTGGGACGGCACCGCGCTGATCTGGCGCGACGGCGTCGTCCGGCACCGGCTGGCCGGCCACGTCGGACGGCTCTGGACCGCGTCCGCCCACCCCTCCCGGCCGCTGCTCGCCACCGCGGGGGACGACCGCGCGGTCCGGCTCTGGGACGTGCGCACCGGCGAGCAGGTGGCGGACCTGCGCGGCCACACCGGCCGGATCCTGGCCGTCGCGTTCAGCCCCGACGGCTCGCTGCTGGCCAGCGGCGGCGAGGACGGCACCGTCCGGCTCTGGCGCCTGCGCGCCGACGGCCGCCCCGGCGCCCTCGCCACCCTGATCGGCGCCCCGGACGGCTGGGCGGCGCTGCTGCCCTCCGGGGCGTACAAGTGCGAGGGCGACGTGGCCGGCGAGTTCTGGCACGCCGTCGGCATGTGCCGCTTCGAACCCGGTGAGCTGGACGGTCAGCTCCCGGGCGTCCACCGGCTCCCCCCGGAGGCCTGGCTCTGACGTGCGGACGGCCCCTCCGCCGTCGGGCGGAGGGGCCGTTCTGAGCTGCCGTCAGCCCGTCGACCCGTCAGAGCGAGGCGGCGGCCGCCGTGATGGCCGAGGCGTAGGTGCTCACCTGGGTGTAGACACCCGGCTTGCCGGGCCGCGCGCAGCCCTCGCCCCAGCTGGTGATGCCGACCTGGATCCAGTTGTTGGCGGAGTCCCGGCGGAACATCGGGCCGCCCGAGTCGCCCTGGCAGGTGTCCACCCCGCCGCTGGCCAGGTTGCCCGCGCAGAGCGAGGCCGCCGTCACCAGGCCCGGGTAGGCCGAGGCGCAGCTCGCGTCGCTGACGAACGGGACGTTGGCCTTGAGCAGGTAGCGCTGCTGGCCCCCGCCCTCGCTCGCCGCGCCCCAGCCGGCCACCGTGAAGGTGCCGCTGTCGTAGGCGGTGGTGGAGGCGATCGGCAGGGTGGCGACGGCGGCCGGGACCGCCGAGGCGAGCTTGATCAGCGCCCAGTCCTTGCCGTTCTCCGCACCGGTGAAGCCGGGGGCCCGGTACACCTTGGTGGACTTGATCTTCACCGCGCTCGAGCTCTGCAGGTCCACCTGGCCGACGGTGGCCGTGATGCTGGTGGTGTTACCGCTGGCGCCGACGCAGTGCGCGGCGGTCAGCACGACCTGACGGGTGATCATCGCGCCGCCGCAGCCCATCGACAGCCGGACCATGAACGGGAACTCGCCCTGCGCGGCCCGGGTGCCGCCGACAACGCTCGGGGGCACCTCCCCGGCCTGGGCGGGCAGCACCATGGCACCGGTCGCCAGCAGGGCACCGGCCGCGAGGGACGACCAGCGAGCCAGTTGACGCTTCATCATCAGCCTCCGAAGTGGGGGTCGGGAGGGCCCCAGCTTCCTTGTCGGCGCACCGTCAGCGGCAGGGGTGGGAACCTGCCACCCCCGACTGGCAGGAGCACGCGCCCGGACCGTCCGGAGTCCGTGCCCACGCTGGCAGAACCCCCGCCCCCGGAGGAGGATCGGCCCCGTGGAGACCAACACGCCCGCGAGCGCGGAGCCCGCCGACGGCCTGCGCCTGGGCACCGCCCGGGGCCGCTGGGTGCTGGCCGCCACCGCGCTCGGCTCCGGCATGGCGATGCTCGACGGCACGGTGGTGAACGTCGCCCTGCCCCGGATCGGCGCCGACCTCGGCGCCTCGATGGCCGCGCTCCAGTGGACGGTCAACGCCTACCTGCTCACCCTGGCCGGCCTGATCCTGCTCGGCGGATCGCTCGGCGACCGCTACGGCCGCCGCCGGGTCTTCCTGATCGGCGTGGTCTGGTTCGCCGCCGCCTCCGCCCTCTGCGCCTTCGCCCCGAACGCCGGTCTGCTGATCGCAGCCCGCGCCCTCCAGGGCATCGGCGGCGCCCTCCTGACGCCGGGTTCGCTGGCCATGCTCCAGGCCTCCTTCCACCCGGACGACCGCTCCGGCGCGGTCGGCGTCTGGTCCGGCCTCGGCGGGGTCGGCGCGGCGGCCGGGCCGTTCCTCGGCGGCTGGCTGGTGGACGGGCCCGGCTGGCGCTGGGTCTTCCTGCTCAACCTGCCGCTGGCCGCCGTGGTGATCGCGGTGACGGCCCGTCACGTCCCGGAGACCAGGGACGAGTCCGCCACCGGCCGCTTCGACCTGCCCGGCGCCGTGCTGGCCGCGCTCTCGCTGGCCGGGATCACCTACGCCCTCACCGAGGCGGGCCGCGGCCTCTCCCCGCTCCTGGGCGTGGCGGGCGTCCTGCTCGGGGTGGCCTTCGTGCTGGTCGAACGGCGCAGCCCGGAGCCGATGATGCCGCTGAGCCTCTTCTCGTCCCGGCTGTTCTCCGCCGTCAACCTGGTCACGCTCTGCGTCTACGCGGCGTTCAGCGGGATCTTCCTGCTGCTGATGGTGCAGCTGCAGACCGTCTCTGGCTTCACCCCGCTGACCTCCGGGCTGGCGCTGCTGCCGATCACCCTGCTGATGCTGGCCCTCTCCGGCCGGGCCGGCCGCTTCGGCCACCGGGTCGGCCCCCGGCTGCCGCTGACGCTCGGTCCGCTGCTCTGCGCGGGCGGGGTCCTGCTGCTGCTCCGGATCGGCCCGGGCGCCTCGTACTGGACGGACGTGCTGCCCGCCGTCACCGTGCTCGGCTCCGGGATGACCCTGCTGGTCGCCCCGCTGACCGCCACCGTGCTGGCCGCCGTCGAGGTCCGCCGCGCGGGCATCGCCAGCGGCGTCAACAACGCGGCCGCCCGGGCGGCCGGCCTGCTGGCGGTGGCCGCCCTGCCGCCGCTGGCCGGGCTGACCGGCGACGCCTACCTCGACCCGGCCCGGGTCGACCACGCCTTCGGCACCGCGATGTACGCCTGCACCGGCCTGCTCCTGCTGGGCGCCCTGCTCTCCGTGCTCACCGTCCCGCGCTCCGCCCTGGAGCCGGAGCACGAGGTCGCCGAACCCACCTGCGGGTGGTACTGCGACGGCACCACCCCACCGCTCGACCGGCCCCCGCCCGGATGACCCCCGTGCACACCCGGCCGGGGGCCGGTCGACAGCTCCCCGTGAGCCGGTACGATCCTCCCGCCGGCGGGCGGTGCGGCACATCCACCGGTGAGTTGACCTCCCGTCAGCTCCGTACACCCCGGGGTTGAGTTCCGTACACGATCCGCGAGCCCGCCCGGCCCGCCCGGCTCAGCCGGCCACCGCGCCCGGCACCACCAGCCGCGCCTCGTAGGCGGCGATCACCGCCTGGGCCCGGCTGCGCAGGCCGAGCTTGGTCATCACCCGGTGCAGATGGGTCTTGACGGTGGCCTCGCTCACCACCAGCCGGGCGGCGATCTCCTCGTTCGACAGACCGCGTGCCACCCAGGTCAGCACCTCCCGCTCACGGCCGGTCAGCTGCTCCAACTCCCGCCCCGCACCGGGCGGTTCGGCGCGCGGCGCGAACACCTCCACCAGCCGCCTGGTCACCCCCGAGGCGAACAGCACGTCCCCGGCCGCGATGGTGGCGATGGCGGCCAGCAGCCGCTCCGGCGGGGTGTCCTTGAGCAGGAACCCGCCGGCCCCGGCGCGTAGCGCGGCGTAGACGTACTCGTCCAGGTCGAAGGTGGTCAGCATGATCACGCACGGCCGCTCCCCGGGAGCCGCCCCGGCGGCGCCGGCCAGCAGCCGCTCGGTGGCGGTGATCCCGTTCATGCCCGGCATCCGGATGTCCATCAGCACCACCTCGGGCCGGTGCAGCGCGGCGGCGGCCAGCGCTTCCTCCCCGCTGCCCGCCTCCCACACCGGACCGAAGCCCGGAGCTGCCCGCAGCAGTGCCGCCACCCCCGCCCGGACCAGGTACTGGTCGTCCACCACCAGGACGCTCGTCATGACCCCACCCCCGTCAACTCCCCGACCCGGCCGGCTGGTCCGGCCGCAGGGGCAGCACCAACCGCACCTCGAAACCCCCGTCGGCGGTCTCCCCCGCCGTCAGTTCGCCACCGCTGATCCTGGCCCGTTCGCGCAGCCCGATCAACCCGTGCCCGGCCCGGCGGCCCTCCGACCGCACTCCGTCGGCGAGATTGCGCACCGTCACCTCCAGGTGCCCGGCCGTCCGGACCACCAGTACCTCGGTACTGGCCCCCCGG
Source organism: Kitasatospora sp. NPDC088742 (assembly GCF_055584905.1). Lineage (NCBI taxonomy): Bacteria > Bacillati > Actinomycetota > Actinomycetes > Kitasatosporales > Streptomycetaceae > Kitasatospora > Kitasatospora sp. NPDC088742. The sequence goes on along the minus strand of NZ_JBVJLD010000001.1, from coordinate 42,173 downwards.
GCGTGCTCGGCCACGTTGGCCAGCGCCTCCTGCACGGTGCGGAAGGCGCACAGCTCCACACCCGGCGACAGCGACCCGCCCCGGCCCTCCCTGCGGTACCGCACCCGGCCGCCGGCCCCCGCCGCCGCGTCCACCAGCGCCGGGATCCCGTCCAGCCCGGGCAGCGCGTCCATCGGCGGGCCCTGGTCCCGGTCCTCGCGCAGCGCGCCGGTCAGCCCTCGCAGCTCCGCCAGCACCTCGTGGCTGACCTGCCGGACGGTGTCCACCGCCTTCCGGGCGGCCACCGGATCGGAGCTGAACACGTACCCGGCCAGGCCCGCCTGCACCGAGATCACCGCCATGTGATGGGCGATCAGGTCGTGCAGCTCCCGGGTGATCCGGATCCGCTCGTCCACCAGCGCCCGCCGCTCCCGGTCCGCCTGCTCGAGCGCCAACTCCTCCGACAGGCACCGGAACCGGGCCTGCCCCCGGGCGAGGCGGCCGACCAGCGCGGCCAGCGGCGGAGCCGTCAGCGCCTGCGCAGCCACCACCTCGGGGGCCAGTCCGCCGGCGATCCCGCTCTGCACCATCACGGCCGTGGTGAGGGCCAGCGCCGGAGCCGCGGCCCGCCAGGTGCGCAGCTCGCACACCACCAGCAGGGTCAGCAGGGTGCTCCACCAGTTGACGGAGGGCTGGTAGCCGAGCGCGAGGTAGGCGGAGTACCCGAGGTCGGAGACGAGCACGGCCGCGACGGGGTGACGGCCGCAGAACGCGAGCGGCCCGGCGGTCGCGACGGTCAGCGGGTACGCCCACCCGTCGAACTCCCGCCACCCGAGCGGCTGGTACCCCCGCCCCACCACCCACCCGCACACCACCAGCACCACGGCGGCCCCCACCTCCAGGGCCCGCCGCTCACCCACCGTCCGCCACCGCACCGCACGGAGGCTAACCGCCCCTCACGGCCCCGTCGTCAACCCCACGGTTGATAGTCGCGGAGCGCCAACAGGGGCGCGAGGCTCTGCTGATTCGCGGCTCCGCCGCGGGGCGCGAATCGGAAGGCGGCTCACCTGCAACTGACCCACCATCAGCCAGTTGCACGTGCTGCCTTCCCACCCCGCGCCGTTCCTCGCGCCCCCGGCGGCACCGTGTGCCTAGAGGATGTCCCCCGGCGCGTACTTGGCGGCCGCCGGGTACGCCGTGGCGACGGCCTCGACGCGGCGGACCAGCTCCGCGACCTGCGCGCCCGCCGCCCCCGTGAACGACAGCCGGTCCGCGAGCAGCGCGTCGAGCGCCGCCCGGTCGAGCGGGATCCGCTCGTCCGCGGCCAGCTTGTCGAGCAGCGCGTTCTCCCGCGCACCCTCCCGCATGGCCAGCGCCGAGGCGACCGCGTGCTCCTTGATGACCTCGTGCGCGGTCTCCCGGCCGACACCCGCGCGCACCGCGCCCATCAGGACCTTGGTGGTGGCGAGGAACGGCAGGTACCGGTCCAGCTCGGCCTCGACCACGGCCGGGAAGGCGCCGAACTCGTCGAGCACCGTCAGGAAGGTCTCCAGCAGGCCGTCGAAGGCGAAGAACGCGTCCGGCAGGGCCACCCGCCGCACGACCGAGCAGGAGACGTCGCCCTCGTTCCACTGGTCGCCGCCGAGCTCGGCGGTCATCGAGGCGTAGCCGCGCAGGATCACCGCGAGGCCGTTGACGCGCTCGCAGGAGCGGGTGTTCATCTTGTGCGGCATGGCGGAGGAGCCGACCTGGCCGGCCTTGAAGCCCTCGGTGACCAGCTCGTGGCCGGCCATCAGGCGGATGGTCTTGGCCAGGCTGGACGGGCCGGCGGCCAGCTGCACCAGGGCGGTGACCACCTCGAAGTCCAGCGAGCGCGGGTAGACCTGACCGACGCTGGTGAAGACCCTCTCGAAGCCGAGGTGGGCGGCGACCCGCTGCTCCAGCTCGGCGAGCTTCTCGGCGTCGCCGCCGAGCAGGTCGAGCATGTCCTGGGCGGTGCCGACCGGGCCCTTGATCCCGCGCAGCGGGTAACGGGCGATCAGCTCCTCCAGCCGCGCGAAGGCGACCAGCAGCTCGTCGGCGATCGAGGCGAACCGCTTGCCGAGGGTGGTGGCCTGGGCGGCGACGTTGTGCGAACGCCCGGCCATGACCAGGTCGCCGTACTGGGCGGAGAGGGCGCCGAGGCGGACCAGGACGGCCACCGTGCGGTCCCGGACGTGCTCCAGGGACTGGCGGATCTGGAGCTGCTCGACGTTCTCGGTCAGGTCCCGGGAGGTCATGCCCTTGTGGATCTGCTCGTGCCCGGCGAGCTCGCTGAACTCCTCGATGCGGGCCTTCACGTCGTGCCGGGTGATCCGCTCACGGGCGGCGATGGACCCGAGGTCCACCTGGTCGATGACGCGCTCGTAGTCGGCGACGGCGGTCTCGGGCACCTCGATGCCGAGGTCCTGCTGGGCCTTCAGGACGGCGAGCCACAGGTGGCGTTCGAGGACCACCTTGTGCTCGGGGGACCACAGCTGGGCCAGGGTCGCCGAGGCGTACCGGGAGGCCAGGACATTGGGGATCTGGGGCTTCGCGCTCACGCTTCGCAAGCCTAACAGTCCAGGTCGGAGCGGTTCGCAGCGGCTCGGCCAAGGGACTTGACTACGCGCGTAGCCCCGTGCTGAGCCCGGCGAACAGCAGGTCGAACAGGTGGTCCCGGCGCCCGGCCAGCTGCTCCGACTGCCCGCCGACCCAGCCGAGCGCGTTGCTCAGCGCGTACAGGTCCAGCGGGGTCACGTCGGCCCGGACGGCACCCCCCCGCTGAGCCGCCGTCAGCAGCCGGCCGGTCGCCTCCCGCATGGCCAGGCAGTCGGCGTGCAGCGGCGAGCCGGGGTCGCCGAGCGTGGCCAGCAGGGTGGCCGGCAGGCCGTGGTAGGCACCCGCCTCCCGGGTGAACTCGTACAGCCAGTCCCGCAGCGCCCGCTCGGGCTCCTGCCCGCCCGCGCCCAGCTCGGCGGCCCGCTCGGCCAGCGCGCGGAAGCGCCGGCGCAGCAACGCCTCCAGCAGGACCTCCCGGTTCGGGAAGTGCCGGTACAGGGTGCCGAGGCCGACCCCGGCCCGGCGGGCGACGTCCCGCAGGGAGGCCTGGGTGCCCTGCTCGGCGACCACCTCGGCGGCCACCTCCAGCAGCCGTTCGCGGTTGCGGACGGCGTCCGCGCGCGGCGCGCGACCCTCACCTGACGACGCTTCAGCAGGCATGCGACCTCGACCCTTTGACAAACGGAGCACTGCTCCGCTTCACTTTCCGGAGCAGTGCTCCGCATTCTACCGAGCCCTGCACTCCGTCATTCCCAGGGAGGGGACATGACCGTGCCGACCATGCACGCGATCCACATCACCGAGTTCGGCGGCCCCGGACAGCTGACCTGGACCGAGCTGCCCCGGCCGGTGCCCGGCCCGGGCGAGGTCCTGGTCGAGGTCCGCGCGGTGGGGTTCAACCCGGCGGACGCCCACGCCCGGGACGGCTTCCGTGCCATCCCCGAGGCCCTGCGGCCGGACTGGCCGCTGCCGCTGGTCCCGGGCTGGGACGTCTCCGGCACGGTGGCCGCGCTCGGGCCGGGGGTGACGCGGTGGACGGTCGGGGACGAGGTGTTCGGGCTGGTGAACTTCCCCGGCCGGGGCGAGGCCTACGCCGAGTACCTGACCGCCCCCGCCGAGCACCTGGCCCGCAAGCCCGCCACCCTGGACCACGTCACGGCGGCGGGTGTGCCGTTGGCCGGGCTGACGGCGTACCAGTTCCTCTTCCAGCACATGGCCGGCCACGTCCGGGGCACCGTGCTGGTGAACGGCGCGGCGGGCGGGGTCGGCCACCTCGCGGTGCAGCTGGCCCGCTCCGCCGGGGCCGAGCGGGTGGTGGGGGTGGCCTCCGGGCGGCACCGGGAGTACCTGGAGCGGCTCGGCGTGGACGCGTTCGTGGACCGCGAGCGCGGCCCGGTGGCCGGGTCCGTCCAGGACGCGGACTTCGTGCTCGACACGGTCGGCGGCCCGCGGGCGGAGCTCCTGCTGGGGACCCTGCGTCCGGGCGGCGCGGTCGCCCCGGTCTACCCGGCCGAGTACGACCCCGCGCGCGTCGCCGAGCTGGGGGTCACCGCCCTGCCCGTGCACCAGGTCCGCTCCAGCGGCGCCGACCTCGCCGAGCTCGGCCGGCGGATCGACGCCGGGGAGGTCACCCCCGCCGTCGACTCGGTCTTCCCGCTCCGGGAGGCGGCCGCCGCGCACGAGCGCGCCGCGCGGGGCCACCTCCAGGGCAAGATCGTGCTCACCGTCGGCTGACGGCGGCTCACCCGGCCGGTCAGAGGCCGGACTTGACCTTCACCATCTCCGCCCGCACGTGCTGGAGCAGCGCCCTGGTCTCGTCGTCCAGCCAGGCGGGCGGAGCGGCGATCCGCGCGTTGAGCTCCTGGATCCAGCCGATCCGGCGGTTCTTGTCGGCGTACTCGTCCGCCAGCGCGGCCGCGTAGACGTGCACGTTGGCGTAGTTGAGGCCGTTGAGCAGCGCGGTCGTCAGGGCCGCGTTGGTCGCGGCGGTGCCGACCGCCGCGCTGTTCGACTTCTCGGCCGGCACCCAGTTGGCCAGGCCCCGCACGCCGTCCGGCTCGACCACCATGGTCAGCGCGTTGGCGAACTGCTTGCCGTGCGGACCGGGCGTGGTCCACCGGGTGTGCCAGTCCTGCCCCGGGCCCGCGCCGTAGGCCTGGAAGTAGCCCAGGTGACCGGCCGCGCCGGCCGAGTTCTCGGAGGTGCGCGCGTAGTTCTCCAAGGTCAGGTAGTCGGTGCCGTCGATCGCCACCACCCCGCCCCAGTGGAAGCCCCAGACCTGCCGGTTGAGGGCCACCAGGTCGGCCAGCTGGCGGTTGTTCGCGTAGTCGAAGACCTGCTGCCCGCTCGGCAGGTGCGGGTGCGCGGTGCCCAGCGAGGCGCTGTACAGCCCCTGGGCGACGGCGGTCGGGCGGGCGTGCTGGTTGAGGCCGAAGGCCTGGAGGTCGGCCGCGAGGTTCGGCGCGTGCAGCACGCCGCCGTTGGCCAGGGTGTGCAGGTCCTCGCCGTAGTGCCGGGCGATCAGGTCCCGGGCCGCGTCCCGGGCGGGGACGGCGGCGGGCAGGTCGGCGAGCGGCAGCACGGCCCGCACCAACTGGTTGGCCAGGTGGTACTCGCCGAAGACCGTCTGCTCGGTCGGGTTGCTGCCCAGGAAGGCCTTGCGACCCAGCACCGGCTTCGGCTGGAGCACGGAGCCGATGACGTTCTGCACCACGGCGTCGCAGTTCTCGGTCATGGTGACGGTGCCGGCGCTGTTGCGTGCGCTGAGGTTCGCCTGCCGCACCCGGACCAGCGTGGTGGCGGCCCCCGCGCCCGGCAGGGTGAAGGTCACCGTCCGGGTCGGCTCGGCGAAGAGCTGGAACTCCGAGCCGGCCCGGGCCAGCGCCTTGTTCCACTGCGGCAGCTGCGCCGGGTCGGCGAAGAAGAACTTCGGCTGACGCCGGGTCAGGTCGGCGGACTCGATCGCGAACCGCCCGTTCTGCGAGACCGCCAGCTGGGTGCCGGCCGGGGCCGCCACCAGGTTGGGCGCGCCCGCCGCGTTCCGGAAGGTGTAGCCGACGTACGCCGCCGGGTCGGCGACGAACTCCTGTGCCTCCAGCGGATGGCTGGTGGTGTACGTCGGCGCCACGGCGCCCGGTCCGGCCAGGTTGTAGTGCAGCATCGGTGAGACCCCCCAAGGTCGGTTCGGGCCGACCCCGTCCCCCGTCCGGCCCCGGGCCATGATGGCACCCGGGGTTCCCGTTGCGGAGGGCTCGCGCACGGCCCGCGCGGGGGGCGCGCAGAGAACGGGCCGGTGCGCCGGGCCCGCCCTCAGCCGGTCAGCAGCGGCAGCACCTGGCGGCAGAGGCCGTCCAGGGCGGCGCGCTGCTCCGGGCTCAGCGAGGCGAAGGCCCGGTGCGCCTTGGCCATGTCCCGGTGGACCTGCTCCAGCACCTCCAGCCCCTTCTCGGTGACGGTGACGATCTTGACCCGGCGGTCCCCGGCCGAGGCCTCCCGGTGGGCCAGTCCGAGGCCCTCCAGTCGGTCGACGATGCCGGTGACGTTGGAGGCGTCACAGCCGAGGCGCCCGGCCAGCGCCCGCATCGGGACGGGTTCGCGCAGCGACTTGAGCGCCTTGGCCTGGGACGAGCTGAGCCCGTGCCGGGCGGCGGCGGCCGCGAAGTCCTGGAAGTAGGCGGTGCCGACGGCGGCGACCGCCTCCATCAGGTCCGCAGTGGAGGGAGGGGTGGTGGTGCCCATGCCGCAAGGGTACGCACAGTCGCTTGACATACTCCAGTTTCGAGCAGGTGAAGGAAGTCAGAGCACCAGTTGGTCGAACAGCCGGCGCAGCTCCGCCTCCGGGTCGGCGGTCAGCCCGGTGTGCACCGGGCCCGGCTGCACCACCGCGCTGCGCGGCGCGGTCAGCCAGCGGAACCGCTGCCCCGGGCTGTCCCCGGCGGCCGGCCCGGCGGCGGCGCCGCCCTCGCAGACCGCCTCGAAGCCGTAGAGCGCGCGCCGGACCCCGGCCACGTCGGCCACCGGGTCCAGCGCCAGCAGCCGGCCCTGGTCCAGGTGGGTGCGGGCGGCCAGGTGGGAGCTGTACCGGCAGTAGAGCATCACGCCGATGTTGACGAACTCGCCGCGCTCGACCCGGGGCACCGCCCGGATCACCGCGTACTCGTAGTCGTGCAGCCGGTCGGTCATCAGGCGGCCACCTCCGGGAGCCAGTCGCGCGGCCCGGCCAGCCGGGCGGACAGCTGGGCCAGGTACGCGGCGCGCACCTCGGCCGGGGAGCCGAAGCCGGGCTCGTCGGTGAGCCACTCCTCGGGGATCAGCGCCACCGCGCGCTCCACCGCCTCCTTCGCCAGCGGCGCCAACTCCTCGTCGGCAGCCGCCAGCTGCGGGGCGAAGGCGCGCAGCGCGTGGTCCGAGGCGTCGTACGGGCGGCCCACCCAGGAGGCGGCCCCGGCCCAGTGGTGATGGAAGATCAGGCTGGCCCCGTGGTCGATCAGCCGCAGGCCGCCGGTGGCCACCAGCAGGTTCGGGTTGCGCCAGGAGCGGTCCACGTTGCCGATCAGCGCGTCGAACCAGAGCACCCGCCCGGCCAGCTCCGGGTCGACCTCGAAGCAGAGCGGGTCGAAGTTGAGCGCGCCGCTGACGAAGGCCATCCCGAGGTTGACCCCGCCGCTGGCCCGCATCTGGTCCTGGATCTGCGTCTCGGGCTCGCTGCGCGCCAGCACCGGATCGAGGTCGACCCGCACCAGCTCGGGCACCGGGAGCCCGAGGCCGCGCCCCAGCTCCCCCGCGAGCACCTCGGCCACCAGGGCCTTGCGCCCCTGCGCCGCACCGGACCACTTGAGCACGTAGAGCCGCCGGTCGTCGCCCTCGACCAGACCGGGCATCGACCCGCCCTCGCGCAGGGGCGTCACGTACCGGACCGCCGTCACCTCTTGAAGCACGCGATCACCCTAGTGCCTCACCCGGTGGCAACCCGTCAGCGCCCGTGCAAGGGTGGCGAACAGTTGTCCCGGCACGGCCCCTCGGACCACTCGGCCCACTCCTCGGACCACACAGATAAGGACCGGACGATGGCACGACCTCGAATCCTGATCGTCGGCGGCGGTTTCGCCGGTCTGGAGTGCGCGCGCCGGCTGGAGCGCAAGCTCGCCCCCTCCGAGGCGGAACTCACCCTGGTCACCCCGTTCAACTACCAGCTCTACCTGCCGCTGCTGCCCCACGTCGCGGCCGGGGTGCTCACCCCGCAGTCGGTGGCGGTCTCGCTGCGCCGCACCCTGCGCCGTACCCACATCCTGCCCGGCGGGGCGATCGGGGTGGACCCGCGCTCCCGGGTCTGCGTGGTCCGCAAGATCACCGACGAGGTGGTGGCCGAGCAGTACGACTACCTCGTGCTGGCCCCCGGCAGCGTGACCCGGACCTTCGACATCCCGGGCCTGACCGACTACGCGCGCGGCATGAAGACGCTGGCCGAGGCGACGTACGTGCGCGACCACGTGATCGCCCAGCTGGACCTGGCCTCGGCCACCCTGGACCAGCACGAGCGCGAGTCCCGGCTGCAGTTCGTGGTGGTCGGCGGCGGCTACGCGGGCACCGAGACGGCGGCCTGCCTCCAGCGGCTGACCACGGCGGCCAGCAAGCGCTACCCGCGCCTCGACCCGCGGCTGATCAAGTGGCACCTGATCGACATCGCCCCGAAGCTGATGCCCGAGCTCGGCGACAAGCTCGGCACCAGTGCCATGGAGGTGCTCCGCGACCGCGGCGTGGACGTCTCGCTCGGCGTCTCGGTGGCCGAAGTGGGCGCCGAGACGGTCAAGTTCACCGACGGCCGGGTGCTGCCCTGCCGCACCCTGATCTGGACGGCCGGCGTGGCCGCCAGCCCGCTGATCGGCACCCTGGACGCCGAGACGGTGCGCGGCCGGGTGGCCGTCACCGCGGAGATGCGGGTGCCGCAGTTCGAGAACGTCTTCGCGCTCGGCGACGCGGCGGCCGTGCCGGACCTGGCCAAGGGCGACGGCGCGGTCTGCCCGCCGACCGCCCAGCACTCCGCCCGGCAGGGCAAGAAGGTGGCCGACAACCTGGTCGCCGCGCTGCGCAACCAGCCGCTGGAGCCGTACTACCACAAGGACCTGGGCCTGGTGGTGGACCTCGGCGGCAAGGACGCCGTCTCCAAGCCGGTCGGCGTCGAACTCCGGGGCTTGCCCGCCCAGTTGGTGGCCCGTGGCTACCACATGATGGCGATGCGGACCAACGCCGCGAAGTTCCGGGTGGGCGCCAACTGGCTGCTCAACGCGACCGCCGGGGACGACTTCGTCCGCACCGGCTTCCTGGCCCGTCAGCCCGCCCGGCTGCGCGACTTCGAGTACACCGACGCGTACTTGACCAAGGATCAGGTCCGCGAGCACGCCCAGGCCCTGCTGGCCAAGGGCTGACCCCGGGCCCCTTACCCCTGGCCCCGACGGAGCCCCCGCGCGCGGCGCGGGGGCTCCGTCGCGTCTCAACGGGCCGTCAGGTACATCCCGTTGGCGTCCTGTCCGGCGGTGTTGCGGCAGGACTGGTCACCGCTCTTGGCCCAGAGCAGGGTGAGGCAGCGGCCGAGCGCCAGCTGGCCGTAGTAGTTCGGGTGCATGGACTCCTGGACGTCGCCCTGCGAGGCCGACAGACCCGCGTCCACGAAGCGCGCCCACTCGCTGGAGGTGGCGCTGGGCGCGGAGCTGGAGCTCGCCTGCTTGGTGGCCTTGGAGCAGACCTCACGGCCCGCCAGCATGTCCCGCAGGTCCAGGAACTGCACGCCCTTGGCCTTGGCGACCTTGGCCAGCTCGTCGGAGATCTGCGGCACCAGCGAGGAGCGCGCCCAGTCGGCGTCCCCGTTCCAGAACGGGCAGCCGCCGGTGTCGGCCCGGCTCCAGCCGCTCTCGGAGTAGCGCATGTCCGCGCCGCGCGGGATCGGCGAGGGGTAGGACTGGAGCACGATCCGGTACGAGGACGAGGCGTACCCGGCGTTCGTCATCACCGCGCGGATCTCGTCGATCGACTTGCCCACCCCGGCCATCGCGGCCGGCATCCGGGAGTCCACCGCCGCCTGCTGGTCGTCGTAGCAGTACGAGTACCAGATCAGGTAGTCCTTGACGCAGGTCTCGATCACGTCGGCGAAGCCGAGGTCGTTGCCCCCGATGGAGAGCGTGATCAGCTTGACGTCGTTGGCGGCCGCCACCGCCGCGAGCTGGTCGGCCTGCGGGGCCTCGCCCTTGTAGGCCTGGCCGCCGTTGCTCGCGCGGAAGACGTTCTGGCTGACCGCCCCCGAGCAGGCCAGGTTGATCTGGGTCTGCGCGATGCCGGTGGCGCTGCGCACCTCGGCCGAGTCCGAGCGGTCGCAGCCGTTGGCGTAGCTGGTCCCGTAGGCCCGGGTGGGGTCGTAGGCGCTGCCGGTCCAGGCCCGGTCGGTGCCCGAGCGGCTCCCGGAGGCGGTGACGCTGTTGCCCTTCCAGCGCCCGGCCTCGCCGGAGATGTAGCTGTCCCCCATCGAGACGGAGGCGGTGGGGCCGGTGGCGGCCTGCGCGGGGGTGGTGAAGGCCAGCAGCGGGAGGGCGAGGGTGGCTGCGGCCAAGAGACGCACGGCGGTTCTGATGCTTCGACAGTTTTCGAGCACGGCGAAACTCCTGCGAACGGCCTCCCTGGCGTGGGGTGGGGAGGCGCTTGTGAGGGTGTACCGCCGGCCGGTGGCGCCAGAAATGTGACATGCCCACCGTTGTTACCGCTAGGTATCCGACAGGAGTTTCTTGGACGACCTTGGCGCGGGCAGCACCAGGTGACGGACCGGCCACGGAGGGTCCGTCACCTGCGTCTCCGCCGCCGCCTCAGACCAGCCGCGACCCCATCCGCCCCGGCAGCAGCACCGCCGCCAGGTCCGCCGCCAGCGCGGCGGCCTCGGCCTCCGGCAGCGCCGAGACGGTGAAGCGGACGGCCGGCGGGGACTGGATCCGGTACCGGGCGCCGGGCGCGGCCACCCAGCCGCGCTGGGCCATCGCGGCGATCGCCCCGGCCTCCTCGGCCACCGGCACCCAGACGTTCAGCCCGCTCGCCCCGTGCGCGGCGATGCCGTGGGCGGCCAGCGCGGCCAGCAGGGCGCCCCGGCGGGCGTCGTAGACCTCGGCCACCCCGGCGGCCGCGCCCGAGCGCCAGAGCTCGGCCACGGTGCGCTGGAGCAGCAGCGAGACCCAGCCCGAGTCCAGCCGCTGGCGGCCCAGCACCCGGCCGACGGTGTCCTCGTCGCCCGCCACCAGCGCCAGCCGCAGGTCCGGCCCGTAGGCCTTGGCGGCCGAGCGGACCACGGCCCAGGCCGCGGTCACCCCGGCCAGCGACTGGTGGGCCTGGGTCACGATGCCGTGCCCGTGGTCGTCGGCGATCACCAGCACCTCGGGGTGCCGGGCCAGCACCTCACGCAGCGCGGCGGCCCGCTGCGGGGTGAGCGCGGCGCCGGTCGGGTTCTGCGCCCGGACAGTGACCACCACGGCCCGGGCCCCGGCCGCCAGCGCGGCGGCCAGCGAATCCGGCAGCGGGCCCTCGTCGTCCAGCCGGACGGGGGCCGGGCGCAGCCCGAGGGCGGGCAGCTGGTCGATCAGGCTACCCCAGCCCGGGTCCTCGATGGCCACCGAATCCCCGGGCCGCAAGCGGGAGTTGAGGATCCGTCCGATCGCGTCCAAGGCGCCCGAGCAGACCGCGAGCGCCCCGTCCGGCACCCCGTCGGCCAGGAAGCCGGCCCGGCCCAGGGCGAGCAGCGCCGGATCGGCCACCGGGTGCCCGTACAGGGTGGGGGCGGCGTCGGCGGCGGCCGCGGCCACCGCGAGGGCGGGGGCCAGCGGGGGCAGCAGGGCCGGGTCCGGGTTCCCCGCCGCCAGGTCGCGGGCGCCGGGCGGCACCGGGACGGCGATCTGGTCGCGCGGGGTGGTGACGGGGCGGGGCAGCACCCGGCTGCCCTTGCGCCCGGCGGTCTCGATCACGCCCCGGTCGCGCAGCAGGCGGTAGGCGGCGGCCACCGTGTTGGGGTTGACCCCGAGCTCCACGGCCAGGTCGCGCAGCGCCGGGAGGGCCGAACCGGGCGGCAGCTGCCCGTCGTTGACGGCCCGTTCGACGTCCGCGGCAATCTCGCTGGCACGCCGCCCCTTGATCGTATAGTCTCCTAGCACAAAGTAGATTATGCACTAGTACATAGAGGTTGTCATGTCGGACGCGCCCACCTACACCCGGAACGCCCGCACCACCCCGACCCGCTACCGCGACCGCGCCACCTGGGAGCAGGAGGCCATCCACGCGATCCTGGACGCCGCCTGGGTCTGCCACCTCGGCTTCGTGGTCGACGGCGCACCCGTCGTGCTGCCCACCATCTTCGCCCGGGTCGGCGACCGCCTGTACGTGCACGGCTCCACCGGCAGCCGCCCGATGCGCGGCGCCTCCGGCGAGCAGGGCATGCCGGTCTGCGTCACCGTCACCCACGTGGACGGCCTGGTGCTCACCAAGTCCGCCTTCAACCACTCCGTCAACTTCCGCTCCGTGGTGGCCCACGGCACCGCCCAACAGGTCACCGACCCCGAGGAGCTGGCCGTCGCGCTGGACGCCCTGGTGGACCACGCCGTCCCCGGCCGCTCCGCCGAGACCCGCCGGGCCAACTCCAAGGAGCTGGCGAAGACCGCGGTGCTCCGGCTGGTCCTGGACGAGGTCTCGGCCAAGACCCGGGCCGACGGCGCGGGCGACGACGAGGAGGACCTCGGCCTGCCGTACTGGGCCGGCGTGATACCCGTCGCCCCGGTCTACGGCACCCCCGAGCCGCACCCCTCCACCACCGTCCCGCTCCCGGAGAACCTCCGGGCGCTCACCTCCTGAGGCCCCGTCATGCTCATCCGATCCTGGGACCGCGGCGAGGAGCCGGAGTGGCGCCAGTGGCTGGCCGAGGGCCGTGACTTCGGCCTGCTGGCCGCCAACGGGCCGGACGGCCGCGGCCCGGTCCTGGTGCCGACGCACTTCCTGCTGGACGGCGACACCGTCCTGCTCCACCTGGCCAAGCCCAACCCGTTCTGGTCCGCCGTCGCCGCCGACCCGAAGGTCACGCTGGCCGTCACCGACGACTACGCCTACGCCGCCGGGCAGTGGCGGGCCGCCCCGCACGTGCCGACCAGCTACTACGCCTCGGTGCACTTCTCCTGCACCGCCGAGGCGGTGGACGACGCGGCGGGCAAGGCGGAGATCCTCAACCGCCAGCTCGCGCACTTCGAACCGGACTGGCCCGGCGGGGCGGTGACGCCCGGTCAGGCCCCGTACGGCGGGCAGCTCTCCGGCCTGCGCGGACTGCGGCTGGCCATCGACCGGGTGGACGCCAAGTTCAAGTACGACGACAAGAAGCCGGCCGCCGAGCAGGCCGCGATGGCCCCGCACCTGACCGGCCGGGACACCGGCGCCCGGGAGCAGCTGCTGCGCCGCAACGCGCGGCGCACCGGGGGCTGCCCGGTCTGATCCGCGCTCCGAGGGGCCGGACGAGTGGCGACGGAATGCGACATTCCATCAGATCAACCGCAGAACATGCGATTTGACGCACCGGCTGATGGAATGGAGGGCGATTCCTGTCCGTTCCGTCCGGCCCCGGGAGCGCGCCCTGTCCACCACCCCTGAGACCAAGCCGTCCGGTGACGCCCACCTCGGCCACGTGGTCTTCATCTCGGCCGCCGCCGCCATGGGAGGTTTCCTCTTCGGCTACGACAGCGCCGTCATCAACGGCGCGGTGACGGGCATCCAGAAGCACTTCGAGGTCGGCAACGGCGAGACCGCCTTCGTGGTCGCCATCGCCCTGCTCGGCTCGGCGGCGGGCGCCGTGATCGCCGGCCGGCTCGCCGACCACTTCGGCCGCGTCCGCACCATGCTGCTGGCCGCGGTGCTCTTCGCGATCAGCGGCGTCGGCTCGATGTTCCCCCCGAGCATCGGGGTGCTCGGCTTCTGGCGGGTGATCGGCGGCATCGCGATCGGCATCGCCTCGGTGATCGCCCCCACCTACATCGCCGAGGTCGCCCCCACCGCCTACCGCGGCCGGCTGGCCTCCTTCCAGCAGCTGGCCATCGTGCTCGGCATCACCGTCTCCCAGCTCGCCAACTGGGCCCTCAACGAGGCCGCCGGCGGCGAGTCCACCGGCCACCTCGGCGGCGTCCAGGCCTGGCAGTGGATGCTCGGCGTGGAGACCATCCCGGCCCTCGTCTACGGCCTGATGGCCCTCTCCATCCCCGAGTCGCCCCGCTACCTGATCGCCGACCGGCGGGAGGAACAGGCCCGCAAGGTCCTGCGCGAGGTCGAGGGCCCCGACGTGGACCTGGACACCCGGGTCGCCGAGATCCGCTCGGTGCTCGACACCTCCCACAAGCCGGGCCTCAAGGACCTGCTGGGCGGGCGCTTCGGCCTGCTGCCGATCGTCTGGATCGGCATCGGCGCCTCGGTATTCCAGCAGTTCGTCGGCATCAACGTGATCTTCTACTACTCCTCCTTCCTCTGGCAGTCGGTGGGCATCGACGAGTCCAACTCGCTGCTGATCTCGCTCTCCACCTCGATCGTCAACGTGGTCGGCACCGTCATCGCGATCGCCCTGGTCGACCGGATCGGCCGCAAGCCGCTCGCCCTGGCCGGCTCCATCGGCATGGCCGCCGCCCTGGCCACCGCCGCCTGGGCCTTCTCCTACCGCCACGGCACCGGCGACACCGCCACCCTCGACGACACCCACGCCACCGTGGCGCTGGTCGCCGCCCACGTCTTCGTGCTCTGCTTCGCCTTCTCCTGGGGCGTGGTGGTCTGGGTCCTGCTCGGCGAGATGTTCCCCAACAAGATCCGCGCCCTGGCCCTCTCGGTGGCCGCCTCCGCCCAGTGGATCGCCAACTGGGCGATCACCGTCACGTTCCCGAACCTCTCGGACTGGAACCTCTCCGCCACGTACGTCATCTACGCGGCCTTCGCCCTGCTCTCGATCCCCTTCGTGGCGTTCTGCATCAAGGAGACCAAGGGCAAGTCACTGGAGGAGATGGGCTGAGTGGACGTCACCCTGCCCGCCGCGGGGCTCGGCCCCGGCGTCCTGCTGCTCCCCGAACCCGGCACCGACGCCTCGGAGCTGACCGGCCGTCTGCTCGCCGAGGGCTTCGCGGTGCTCACCGGTCCCCCGGACCCGGCCTTCACCGACGACCGCCTGGTCGGCGACGCCATCGGCGTCGTCGGCCTCGGCCCGGGCGGCGGCCTCGCGCTCGAACTCGCCACCACCCTCGGCGACCGCGTCGCCGCCGTGGTCACCTGCTACGGCCTGCCCGCCGACCCGGACTTCTCCTACCTCGGCCTCACCGCCCACGTCCTCGGCCACTTCGCCGAATCCGACCCCACCATCCCCCTCACCGCCGTCGACGAAGCCGCCATCCGCCTCGGCGAGGCCACCGACGTCCGCCCCGAGATGCACTTCTACCCCACCACCCACGGCTTCCTGACGGACCACCAGGACGACCTCCAGTCCACCATCGCCTGGCAACGCACCCTCACCTTCCTCTGGGCCCACCTCGGCTGATTGGGGGCGCGGGGAACTGCGCGAGTACGGAAGGCGGACGACAGCCAGATCGGGGCAAGCGAGCCAGTTGCACGTGCTGCCGCCCCCCTGCGCGCAGTTCCCCGCGCCCCTGGTGTCACCAAAATCCGGATGACACCACTCCGCGGAGCGGCCATAGTCACCCGGTGAAGACCCACCGTTTCGCCTGGGCCGGCCGCAACTACCGCGTCCAGACCGCCGCCACCGTGATCGCCGGCCTCGGCAACGCCGGAGCCCCGATCGCCACCGCCTTCGCCGTGCTGGACCTCGGCGGCGGCGCGACCGCGGTCGGCCTGGTCACCGGCGCCCACCTCGCCTCCATGGTGGTCTTCCTGCTCCTCGGCGGCGCCCTGGCCGACCGTCTCCCCCGCCACCACGTCATGGTCGGCGCCAACCTCTTCAACGCCGCGTCGCAGGCGCTGCTCGCCGTCCTCGTGCTCACCGGCACCGCCCAGCTCTGGCAGCTGATCGCGCTCTCCGCCGCCGGCGGCGCGGGCCAGGCGTTCTACGCGCCCGCCTCCGAGGGCATGATCATGGAGTCGGTGGCCAAGGAGCACGCCGCCCGCGCCTTCGCCCTCTTCCGGATGGCCCTGAACGGCAGTCAGATCGCCGGCGCGGCCCTCGGCGGCGTCCTGGTCACCGCGATCGGCCCCGGCTGGGTGCTGGCCGTGGACGCGGCCGGCTTCACCCTCGCCGCCGCGCTCCGCCTGCTCCTCGACCTGGAGGCCCCGACCACCCCCGCCGAGGAGAGCGGCATGGTGCAGGCCCTGCGCGAGGGCTGGCGCGAGTTCGCCTCCCGCCGCTGGCTCTGGGCGGTCGTCCTCCAGTTCTCCCTGGTCAACGCCTGCCTCGGCGCCGTCGAGTCGGTCTACGGCCCCGTGGTCGCCAAGGAGCGCCTCGGCGGGGCCGACGCCTGGGGCCTGGCCCTCGCCGCCTTCTCCGCCGGACTGTTCCTCTCCGGCTTCCTGATGGTCCGTTGGCAGCCGGCCCGCATCCTGCTCACGGGCAACCACGGCGTCTTCCTGTTCGCCGTCCCCGCCTACGCGCTCGCGCTCCACGCCCCGCTGCCGGTGCTCTGCGCCGCGATGTTCACCAGCGGCGTCGGCATCACCGTCTTCGGCGTCAACTGGATGGTCGCCCTCCAGCAGGAGGTCCCGGCCGAGCTGTTCTCCCGGGTCTCCGCCTACGACTACTTCGGCTCGATCGCGCTCGCCCCCGTCGGCACCGCCCTGGCCGGACCGCTCGCGGCGGGCCTCGGCATGGACAGCGCGCTCTGGCTCTGCGCCGTCTCCACGACCGCCCTCGCCGTCGGCGTGCTGGCCGAACCCCAGGTGCGCCGGCTGCGCCGCGCCCCCGCCCTGGCCGCCGTTCCGGAACGACTGACCGTCACTTCCTCCTGACGCCGCGCAACCGTCCCCGGGCCTCGTTCGTCCGACCATGTGACAGGAGTCACCTGGGGGGAGCCCACTTGCCGAAGCCACTGCTGTTCCTGGACGTCGACGGCGTCCTCAACCCCGTCTGCCCGCATCCGGACGCGGACTTCGACACCCACACGCTGTTCGGCTACGCCGTGCTGCTCTCCGCCCGCCACGGCGACTGGCTGCGCGAACTCTCGCAGACGTACGACCTCTGCTGGGCCACCACCTGGGAGGACCACGCCAACGAGCACATCGCCCCGGTCCTCGGCCTCCCCCCGCTCCCCGTGGTGCACTTCTCCGGGTACGTGGCCCGGCCGGACGACCCCAAGGTGCCGGTGCTCGACCTGATAGCGGCTCACAAGTGGGCCCCGCTGCTGCGCTACGCGGCCGGGCGGCCATTCGCCTGGATCGACGACGTGATCCCCGGCTCGCTCACCCGCCGCTCGGCGCTGCGCCGGGACAGGCTGCTGCTGCGCATCGACCCGGGCCAGGGCCTGGAGCGCCACCACGTGGACCGCCTCCTGCGCCGGCCCCCGGTGGCCCAGCGGCTCGGCCTGTCCTGCGCCTGACGGGCCGTCACCCCGTCGGCAGCCAGCTCACGTGCCCCGCCAGCAGCGCGTACCCGACGAAGGCCACCGTGTCGATCAGCGCGTGCGCCACCACCAGCGGCATCACCCGCCCCCACCGCCGGTACAGCAGGCAGAAGACCACGCCCATCACGATGTTCCCGACCAGCCCGCCGACGCCCTGGTACAGGTGGTACGAGCCGCGCAGCACCGAGCTGGTGACCACCATCGCGGGCCAGCTCCACCCCAACTGCCCGGTGCGGCGCAGCAGGAAGCCCAGCACGATCACCTCCTCGGCGATCGAGTTCTGCCAGGCCGAGCCGATCAGCACCGGCACCCGCCACCACACCTCGGGCAGCCCGGACGGCGCCACGGTGAGGTTGAACCCGGCCGCCTGGGAGGCCAGGTAGAGCAGCAGGCCGGAGCCGCCGATCGCGGCGGCCACGGCCGTGCCGCGCCCGACGTCCCGGAGCTTCTCGCGCAGGTCGAAGCCGAGCACCCGCAGCGAGAAGCCCTCGCGGACCAGCAGGTAGCCGACCAGCGCCACCGGCATCAGGCCGCGCAGGATGTAGTAGAGCTGCCAGGCCAGGTCCAGCCAGGGGCGGCCGGGGGCGCGCGAGCCGTTCAGGGTGGCGACCTGCTTGGCCAGTTCGGCCGGCTCGGTGAGGGAGCCCACGAAGCTGATCAGGGCACCGAGCCCGCTCATCCCGAAGGAGAGCCCGAGCACCACCAGCAGCTCGATCCCGAGCAGCCGCCGGGAGGTGCCGGCGGTCTCGGGCGGGGTGGACACCGCAGTCACCATGACTCCCACGAGGAACGACCGACCCGGCCGGGCGGCCGGGTCGATCATCCTCGCACACCGTTCCGAGACCGGGTCAGCCCTTGATCGGCGCCCGGTCCAGGCGGACGTGGTCGACCGCCCAGAACCAGTTGTTGCCCGCGTCGTACATCCGGAACTTCAGCGTCACCGAGCCCGCCCCCGCCGGGACGGCGAACTGCCGCGCCACGAAGCTGTTCTGCACGTCCTTGCCGGCGTTGTCGTTCCCGCTCGCGTCCGAGCTGTAGAAGACCAGCCGGGTCTCCTGCCCGGTGTCGAAGACGGCCGTCACCGCCGCCTTCTGCGGCGCCTCCTGCCGGTAGTGCGAGTCGAAGCCCAGGTGCAGCGTGCCCACGCCCGCCGGGATCGCCACCGCCGGGGAGACCAGGGTGGAGTCGAACTTCCCCTTGCCCGAGGGCGCGCCGGTGTCGTCCCAGTCGTCCGGGTCGGCGACGGCCAGCACGCCCAGGCCCCGGGTGAAGTTGCCGCGGTCCTGCCCGGCCGGGTTGGACCAGGCCCGCTTGGTGTGGAAGGTCCAGCCCTGGAGCCGGACGGTGCCCTGCGGCATGCCCGGCGCGTTGACCACCGACCAGCCCTTCGGTGCCTGGGCCGTCCAGCCGGAGACGGTGCCGACCGGGGCGAGCAGCGGGGCCAGCTCCTCGAAGTCCTGGTCCAGCAGGTGACCGGTCATCACCGGGGCGGTGCGGGCGGCCAGTTCGCCGTCGGCCAGCACGAACCGCTGGCCGGAGCGGGCCCGGGCCGTGACCAGCAGGCGGTGCGCGGCGCCGTCCGGCAGCACGGCCGGCGGCTGCACCTCCCACTCGGCGGTGGCGGTGGCGCCCTCGGCCAGCGAGGCCGGGGCGGCGGTCACCTCCCGGACGGTCCAGCCCGGCGGGACCACCGGCCGGGCCTCCAGCCCGGTCAGTGCCGAGGCCGCCGTGAAGGCGGCCTTCACCCGGGCCGGCCGGCCCGGCAGCACGATCGCCTCGTCGATGGTGGCCGAGGCCGCGCCCAGCGCCACGTCCAGGACGAGCGCGTCCGCCAGGCCCATCGCCGGGTCGGTGACGCCCTGCTCCCGCCCGGGCATCCGCCCGGCGTAGCGCCGACGGAACGTCAGGTCGCCCTGCACGCCCACCGCCACGTCGTACCAGCCCTCGCGGCCGACCTTGACCCGCACCGGCCGGGTGTCCTGCCCGGTGATCCGGACCTCCTGGACGCCGCCGCCGTACGCCAGGTCGCCGATCAGGAAGGTCTGCGGGCTCCTCGACCGGTTGACCAGGTGGAACTCCAGCACCCGCTCGGCGCCGGACTCAGGGAACAGCTCGACCTCGTACGGGGCGGCCGCGTCGCCGCGCAGGTGCCAGAGCGCGCCGTTGGGCCCGTGCACCCGCAGGTCGTAGCCCTCGGGGCCGACCGGCCAGCTGTCCGAGAGCTTCTCCTTGGCTCCCACCGTGTAGTGCCGGGGCGCCGCGCCGGGCGCGGGGTAGGCGGCGAACACCGCGCCCTGCCTGCCGTGGTTGGCCAGGTCCAGCGTGAGCTGACCGTCCCTCACCCTCGGCTTCAGCTTGAGGTCGTACGGGGTCGGGCGCGCGGTGCGGGTGCCGGCCTGCTGACGGGGCGTCCGCTGCGGGCTGGGCACGATCGGGGCCGGGAGCTTGCCGGTGTCGGTGACCTTCTGGCGGTTGCCGCTGGTGTCGGGCAGCTGCGGCCAGACCGGGTCCTCGCCGGAGAAGTCGAAGACCGAGGTCAGGTCACCGGTGACGGCCCGCCGCCAGGGGCTGATGTTGGGCTCGGCCACGCCGAAGCGCTTCTCCAGGAAGCGCAGCACCGAGGTGTGGTCGTAGACGGTGGAGTCCACCACGCCGCCCCGGGTCCAGGGCGAGACCACCACCATCGGCACCCGCACGCCCAGCCCCATCGGGTACGGGCCGGACTCGAGCCTCTCCCCGGCCGGCAGCACGTCGGCCCAGGTCAGCGAACCGTCCGCGGCCTTCACCCGGTACCGGCCGTCCTGGCCGACCACCCGGTGGTAGGTCGAGCCGCCCTTGCTCACCCGCACCACCACCTCGCCGTCCACCGGCACGGTGGAGGCGCCGCGCCCGCCGGCCAGCGGCGGCACCGGGGGCAGCAGGTGGTCGAAGAAGCCGCCGTGCTCGTCGTAGTTGAGGATGAAGACGGTCTTGGCCCAGACCTCGGGCTCGGCGGCCAGCGCGGAGAGCAGCCGGGCCGTCAGGTGCTCGCCGTTCGGCGGCGCGTAGTTGGCGTGCTCGGAGAGCGCGGCGGGGGCGACCAGCCAGGAGACCTGCGGCAGCCGGTCGGCCCGCACGTCGGCGGTGAAGGCCTCCACCAGGGCGTCGCCCATGGCGAAGGGGTCACCCTTCTTCGCCGGGTCGCCGACCATCCGCAGGCCGCGCTCGTACAGCTCCTCGCCGGGCCCGGCCTTCTGGAAGGCGGCGAACCAGGCCAGCGCGTTGTCGTCGAAGTTGTCCAGCGCCTGGTAGGTCCTCCAGCTGATCCCGGCCGCCTGCAGCCGCTCGGCGTAGGTGGTCCACTCGTAGCCGCCGGGGATCTCGGTGTTGTCCGTCACCGGGACGTCCCGGACGGTGCCGCCGCTGGTGCCGGTCATGAAGTGGTCGCGGTTGGTGTTGGTGTTGCACTGCACCGAGGCGAAGTAGTGGTCGCAGGTGGTGAAGACCGAGGCGAGGGCCGAGTAGAACGGCATGTCGGCGGGCTCGTAGTAGCCCTGGCCCAGCCAGCCGGAGGAGCGGCGGGAGACGGCGCCGTCGGCCAGGCCGTCGTTCCACGCCTTCATCGAGTCCACGAAGCCGAAGGCCGGGGCGCCCTGCTGGTAGGCGTTGGTGTGCGCGGCGTTCATCGGGAACGGCGCCAGGTACCCCTCCTTCCGGGAGGAGTCCGGCTGGTGCAGCACCGAGCGGCCGTTGACCCCGCGCACGGCCGCCCGGTCCCCGAAGCCGCGCACCCCGGGCAGGGTGCCGAAGTAGTGGTCGAAGGCCCGGTTCTCCTGCATCAGCACCACCACGTGCTGGACGTCCGCCAGCTTCCCCGGCTTCGCCGGGGCGGCCAGCGCCTCCCGGACGCTGAGCGGCAGGGCGGACAGCACGGCGGCCGCGGCCGCGCCGCCGAGCAGGGTGCGGCGCGAGACTTCGGGACTCATCAGGGGGTGCTCCTCGTTCGGCTCCCGGCCGCGTTCCGGCCCGGACCCGCCCATGTCTAAGCGGCCGAGGTGTACAGACAACAATGATCACGTGACGGGCCGGGGACGAGATTGTCTGGACAACCTGACGGCCCGCCAGGAGCGGTCAGCCGACCGGCCAGGTGTGGACCGGCTCGCCGGTGCGGGAGTGCTCCATGTAACGGCGCGTCATGGCCGCGATGGCCGAGCCGCGGTCCATCCCGTAGTGGTCGCGCAGGCGGTGCACGGTGGCCGCCTGCCAGGCCGCGCCGTTGGTCCTGCGCAGGCAGCGCTGCTCGATGATGCCGAGGTAGCGGTCCCTGTCCCCCGGCTCCACGCCCCAGTCGTCCAGGCCCTGACGGGCCATCGGGAGCAGCTCGTTCAGCACCAGCTCGGTGGCGGCCACCGGTACGGTGCCCCGGGCGCCGCGGCCGGACTTCGGCCACTGCAGCACGGTGTCGATGCCGTACCGAGCGGCGCCGTGGAAGTTCTCGTCGGCCTGCTCGAAGGCCAGCCTGGTCCAGATCGGCCTGGGCTGTTCGGCCAGCACCCGGACCAGTCCGTAGTAGAAGGCCGCGTTGGCCAGGGTGTCCACCACCGTCGGCCCGGCCGGCAGACAGCGGTTCTCCACCCGCAGGTGCGGCACGCCGCCGGCGACGTCGTAGACCGGCCGGTTCCACCGGTAGATGGTGCCGTTGTGCAGCCGCATCTCGGCCAGCCTCGGGATGCCGCCAGAGGCCAGCACCTTGACCGGGTCCTCGTCGTCGCAGATCGGCAGCAGGGCCGGGAAGTACTTCTGGTTCTCCTCGAAGAGCTCCAGCGCGGAGTTCACCCAGCGCTCCCCGAACCAGGTGATGGGGCGCACGCCCTGCGCCTTGAGCTCGGCCGAACGGGTGTCACAGGCCTGCTGGAAGAGCACCGGCCTGGTCTCCCGCCAGAGCTCGCGGCCGAACAGGAAGGGCGAGTTCGCACCGAGCGCCAGCTGTACCGAGGCGATCGCCTGGGACGCGTTCCACACCGAGGCGAACCGCTCCGGGGTCACCTGGAGGTGGAGCTGCAGCGAGGTGGCGGCGGCCTCGGCCACCATCGTGACCGACTCCACGCTGAGCCGCTCCACCCCCTCGATGTCCAGCGCGATGTCCTCGCCCCGGGCGGCCAGTATCTGGTCGCTGAGCAGGGTGTACCGGTCGTTGTGCGACATCGCGTCAAGCCCGGTGTGGTCCAGGTCCAGGGTCGGCAGGATGCCCACCATGACGATCCGGGCCCCGACCTCCTCGGCCTTGCGGTCCGCGTACCGCAGCCCGGTGTCGATCTCCTCGCGCAGCTCGTCCAGCACGTGGCCGGTGAGGCGCCGGGGCGCGATGTTCAGCTCGATGTTGAACTGGCCCAGCTCGGTCTGGAAGTCCCCCGAGGCGATCGAGGAGAGCACCTGTTCGTTCCGCATCACCGGACGCCCCAGGTCGTCGGCCAGGTTGAGCTCGATCTCCAGCCCCACCATGGCCCTCGGACGGTCGAACCGGCCCTCGCGCAGCATCCGCTCCAGCGCGTCCAGACAGGACTGGAGCTTGCGCCGGTACAACTGCCGGTCCGACAGTTCCGCACGCGTCGCGACGACCTTCTCGCCCATGGGTGCCCCTCCACCTAGCCGAACGGTCCCTGCATCATGCCCAGCCCGAAGATCCCTAGCCTCCTGCTCGAACGCGGTTGCCGAACAAGGTTCCTGACGATACGTCAGACAATTCCCGACTTGCCACCGGGTACAGAATGTGATAAGAAAGTCACCCTGTGCATCCGTTCGATCAGGATTCGCACAGCTCCCGCCCGGCACCCGCCGCCCCGAAGCTCCTTCGAACGGCAGGCCCGCGCCCGCAAGCGACCATGCCCAACCGGACACGGCCCGGGTCCCCGACCCACCAGCCGGTATGCCGCACTCGCACGCCGTTTCCAGCACGGAGAGGCGACCCACCATGACCCTGCAGACCCCCCAGCCACCGCCGAGCGCCCTGCGCGCCGTCCTCGACGCGCTCGACTGTGAGTCAGCCCTCGGCCCGCTCGCGCCCCTCGCCCTCGCCACCGGCGAGGACGGGGGCGGGGACGAGCGGCTGCACCCCGCGCATCCGCTCGCGGTGCACGTCCTCGACGAGCCCGCCGCCCCCCTGGCGGGCGCCCGCCGGACGGGCTGGCGGTTCCTGATCGAAGCCGGCCTGGGCGGCCCCGTGGCCGCCGCCGAAGTCACCGAGACGGCCGAACAGCTCCACGTCTTCTCGCACTTCACCGCCGGCCCCTACCTGGATTCCACCCTGCGCGCCCTGCGCCAGGCCCACCAGATCGCCATCTCCGCCCGCACCCTGCACCACCCCCGGCTGCTCTCCATCCCCGGCCACTACGCCACCGCCCTCTGGCTCCACCACCCCGACCCGGGCCCCTCGGTGGACCTCCTCATCCCCCTCGCCCCGGCCCCGCTCGGCATCACCGCCCACCGCGTCTACCCCGCGGCCGACCTGCTCGCCCTCCTCGCCCGCCCGCTCGCGCCCGCCGGGCGCTCCTGACGCCCACTCACCCGAAAGGGCCACTGCCGCACGACCTTCCGGTCAGGCGGCAGTGGCCCTTTTTCCATCTGAACGGGTGATCCCTGGGCACCGCTTGTGGCGCATGTCACGAAATCGCTGCGGGAAGGCCTCGGGATGACGACACTGGGAACCGACGCGGGGGGTCGTCAGTCCTACCCGTCGGAGCGCCGGTTCACACCTGGGCCGGTCAGGGGAATCTGAAGCGAGGGTACGACGATGTGCCAGCACCAGCCTGAGTGTCCGTCCGCACTGTCCACCGACCGCGAGGCCGCCATCCCGATGGCGTTCCACCCCGACCAGGGCTGGAGCCTCCTGTGCAACGGCGTCCTCCTCTTCGAGGACACCGGCGAACTCCTCCCCGACGGCCGCATCATCGCCCCCCGCCGGCCGCTCGCCATCGCCTGACGGCCCGGCAGGGCAGCGCCCAGGGGCGCGGGGCCCCGCCTGATCTGCGGCTCCGCCGCGTGGGCGCGCCAGCACCGGCACATCCAGCGGCAGGGCAAACGCCAAGGGGCGCGAGGAACTGCGCGCTTCGGGAGGCGGCTCACCTGCAACTGACTCACCATCAGCCAGTTGCAGGTGCTGCCGTTCCCCTGCGGGGCGCTACCCCGTCAGCTGCCGTACTCGTCCAGCGGCGGGCAGGAGCACACCAGGTTCCGGTCACCGTACGCACCGTCGATGCGGCTCACCGGCGGCCAGTACTTGTCCGCCGGGTTGACGCCCGCCGGGAAGACCGCCTCCTGGCGGGTGTACGGGTGCTCCCACTCACCGGCCAGCGTCGCGGCGGTGTGCGGAGCGTTCCGCAGCGGGTTGTCCTCCGCCGCCCACTCGCCCGAACCGACCTTCTCGATCTCGCCGCGGATCTCGATCATCGCGTCGCAGAAGCGGTCGATCTCGTGCAGGTCCTCCGACTCGGTCGGCTCGATCATCAGCGTGCCCGCGACCGGGAACGACATGGTCGGAGCGTGGAAGCCGTAGTCGATCAGGCGCTTGGCGATGTCGTCCACCGTCACGCCCGTCTCCTTCGACAGCGGCCGCAGGTCGATGATGCACTCGTGCGCGACCAGCCCGCCCGGCCCGGTGTAGAGCACCGGGAAGTGCGGGGCGAGCCGCTTGGCGATGTAGTTGGCGTTCAGCACCGCGACCTGGGTGGCGCGCTTGAGGCCCTCGCCGCCCATCAGCCGGACGTACGACCAGGAGATCGGCAGGATCGCGGCCGAGCCCCACGGGGCGGCCGAGATCGGGCCGACGCCGGTGGCCGGGCCGGCCTCCGGCTGGAGCGGGTGGTTCGGCAGGTACGGGGCCAGGTGCGAGCGGACCGCGACCGGGCCGACACCCGGGCCGCCGCCGCCGTGCGGGATGCAGAAGGTCTTGTGCAGGTTCAGGTGCGAGACGTCCGCGCCGAACTTGCCGGGCTTGGCCAGGCCGACCAGCGCGTTGAGGTTGGCGCCGTCGACGTACACCTGGCCGCCGGCCTCGTGCACGGCCGCGCAGATCTCGGTGATCTCGGTCTCGTACACGCCGTGGGTCGACGGGTAGGTGACCATCAGCACCGAGAGCTGGTCGCGGTGCTGCTCGATCTTCGCCTTCAGGTCGGCGACGTCCACGTCACCGTCCGGCAGGGTCTTCACCACGACGACCCGCATCCCGGCCATCACCGCGGAGGCGGCGTTCGTGCCGTGCGCGGACGACGGGATCAGACACACGTCGCGCTCGACGTCGCCGTTGGCCCGGTGGTACGCCCGGACCGCCAGCAGACCGGCCAGCTCGCCCTGCGAACCGGCGTTCGGCTGGATCGACACGGCGTCATATCCCGTGACCTCCACCAGCTGCTGCTCCAGACCGCGGATCAGCGACAGGAAGCCCGCGGCCTGGTCGACCGGCGCGAAGGGGTGCAGCTGGCCGAACTCGGGCCAGGTGACCGGCTCCATCTCGGTGGTGGCGTTGAGCTTCATGGTGCAGGAGCCGAGCGGGATCATGCCGCGGTCCAGCGCGTAGTCCCGGTCCGAGAGGCGGCGCAGGTAGCGCAGCATCGCGGTCTCCGAGCGGTGGCTGTGGAAGACCGGGTGGGTGAGGTACTCGTCCTCGCGCAGCAGCGCGGCGGGCAGCGCGTCGGCGGTCTCGGTGACCTCGGCGGTGACGCCGAAGGCGGACCAGACGGCGGCCAGGTGCTCGCGGGTGGTGGTCTCGTCGCAGGAGATCGAGAGGGTGTCCTCGTCGGCCTGGTAGAGGTTCACGCCGTTGGCGCGCGCGGCGGCGGCGATCTCGGCGGCCTTGCCGGGGACCTTCGCCGTGACGGTGTCGAAGAACTGACCGGCCGTCAGCTCCACGCCGCCGGCGCGCAGACCCTCGGCCAGCGCGGCCGCGTAGCGGTGGGTGCGGCGGGCGATCTCGGCCAGGCCGTCCGGGCCGTGGTAGACCGCGTACATCGAGGCCATGACGGCCAGCAGCACCTGGGCGGTGCAGATGTTGGAGGTGGCCTTCTCGCGGCGGATGTGCTGCTCGCGGGTCTGCAGGGCCAGGCGGTAGGCGCGGTTGCCGTCGGCGTCCACCGAGACGCCGACCAGGCGGCCGGGCAGGTTCCGGGCGTACGCGGCCTTCACGGCCAGGTAGCCGGCGTGCGGGCCGCCGAAGCCCATCGGGACGCCGAGGCGCTGCGAGGTGCCGCAGGCGATGTCGGCGCCGAGCGAGCCCGGGGACTTCAGCAGGGTGAGGGCCAGCAGGTCGGCGGCGACCGCGACGACCGCGCCGAGGCCGTGGGCCTGCTCGATCACCGGGGCGAGGTCGCGGACCTCACCGGAGGCACCGGGGTACTGGAGCAGCACGCCGAAGACACCGCGCTCGGCGGTCTCGGCCGGGATGCCGGCGGACAGGTCGGCGACGACCACCTCGACACCGGTCGGCTCGGCGCGGGTCTGGATCACCGCGATGGTCTGCGGCAGGGTGTCGGCGTCGACCAGGAAGACGCCGCCCTTGACCTTGGTGACCCGGCGGGCCAGCGACATCGCCTCGGCGGCCGCGGTGCCCTCGTCGAGCAGCGAGGAGCCGGAGGTGTCCAGGCCGGTCAGGTCGGCGACCACGGTCTGGAAGTTGATCAGCGCTTCCAGGCGGCCCTGCGAGATCTCCGGCTGGTACGGGGTGTAGGCGGTGTACCAGGACGGGTTCTCCAGCACATTCCGCAGGATCACCGGCGGGGTGAAAGTGCCGTAGTAGCCGAGGCCGATCATGGACTGCAGGACGGTGTTGCGGTCGGCCAGCTCGCGCAGCTCGGCGAGCACCTGGGCCTCGCTCCGGCCGGCGGGGAGGCCCAGGGCGGTCAGGCTCTTGATGGCGTCCGGCACGGCGGCGTCGGAGAGCTCGTCCAGCGAGCCGTAGCCGACCTGCGCCAGCATCTTCTCCTGGGCGGCGGCGTCGGGGCCGATGTGACGGTTCTCGAACGGGCTCGCGAGTTCGAGCTCGGTGAGGGTCGGCTTGGCGTTCATGGGGGTCGAGGCCTCCTGGTCACGGACCGGCGGGGGTACGCACGCCGTCGGCCATCGCCGCCGTGGGACAGCGGGGGCCTCGAACGCACGAACCCGTCAGGCCTCCCCCTCTGTCATCTGTACCTGAGAGCTTCGCCCGCACGTGGCGGCCCGCGGCCGCCCGTCGGCTTGCACCGTCGGTGAGGGTGGGGCCCGCCGGCTCCCTCGCCGTCGGTCCTGCCCTGCTTTCCAGAGTGACCTACCCCGCACGGTACGGATGCCTGAGAGATTCCGGGGAGGGTTTGCTCCTTCGGCGCCCTTCTCCGCCGGAGCGGAGGGGACTCTCCCGAGCGGGCTCGGCAGTCGCGCCCAGGGTACCAGCGGTCGCGCCGCAGATCACGGGCGCCCCCGGCGCACTCCCACGGCCCGCGACGCGCCCTCGAACGGCCCCATCCCCTCCCCAACGGCGGCGTTCGAATGGCCGACGTCCGATAGATGGCTTTTCGTGTGAAGTGCGGCCGGGCAGTTCTGCCGACCGCCCCCTGACGGAGTGTCAGGGGTGCTTTCGTACCTCGCCCCTGGAGGACAGCGTGCAGACCGACATCGACCCGCGAGACCTGATCGGGCACAAGGCGGTCGACCGGAACGGTGACAAGATCGGCACCGTCGACGAGGTCTACCTCGACGACGCGACCGGCGAACCCGAGTGGGCGGCCGTCCGCACCGGGATCTTCGGCCGGGACGCGTTCGTCCCGCTGACCACCAGCGAGTTCTCCGGCGAGGAGCTCAAGGTCCCCTACGACAAGTCGCTGATCAAGGAGTCCCCCGACTTCGGCGTCGGCCAGCACCTCTCCCCGGCGCAGGAACTCCAGCTCTACCGCTACTACGGCCTGGAGACCGGCACGCCCGTCGCCGCCCCGGTGGCGGCCGCCGCCCTCGCCACCAACGGCTCGGACACGGCCAAGGACCTCGACTTCGGCACCATCGGCACCACCAGCAAGGAAAGCAGCAGCGTGAACGCGACCACCACCGCCCCGACCATGACGGCCGCCCCGATGGCCTTCACCGCCACCACCGAGATGCCCCCCGCCCCGGTCACCACCAAGCCGGCCGAGCCCACCACCCCCACCGTCCCCGGCAACGCCCCCAGCGGCCCGGTCGAGATCACCTGCCGCGAGGAGCGCCTCGACGTCACCACCGAGTGGCACGTGCTGGGCACCGCGAAACTGCGCAAGTACGTCACCTCCGAGGCGGTGGAACGCAAGGTCCCGGTGGTCAAGGAACGGGTCCGGGTCGAACGCGTCCCCGTCACCGAGGCCGAACGGGCCGCCCTCAGCGAACAGGAGATCGCCGAGGCCGTCGAGGAGGTGACCCTCCGGGAGGAACGCCCGGTGGTCCGCAAGTACCTCGCCCCCGTCGAACGCGTCCGCCTGGTGGTCGAGCGCTACACCGAGGAAGCCGTCATCCACGAGGAACTCCGCCGCGAACAGGTCGAGATCCACGACGACACCACCACCCCCGACACTCCCCCGCCGCCCCAGACCACCGGCCGCCCCGAACCCCTGCGCCCCTCCTGACACCCCCTCACGAAGCCGCCCCGCACCCCCATGCCGGGCGGCTTCGGCGCACTCCGCACCACGTCGCCCAAGCTTCACCCCCTCCCCACCTCACCCCCGCCCGCCCAGCAGGGCACCACGTCGCCCAAGCTTCACCCCCTCCCCACCTCACCCTCGCCCGCCCAGCAGGGCACCACGTCGCCCAAGCTTCACCCCCTCCCCACCTCACCCCCGCCCGCCCAGCAGGGCACCACGTCGCCCAAGCTTCACCCCCTCCCCACCCCACCCCCGCCCGCCCGGCAGGGCACCACTTTGCCAAAGCTTCACCAGAGAATATTTGACACAGTGAAGTATCTCCGGTCATGGTTACTTCAGTCCCTTGACTTTCAACTGAAGGAAGCTTCCGTGAGGCCGAGCAGCACGCGCGTGCTCCCCGCCCTGGTGCTGGCGATGCTGGCATTCAGCGTGGTGCAGACCGCCGTCGTCCCGATCCTGCCCTCGCTGGCGCGCGAACTGGACGTGTCCGGTTCCAGCATCACCTGGCTCATGACGGCGAACCTGCTGTCAGCCGCCGTCCTGACCCCGCTGCTCGGCCGCTTCGGCGACCTCCGCGGCCGCAAGCCGATGCTGCTGGTCTCGCTCGCCGGCCTGGTCGCCGGCTCCGCGCTGGCGGTCAGCACCCACTCGTTCACCTGGCTCGTGGTCGCCCGCGTGCTCCAGGGCGCCGGCGGCGGCGTGCTGCCGCTGGCGATCAGCATCGTCCGTGACGAGCTCCCCAAGGAGAAGGTCACCGGCGGCGTCGCGGCCATCTCCGCCTCGATGGGCGTCGGCTCCGGCCTCGGCCTGGTCGCCACCGGCCTGCTCCTCGAGCACTGGGACTACAAGTCCATCTTCTGGATGGGCCTCGCCTTCGGCCTGGTCGCCATCGCCCTGGTCGCCCTGCGCGTCCCGACCGACCCGGTGATCGACAAGAACGGCGGCGCCGACCCGCTCGGCGCACTCACCCTGGCCGGCTGGCTCTCCGCGCTGCTGATCGCGGTCTCCCAGGGCAACACCTGGGGCTGGACCTCCAACCGCACCCTGGGCCTGTTCGCCGCCGCCGCCGTGATCGCCCTGGTCTGGGGGATCATCGAGGTCAAGGTCAAGCACCCGCTGGTCGACATGAAGATGATGGCCCGTCCGGCCGTCGCGTTCACCAACATCTCCGGCCTGCTGATCGGCTTCGGCATGTACGGCTCGTTCATGGTGATCAGCAACTTCGCCCAGACCCCGGAGAAGCTCGCCCACTACGGCTTCACCGCCACCGTGCTGCACGCCGGCGTCATGCTGCTGCCCTCCGCGCTCGGCTCGATGGTCGCCGCCCCGGTCGGCGCGCTGCTGATCGCCCGCCGCGGCCCCCGCCTGCCGCTGGTGCTCGGCGGCCTGCTCGGCTCGGCCGGCATGGTCTACCTGGCGCTGCGTCACTCCGCCGAGGGCGACATCTACTTCGCCTCCGCCGTCTTCGGCCTCGGCGTCGGCCTCGCCTACGCGGCGATGCCCGCCTACATCAACGGCGCCGTCCCGATCGAGCAGTCCGGCATCGCCAACGGCATGAACGCGGTGCTGCGCACCGTCGGTGGCGCCATCGGCACCGCCGTGATGGCCGCGATCCTGACCGGCGACACCATGAAGCTGCCGATCCCGGTCCAGCTGCCCACCCTGGACGCCTACAAGCACGCGTTCTGGGTCGCCGCCGCCGTCTGCCTGGTGGCCGCCGCCGTCCCGTTCGCGATCCGCCGGATCAAGGAGACCCCCGCTCCCGTCGAGGCCGCCGCCTCGCCCGAGCTGGTGAAGACCGACGCCTGACGAGGCGTCACCACCGGGCGTGCTCAGGGACGGGTCACGCCCGGTGGGCTCCGGCCGCCGCCGGTACGTGAGGGCATCACGCCCGGACGAGCGGCCGCAGGATGAATGGCCCCCGCACCGATGGACACGGTGCGGGGGCCGTCGTCATTCCCCCTCGTCCTCATCCTCTTCGGCCGGCCGCGCCATCCCCGGCCGCAGCGGCAGCGGCCCCGAGGGCTCCAGCTCCGGATCGTCCACGGCGAAGGTCCGCACCCGGCCCACCCCGCCCTGCGGCGTCTCGAAGCGCACCGTCACCCGCCCCACCCCGCTCCCCTGCACCCACCCCGGCCCGTGCTGAGCGTGCGTCACGTCCTGCCCCGGCCGCCACTGCCGCACCACCACCGCCGCCGCGGCCGTCTCCTCCGGCACCTCCGCCTCCGGCGCCCCGGCCGCCTCCGCCTCCCGCTCCTCCCGCTCGGCCTGCGCGAACAGGTCCTCCTGGGTGAAGTCGGCCAGCTGCGCCACACCGACCCCGAGCAGCCGCACCCCGCCGGTGATGTCCACCTGCTGGGCCAGCCGCCGGGCCGTCTCGGCGATCACCACCGCGTCGTCCGTCGGGGACCGCAGCGTCTCGGAGCGGGTGATGGTGGAGAAGTCGAAGCGCCGCACCTTGAGCACCACCGTCCGCCCCGAGCGCCCGGCGGCGTGCAGGCGGCGGACGCAACGGACCGTCAGTTCGTCGATCTCGCGCAGCACCCGGCCCCGGTCGGCCAGGTCCACCTCGAAGGTGTCCTCGACCGAGACGGACTTGGCGTCCCGGTCGGGGACCACCGGGCGCTCGTCCAGGCCCAGCGCCATGTGGTGCACCCCGGCCCCGTGCGCCCGGCCGAGCAGCTGCACCAGCTCGCCCTCGCCGGCCTCCGCCAGGTCCTTCACCGTGGTCAGCCCGGCCCGCCGCAGCACCTGCTCGGTGGCCGGGCCGATCCCGGGCAGCGCCCGCACCGACATGGTGGAGAGCACCGCCCGCTCCTGGCCGACGCCGATCAGCACCAGCCCGTCCGGCTTGGCCTCCTCCGAGGCGATCTTGGCCATCAGCTTCGAGCCGGCCAGCCCGACCGAGCCGGTCAGGCCCGTCCGCTCCGCGATGTCGGCCCTCAGGTCGGTGGCGATCGCGACCGCCATCTCCGCCCCCGCCGCCGGATCCGCCGCGGCCAGCGCCGGCCCGTACGGGCCGGCCTCCAAGTCCACGAAGGCCTCGTCCACGCTGAGCGGCTCGACCAGCGGGGAGAGCTCCCGCAGCAGCGCCATCACCACCTCGCTGACCTGCCGGTAGGCGTCGTAGCGCCCGCTCAGGAAGGCCGCGTTGGGGCAGAGCCGGCGGGCCTGGGCCATCGGCATCGCCGAGTGCACACCGAACCGGCGGGCCTCGTACGAGGCGGTGGAGACCACGCCCCGCACCCCGAGGCCGCCGACGATCACCGGCTTCCCGCGCAGGCTCGGCTTGGCCGCCTGCTCCACCGCGGCGAAGAAGGCGTCCATGTCGAGGTGGAGAATGCTAGGCACCGACCGCACCCGCCGATCATCCCGCACGCCACCGACAACTCCGGTCAGCGCGGCGCGGCCACCGCGACCCCGACGCCGTGCTCCTTGTCCCCCCAGAAGGTCGGGTCCGGCTCCAGGGCGGCGTCGAAGGCCGCCTTGGCCGCCCCCGGGATCTCCCGCAGCCCGCCGTAGTACCAGGTGGAGTTCGGGTCCTCGTCCACGCCCACGGCGTAGGAGTCGATCCCGGCGGCCTGACAGAGCGCCAGCGCCCGCCGGGCGTGGAAGGTCTGACTGATCAGCACCGCGTGGTCGACCAGGAAGACGTGCTTGGCCCGGGTGCAGGAGTCCCAGGTGTCGAAGCCCGCGTAGTCCTCGACCACCTTGTGGGCCGGCACGCCGTGCTCGACCAGGTAGGTCTTCATCGCGGTGGACTCGTCGTACTCGGTGCGGCTGTTGTCCCCGGTGACCAGAACCGCCTGGATCTTCTCCTGCCGGTACAGCTCCACCGCCGCGTCCAGCCGGTGCGCCAGGTACGGCGAGGGCTTCCCCTCGAAGAGGCCGGCCCCGAAGACCACGCCCACCGGCGCGGCCGGAGCCCCGGCCACCGTGCCGACCCGGTCACCCGCCGCCAGCCAGAGCCAGCTCATCGGCACCAGACCGAGCACGGAGGCCACCACCAGGGTCTGGAACCACCGCCGCTGGGTGGCCCGGCTCCGCAGCAGCCGGGCCACCGCGGCCCGTCCGTGCAGCGCCCCTCGGCGCACCAGCCGTCCTGTCCGTCGCACCGCTCGCACTCGCGTTCTCCCCTTGTCGTCCGCGGGGAGTGACGCCGGGTCAGCCCGCCCGGTTGCGCCGCTGCGCCAGCTCGTCGCCCGGGTCGTAGCCGACCACCGTCTCACCGGTGTCGGTCCGCTCGGCGTGCAACCGCCCGAGCGTGCCCTCCAGCTCCTGCCGGACGGCGCCGACCGCGATGCCGAACATGCCCTGACCACCCTTCAGCAGGTCGACCACCTGCTGCGGCGAGGTGCACTCGTACACCGTGGCGCCGTCGGACATCAGGGTCAGCCCGGCCAGGTCGCCCTCGTCCACGCTCTGCAGGTGGCCGACCGCGATCCGGATGTTCTGCAGCGAGACGCCGGTGTCCAGCAGCCGCTTGACGATCTTCAGCAGCAGGATGTCCCGGAAGCTGTACAGCCGCTGCGCGTTGGCCGGGTAGGCCGTCCGCACGCTCGGCTCCAGCAGGCCCGTACGGGCCCAGTAGTCCAGCTGGCGGTAGGTGATGCCGGCCGCCGCGCAGGCCGTCGGCCCGCGGTAGCCGATCAGCGCCGAGGTCGGTGCCAGCCGCTCGATGGCCGGCTGGCCCGGCTGCACCGCGGGGAAGCGCGCGAACCGCGGCAGCTCCACCCCGGGCTCCAGGCCCTCCCGGGACCGCTCCAGCACCGTGCGTGCGGAGCGCGGGACGTGCACGGAGCACTGGCCGGTGCCGTCCGCACCGTTGCCCGAGCCGCTCATGCCTACCTCCGTCCGCTCCGTCGTGATGGGCCGTCATGGCCGGCGGCACATGCCGCCGGAGCCACAACTGACGGTAGGCAGTCGCCCAGGACCCGTCAACGATCGCCACGCCGGGGCACCGGGACCATGTCACCCGGCCGAGTGGTTTTTCGTGCCCCTAGTGTGGGTAGACGAACGCCCTTTGGCAAAAGCCGATTTGCGGAACGGACCGGCCGGGGGCTACTGACCCCCGGTCAGAAAGCGGTCACTGCTGGCCACCGAAGTCCTCCGGCGAGACCTGGTCCAGGAACTCACGGAACTTCTCGACCTCGTCCTCCTGCTCGTCCGGGATCGCGATGCCCGCCTCGGCGAGCACCTCCTCCGCGCCGAAGATCGGCGTCCCGGTGCGCAGCGCCAGCGCTATCGCGTCGGACGGCCGGGCGCTGACCTCGACCCCGCCGGAGAACACCAGGTCGGCGTAGAACACGCCGTCCCGCAGATCACTGATCCGGACCTCGGTCAGGTCCTGGCCGAGCGCCTCCAGCACGTCCTTGAACAGGTCGTGGGTCAGCGGCCGGACCGGCGTCATCCCCTGCTGGGCGAACGCGATCGCGGTGGCCTCTCCAGGACCGATCCAGATCGGCAGGTACCGATCTCCCCCGACCTCCCGAAGCAGCACGATCGGCTGATTGGAAGGCATCTCCACCCGGACACCCACGACGTCGAGCTCATTCACACTGGCAACCCTATGGCCCCGGTCCCGGATATGAAAGCGCAGCCGCTCAGCGGCCGGTCGACGGCGCCCGGACGAACGGACAACGTTCACTGCGCGAACCACTACGTGCGGGCCTTCAGCCCCGCCTGCACCATCGCCGCGTGCAGCCGCACCGAGAGCGTGGCCAGCTCCCGCGCCGTCGCCTCGGCATGCGCCCGGGTCTGCGGATTGCGGTGCCGGCGCAGCGGCGCGACCACCTGGTCCACCAGTGCCACCTCGCGGTCGGCCGCCGCCTTCATCGCCCGCAGGTGCCGCGGCTCCAGCCCGAACCGGCCCAACTCGCCCACCAGCCGGGCGACCTGGAGCGCCTCGCCGTCGTAGCCGCCGTCCGGCCCCGCGGCGATCAGCCCGTAGGACTCCCACTCCGTCAGCTCCGCCTCGCCCGCCTCGGCGGCCGCCAGCAGCTCGGCACGGCCCAGCCGGACCCCGCCGCCGGACGGCAGCGCGACCAGCTCGCGGTCGGCCTCCTCCACCGGGCCCGGCCGGTTGTCGGGCGCGGGGAGGGCCGGCGGCGCCTCGCCGCGCTCGATGGCGTCCAGGTGCTCGCGGATCACCCGCAGCGGCAGGTAGTGGTCGCGCTGCATCCGCAGCACGTACGCCAGCCGGTCCAGGTCGGCGGTGCTGAACTTGCGGTAGCCCGAGGGCGTCCGCTGGGGCTCCACCAGCCCCTCCGCCTCCAGGAAGCGGATCTTCGAGATGGTGACCTCGGGGAAGTCGTCCCGCAGGAACGCCAGCACCGCGCCGATACTGAGCAGTTCGTCGCCGCGCCGCCTGACCTCGCCCGCTCGGCGCGAACCCGGAACGGGCGAGGACTCGGTGGTGGAAGGGGTGGTCACACGGGCTCCTGCCGACGTCGGATCCAGTCCCCCCGGACAACGGCCTTGCGGTCTCAGTACCCCCGGTGCTGGCTGGCGAAGAAGACCAGCCGGTACTTGCCGATCTGCACCTCGTCGCCGTTGCCCAGCTGGACTTCGTCGATCCGCTCCCGGTTCACGTAGGTGCCGTTCAGGCTGCCCACGTCGGCGACGGTGAAGCCGCCCGGGTGGCGCCTGAACTCCACGTGCCGGCGGGAGACCGTGACGTCGTCGAGGAAGATGTCGCCCTCGGGGTGACGGCCCGCCGTGGTGACGTCCTTGTCCAGCAGGAAGCGGCTGCCCGAGTTCGGGCCGCGCTGCACGATCAGCAGCGCCGAGTGCGGCGGCAGCGAGTCGATCGCGGCCAGCACGTCGGCGGAGAGCGCCGGGGTGGCGCCGGTGCCGGTCGTGGTGTTGGGGTCGTAGGACTCCAGGCCGTGGATCGAGATCGTCGAGGTGACCTCGGCCGAGTGCTCCGGCGCGCCGCCGCGCAGCTGGTTGCCGCAGTTGGAGCAGAAGCGTGCCGTGGCGGGGTTCTGGTTCCCGCAACGGGGACACGGGGACGGACCACCAGCCATGTTCACAGCCTCCTGGAGGTCCACACCCGGCAGGGTCTGACCGGCATAGGGGTCGTTCGGGGCGAACCCTCCACCAGAGGTTGAGGGTCCCGACGGGAAACCTATGCGCGGAGCGCCGGACTGGTCGACCGACGCGCCGTAAGCCGCCGCATTCTGCCCACCGTCGCGGAACAGCGGACGCTCGGCGTACCCCGCCGACTCCGGCGAGGGACGCATCCCCGGCACCGAGGACTCGTCCGCCCGGTGGCGGGCGGTGGGCTGCTCGACCGCCGCAGCGCGGTTCTTGTTGCGGCCGAACAGCTTCGAGAACAGACTCACGGGCGAATCCCCTTGCGTGTGACAGACCCGCCCGCGGGGCAGGGTGTGCGGTTCGGACAGGCAACCGGCCGGTGTCGCGGCCGGATTCGGACGGGCGCTCGGCCCCAGTCTCCCCGACCGGGATGCCCACGCCCGCACCGGGGGCGGTGCGGAACTGACGGACCGTACGTCGGTCGGGCCGTCACTTCGCCGCCGGCTTGGCGTACTGAGGGACCGTCGGAGCGGCCAGCGCGTCGACCACGACCTTCTGCTCCTGGGTGATGGTCGCGCGCGCCTTCTGCTTCTCCAGGCTGCGCACCACCCCTCCGGGGATGTTCAGCGCGGGTGTCAGATCCTGCGGGTTCCCCACCACGGTGAACCGGTACGGGGCGGACAGGACCTTGCCGTCCACCTGCACGCGGTCCTCACCGCTGTCGGTGAAGTAGCTGCCGGCCACCACTCGCACGTCGTTGATCTGAATCGCCTCCGCCCCTGCGGCTCGGAGTTCCTGCAGGGTGTCCAGCAGCATATCGGCCTTCACCTGCCGCTGGGGATCATCGATCGTCAGCACGATCCCCGGACCGGTCGCGCGGACCGTACCCGCCAGCACCCCGAGCTCCGTCGCCTTCTTCCTGGTCTGCTCCTGGGCCTCCTTGGCCTGGTTGGAGCTGTTCTCCAACTGCGCCAGGGACTGCTCCAGCTGCGTCTTCTCCTGCTGGAGACGCTGCTGACGGCTGTCCAGTTCGTCGAGGATGCGGACCAGGTCCTCCTGGCGGGCGCCGCGCAGCTGGCTGTGGTCGTTGGTCGAACGCACCTGCACCGCCAGCGCGAAGCCGAGCACCAACAGCAGCGTGGCCACCACGAGCTGACCGCGCGACAGGCGTGGCGGCCAGAGCGCGGTCCGCAGCCGCCGGCGCGGGGTGTTCTCGTCCACCGCGACCTCGGGCTCCGGTCCGGGCGCGAACCCGGGCTCAGGCTCCGGCTCGGGCTCGGGCTCGGGTACCGGCTGGTCCGCCTTCTCCGCCGGCTCGGGCGTGTCGGACTGCTCCGGCTCCTCCGGAGCGGGCTCCGGCTTCTGCTCTTCCGCTGCCATCGCTCTCCCTCTCAGGCCCGGAACACGTGCCGGCGGATCGCCGCGGCGTTGGAGAAGATCCGGATGCCGAGCACGACCACCACACCGGTGGAGAGCTGCGAGCCCACGCCCAGCTGGTCGCCCAGGTACACGATGAGCGCGGCCACCACCACGTTGGAGAGGAAGGAGACCACGAAGACCTTGTCGTCGAAGATCCCGTCCAGCATCGCCCGGACGCCGCCGAACACCGCGTCCAGCGCCGCCACCACCGCGATCGGCAGGTACGGCACCACGGCGTCGGGCACCTCGGGCTGCACGATCAGACCGGCGACCACGCCGATCACGAGACCCAGCACGGCAATCACGGGGTAGCTGCTCCTGAGGTGTCGGGCTGCGCGTACCGCAGCGTGATGCCGAGCGCGCCCGGCACCGTCAGCTTCTTCTGCACGGTGAGCGTGGACTTGATGCCGTAGCTGTCCTGAATGATCTTCAGGTACCGCCCGGCCTCGCCGTCCTGGAAGGACTGGCCGAACTTGGCCCCGTCACCGATCGCCAGCACGGTGTACGGCGGCACCAGCGGGCGGTTGTCGACCAGCACCGCGTCGCCGGCCGCCCGGATCGCGGAGAGCTCGGTGAGCCGCTGGCCGTTGATCGCGACGGCCTCCGCCCCGGCCCGCCAGACGCCGTTGACGACCAGTTGGAGGTCGCGGTCGCGGAGCCGGCCGGTGTTGGAGAAACCGTCCGCCTGCCGCGGGTCGGAGACGCTGCCGCCGGCACCGGTGCCCGAGGCGTCCTCCAGCACCAGCTTGAACCCGGGGCCGACCGCCTCGGCGGTGCCCGCACGGGTGGCCAGCTCGGCCAGCGCCGAGCCGCCGTCGCTCTGCAGCGCCTGGCCCTGGGCCCGCTCCACCTTCCCGCGGAGGTCCTGGATCTGCTGCTGCATGTGGTCGGCCGAGCCGGTGGCGTCCTGCACCCGCTGCACCAGGGCGTCCCGCTCGCGGGCCAGGGTCGGCGCCGCCTGCTGGGTGTTCACCGCCCCGACGGTCACCACGGTGGTGGCCAGCGCCAGGCCGAGGGCCAGCACCAGCTTGCCCTTCACCGCCGTCGGCATCCGGCTCGGCCCCTGGCCCTCACGGGCCTTGGCTGCCTCGGCGTAGCCCTCGTCCAACCCGTGGTCCATGACGCTGGTCAGCAGGGACATCGAGGCGTCAGGGCGCGCGTAGCGTCCGTCCCGGTCGGTCGGCCTCGGCGATGCTGGCATGCGAGACATCGTCCCATGTCGCCGACCGGGTGAACGCACACCCCCCGCCGTGAACTGCCCGATCGGTCACCTGATCGTGGCCGGAACGTCCCGGGGCGGACGGTTCGCACCGCCCGCCCCGGTCACCGCGTCCCGCTACCTCCCCGCGCCGTCCACCACGGCCGCCCACTCGTCGAGCAGCTGCTGGGTCGCCGCGTCGTCCGGGCCCTCCGCCCACAGGTGGGTGACGGCCTCGGCCGGGTCCGGCAGCACCAGCGTCCAGCGCCCGTCCGCCTCGACCACCCGAACGCCGTCGGTGGTGTCCAGCCGCCGGTTGCCCGCCGCCTCCACCACCGAGCGCATCACCATGCCCTTGGCCGCCCACGGCGTGGCGATGTCCCGCCGCTGGATGTGCGCCTGCGGGATCCGCGCGTCGATCTGACTCAGCGTCAACTGGGTCCGCGCCACCAGCCCGACCAGCCGCACGAAGGCCGCGGCCCCGTCCAGCACGCCGCTGAACTCCGGCACCACGAAACCACCGCGGCCGTCCCCGCCGAAGATCGTCGAGTCGGTCGAGGCCGCCTTGGCCAGGTCGTCCGGCGAGGTGGTCGTCCAGATCACCTGGGTGCCGTGGTACGCCGCCACCTGCTCGGCGATCCGGGTGGTGGTCACCGGCAGCGCCACCTGCCCGCTCCGCCGCTCGGCCGCGACCAGGTCCAGCAGCACCAGCAGTGCCCGGTCGTCCTCGATCACCCGGCCGAGCTCGTCCACGAAGGAGACCCGCTCGCCGACCGGGTCGAACCGCACCCCGAAGGCAGCGCGCGAGGAGGAGACCAGCTCCCCCAGCCGGGCCAGCCCGGCCCGCCGCTCCTCCGCGTCCTCCGTCGGCCGCGCCTCGTCCAGGCCGCCGCTGACGGTGAGCGCCTCCACCCCGAGCCGCCCGAGGATCGAGGGCAGCACCAGCCCGGCACTGCCGTGCGCGGCGTCCACCACGACCTTGAGCCCGGCCTCCCTGACTCCCCTGGTGTCCACCGCCCGCAGCAGGTTCCCCGCGTACGAGTCGAAGACGCTGCCCGGGTGGCTGAGGTCCCCAATCTCGCCCGGGAAGGCCCGGCGGTACTCCTGCCGCGCGTACACCCGGTCCAGCTTTCGCTGCCCGGCCTGCGACAGGTCCGCCCCGCGCTCGTCCAGGAACAGGATGTCCAGCGAGTCCGGCACCCCGGGCGAGGTCCGTAGGAAGATCCCGCCGGCACTGCCCCGTGCGGTGTGCTGCCGGGCCACCGGCAGCGGCACGTTCTCCAGGTCGCGGACGTCGATCGCACTGGTCTGGAGGGCAGAGATCATCGCCCGTTTGAGTGCCCGGGCACCACGCGAGTGGTCACGCGCAATGGTGACGGTGGCACCCTTCTTCAGCGTGGTGGCGTACGCCCCGGCCAGCCGGACGGCCAGCTCCGGGGTGATCTCCACGTTGAGGATCCCGGAGACGCCGCGTACCCCGAAGAGGTGCTCCTGCCCCCGGGACTCCCAGATCACCGAGGTGTTGACGAAGGCTCCGGCCTCGATGGTCTTGAACGGGTAGACCCGGACGTTGCCCGAGATGATCGACTCCTCGCCGATCAGGCACTCGTCCCCGATCACCGCCCCGTCCTCGATCCGGGCGGCCCGCATCACGTCGGTGTTCTTGCCCACCACACAGCCGCGCAGGTTGGACTGCGGCCCGATGTACACGTTGTCGTGGATCACCGCCTTGTGCAGGAACGCGCCCCGCTTCACGACCACGTTGGAGCCCAGCACGGTGTGCTCCCGCAGCTCCACCCCGGCCTCGACCTTGGCGTAGTCCCCGATGTACAGCGGCCCGCGCAGCACCGCCTCCGGGTCCACCTCGGCCCCCTCGGCGATCCACACCCCGGGAGAGATCTCGAAGCCGTCGAGCTCGACGTCGACCTTCCCGTCCAGGACGTCCGCCTGCGCCTTCCCGTAGCTCTCGTGGGTGCCCACGTCCTCCCAGTAGCCCTCGGCGACGTAGCCGAAGACCGGCTTGCCCTCCTTGAGCAACTGCGGGAAGACGTCGCTCGACCAGTCCACCACCTCGCCGGCCGCGACGTAGTCGAAGACCTCCGGCTCCATGACGTAGATCCCGGTGTTCACGGTGTCCGAGAAGACCTGCCCCCACGTCGGCTTCTCCAGGAACCGCTCGACCCGGCCCTCCTCGTCGGTGATGGTGATCCCGAACTCCAGCGGGTTCGGCACCCGGGTCAGACAGACCGTCACCAGAGCGCCCTTGCTCCGGTGGAACTCGATCAGATCGGTGAGGTTGAAGTCGGTCAGCGCGTCACCGGAGATCACCAGGAACGAATCGTCCCTGAGCGCGTCCTCCGCGTTCTTGACGCTTCCGGCCGTACCGAGCGGGACCTCCTCATTGGCATAGGTGAGGTGCATACCCAGTTCTTCGCCGTCCCCGAAATAGTTCTTCACCAGGGAGGCGAGGAACTGCACGGTGACGACGGTGTCCGAGAGGCCGTGTCGCTTCAGCAGCCTCAGTACGTGCTCCATGATCGGGCGGTTCGCCACCGGCAGCAGTGGTTTGGGCATGCTCGAGGTCATCGGGCGAAGGCGAGTTCCCTCGCCCCCTGCCATCACAACGGCTTTCATTCGGGTGCGTCCTCCTTCGCGGCTCTGGAAAACCCCTGCACGGGCTTCCATCAAACCGTTCCGCAGGCATCTCTACCCGTTGAGTCTCCCGCGACGCACCGGAGGGGCGTGGGACTCGTCTCGTCCCACGCCCCTCCGGAGCACCGCACTTCTCCGCGGTCAGGCCGCGACGGCCCGTTCCGCCCTGATCAACTGACGCGCCTGAACGGCGTACAGGATGCCCGA
This sequence comes from Kitasatospora sp. NPDC088742, assembly GCF_055584905.1. NCBI lineage: Bacteria > Bacillati > Actinomycetota > Actinomycetes > Kitasatosporales > Streptomycetaceae > Kitasatospora > Kitasatospora sp. NPDC088742. Next base: position 894 of record NZ_JBVJLD010000001.1, on the reverse strand, counting down.
CCACCAGTAGAGGACCGTGCCCCACCAGATGAACGCCCAACTCACCACCGCGGCCGGATCGGCCACCCAGCTGGTACCGACGCCCAGGAGCAGCAGCGGAAACGCGTACATCAGGTTGAAGGTCGCCGCCTTCCCCAGGAAGGCCACCTGCAGCGGCCCGTACCCGTACCGGCCCAACACCAGCAACCAGAGCCCCACGAACACCTCCCGCGCCAGCAGGATCGCCGTGACCCACCAGGGCAGGATCTCCCGCCAGGTCAGACCCACCAGGGTCGACAGCACGTACAGCCGGTCCGCCGCCGGGTCAAGGATCTGCCCGAGCCGGCTGATCTGCCCCCACCGCCGGGCGAGTTTCCCGTCCAGGTAGTCGCTGACCCCACTCAGCATCAGGATCGCGATCGCCCAACCGTCGTTGTTGGGCCCCCCGAACACCGGCCAGAGAATCAGCCACAGGAAGATCGGAACGCCCACCAGCCGGCCCATGCTCAGCAGGTTGGGAATGGTGAGGACGCGGTCGGTCTGGACGCGCGTCTCCTGGACCTCCACGCGGGGGCCTCCCTGTACGGTACGAAAACGGTGCGGACTGACCATACAACAGAGAAGCCCCCCATCCTGAGGATGAGGGGCTTCTCTTGAATGATTGTTCGGCGGCGTCCTACTCTCCCACAGGGTCCCCCCTGCAGTACCATCGGCGCTATGAGGCTTAGCTTCCGGGTTCGGAATGTAACCGGGCGTTTCCCTCACGCTATGACCACCGAAACACTATGAAACTGTCAACCGCACCACCCCCGTGACCAAACGGGGTGGGGTCGTTGTTTCAGAACAACACAGTGGACGCGAGCAACTGAGGACAAGCCCTCGGCCTATTAGTACCGGTCAGCTCCACCCCTTACA